>JBBQGY010000001.1:0-44095 GCA_038323435.1 Acidimicrobiales bacterium
AAGCACTCGGTCAGCCGTCTCGTGGGTTCGCCTCCCGGCTACGTCGGTTACGACGAAGGTGGTCAGTTGACCGAAGCCGTTCGCCGCAAGCCGTTCTCGGTCGTTCTCTTTGACGAAGTGGAAAAGGCCCACCCCGACGTCTTCAACACGTTGTTGCAGATCCTCGAAGATGGTCGTCTCACCGACGCCCAGGGCCGTGCCGTGGACTTCAAGAACACCATCTTAATTATGACGTCAAACCTGGGAACGGCGGACTTACGAAAAGCCGCCATTGGCTTCGGTAAGGCGTCCGATGTGGCCAGCCACGAGCGGATGAAGGAGAAGGTCCACCAGGCGCTGAAGGCCCATTTCCGCCCGGAGTTTCTGAACCGCATCGACGATACGATTGTCTTCCACGAGTTGACGAGGGACGAGGTCATTTTGATCGCCGACCTCTTCATTACGCGCCTGCGCGATCAGTTGGCGGTTCAGGGTCTTGGTTTGGAACTGTCGGCGAAGGCGCAGGGTTTCCTCGCCGAGAAGGGTTACGACCCCGAACTCGGTGCGCGCCCACTGCGTCGTGCAATCCAGCAGTACGTCGAAGACGTGCTGAGCGAAAAGATTCTCTTCAAGGAGTTCCGAGCTGGCCAAACCATCGTCATCGACACCGTCGAAGGACCTGACGGCGAGATGCTCTCCTTTGAAGGCGTCGAGGGCTTGCCGCCCTCGGTTGACTTCGAAGACCTCGCACCCAACGCTTAGAGTCACAGCCGCCTCGTAGCGTCGGGGCGTGAAGAGCCACCCCAATCACGTCTGTCGCGACTGCGGCACCACCTCGCCACGTTGGATCGGTCGGTGTCCGGGATGTGGTGCGTGGAACACGCTCGACGAAGAGCACTTCACGCAGCGTCCCATACGTAGCAGGGTAACGTCCACGTCCCTGTGCGACGTGGACGAAGGGACCGCCGAGCTTCACTCGACCGGGTTGGGCGAGCTCGACCGAGTTCTTGGCGGCGGATTCATTGCCGGCTCAACGACGCTGCTCTTCGGTGAACCGGGCGTTGGAAAGTCGACGCTGGCGCTGATGGCACTACGTTCTCTGGCACTGAGCGCGACGCCCGTGCTCTTGATTGCGGTCGAGGAATCGTCGGCTCAAGTGGCTCAGCGGGCCCGTCGTCTCGGCGAAGTACCGCGCGGACTCGAGGTTGCAGCGACCACGAGCGTCGCGGAGGCCGAACAACTGATTCGCGAGCACCGTCCAACCCTCTGTGTGGTCGACTCGGTGTCGGCGATGAGCGACGAATCTATTTCGAGCGCGCCCGGATCGATTGCGCAAGTGCGAATGGTGGCAGGTCGACTCTGCGCCGTTGCCAAGGCCACCGGTTCGGCACTGCTCATTGTCGGACACGTCACCAAAGACGGCGAACTCGCCGGACCACGGGCACTCGAACACCTGGTCGATACCGTGGTGCGCATTGAGGGCGATCGTCACGGTTCGCTGCGAATCGTGCGAGCGCTGAAGCATCGATTCGGTCCGACCGGCGAAGTCGGTCTGCTCGAGATGGTGCCCACCGGGCTTCGAGAGCTGCCCGACGCCGGGGTACTGCGCGCGCCCCAGTTGCACGTGCCCGGTGTTGTACTCACGGTGACGAACGATGGTTCGCGGTCGTTTCTCGTTGAAATTAAGGCGTTAGTTGCGACCGGATTGGGCGCGCCTCGTAGGGTGGCCCACCAGGTCTCCTCCCAGCGCCTCGCGTTGATGCTCGCCGTCCTCGAATCGCGGTGCGCGGTTGACACGAGCGCCGTCGACGTCTTCGCCGCGACGGCCGGTGGCATTGTGGCGAATGAACCGGGTGTGGACGTGGCCCTGGCGCTCGCGGTCGCGTCGGCGGTGATGAACTTCGTGGTACCGGGCACGCTCTGTGTTGTGGGCGAAGTGGGACTGGCCGGAGAACTACGCGCCGTCACGGGTCTGACGCGCCGTGTTCGCGAAGCCAAGCGCCTGGGGGCGACCGAAGTGATCGTGCCCACAGAGGGGGAGCTCGACGACGTCGCCGGGGTCCGAGTGCGCCGCTGCGGGTCACTGTTCGAGGTCGTGCGCACCGCCCACACGGGCACGTGCTAACCAAAGTGCGGTAGAATTGCTAATCCCCCTTACGCCCACTGGGCGGATTCCCTTTGAGGAGAACGTGGTTCATGACAGTTCGCAAGTACAAAAAGGGCGATCGTCTCGTCTACCCACACCACGGCGCCTGCACCGTTGAAAAAATCGAAAAAATGACCGCCTTTGATGTCAAGCAGGACTACCTGAAGCTAAAAGTCGCCTACACCGATCTCGTGTTGATGGTGCCGGTTGCCAACGCCGAATCCGTGGGACTGCGCGACGTCATCAACGACGAAGAGGTCGAAGAGGTCTTCGCGGTACTTCGCAAGAAGGAAGCTCGCATGCCGACGAACTGGTCACGTCGCTTCAAGAACCACTCGGAGAAGTTGCGTTCGGGCGACATCTACCAGGTGGCCGAAGTCGTACGAAATCTCTCGATCCGGGACAAGGACAAGGGACTGTCGGCCGGTGAGAAGCGAATGCTGACCCGCGCTCGCCAAATTTTGGTCTCTGAGTTGACCTTCGCACTCAACGTGGACACGGAAGCAGCTGAAGAAAAGCTCGCCTCGGTCCTGCCGTAGTCGTGTCAGTCGCGGCCGTCGTGGTGGCGGCTGGGCGGGGGGTCCGCTTCGGCGGTGCCAAGCAGTTCGAAACCCTGCACAATGAAACGGTGACGGCCCACAGCGTCCGCGCGGCCCGTTCGGTGGCCTCGCGCGTGGTGCTCGTAGTCCCGTCGAGTTACGACGGCAACGGCGAAGGCGCCGATGTCGTGGTGATCGGTGGCGACACGCGCGCGTCGTCAGTGCGCGCGGGGCTCGTGCAGTGCGGCGAAGCCGACGTCATTGTTGTCCACGACGCGGCACGCCCCCTCGCGTCAGATGCCCTCTTTCACGCAGTGGTCGACGCGGTGCGCGCCGGTGCGGACGCTGCGGTACCCGGACTCGTGATTACTGACACCGTGAAACGCGTCACGCGTGATGGCTCGTTGGTTATCGTTCATGAGACAGTGACGCGCGACGAACTCATGACCGTCCAAACCCCCCAAGCCTTTAGCCGAGATGCTCTCGCGCGCGCACACGCAAATTCGAGCGAGGCGACCGATGATGCTGCACTGGTTGAAGCGTGGGGCGGGCGAGTGGTGGTCGTGCCCGGTGAGATTGAAAACTGCAAGATCACATCGCGTGACGACCTTGAGAAAATTGTGACGTCGCTACGAGGTGAGAAATGAGAATTGGACACGGCATTGATGTCCACCAAGTCAGCGATGATCCCTCGCGCGAGCTCTGGCTCGGCCTCGTGCGTATCGCGGGCGCGCCCGGCCTCGTTGGTCACTCGGACGCCGACGTGGCCACGCACGCACTGTGCGACGCGTTGCTGGGTGGAGCGAATTTGGGCGATCTCGGTCGACACTTTCCCGACACCGACCCTGCATTCGCCGGGGCCTCGTCGAGGCGGCTCCTCGAAGCAACGGTCGCCCTCGTCAAGAACGAAGGACTTCGTGTGTTGTCCGCGGACATCACCATCATCGCTGAGCGTCCGAAGTTGGCCGACTTCATGTCAGCCATGTCGACAAAGTTGTCGTCCGTCGTTGGTGCGCTCGTCACCGTGAAGGCCACTACCGTCGAAGGGCTCGGAGCCTTGGGGCGAGCCGAGGGACTCGGCGCAACTGCCGTTGTCCTATTAGAGGAGATCAAATGAGTCCGCGACCCGCACCCCGACGAGGAACGCCGAACGGACGATCGCCGCGACAGGGTGGTCGTCCCCTGACTGGCGGACAGGTTGGTGGGCCGCGACGCGCCCCATCAAGTCGCGACAAAGAAGGTTTGGGTGGCGAGCAGGTTGAGGGCCGCCACGCAGTTCTGGAATTATTGAAAGCACGTCGACGACAGATTCAAAAGATCTATATCGCCGACGCCCAGGATGCATCGGACACGCTCGACGCAATTGAGTTTGAAGCGCAGCGCCAACGCGTCGGGGTGCAAGTCATCTCGATGACTCGATTGGACCGTGAAGCACGTACCGAAGGTCACCAGGGCGTGATGGCGATTGCCGCTCGGCTCGAGACCGTGGGGCTCGACGAACTGATGCAAAAGAAGCACCCGTTTCTATTGGTCTGTGACGGTGTCACCGATCCACGCAATCTGGGGGCAATGTTGCGTAGTGCCGAAGGCGCGGGCGTCACCGGCGTTGTCGTGCCTCGGCACCGTTCTGCGCGAATTTCGCCTACCGTCACAAAGACCGCCGCGGGCGCAATTGAATACCTTACGTTTAGTGACGTAGGAGGAATCCCCGCGGCACTGGAACAGATGAACAAAGCGGGCATCTTCACTGTTGGTCTCGCCGGCGAGGCGAAGGAGTCGATCTATGGCTTCGACTTGGGGTCGGTTCCGGTGGCCCTGGTCGTTGGCGGCGAAGAAAAGGGACTTTCTGCGTTGACCCGTAAGCGATGTGCGGCCGTTGTGTCCATACCCCAGTTGGGCAAGATAAGTTCACTCAACGCAGGGGTCGCCGTGTCGATCGCCGCATTCGAAGTGGCGCGTCAGCGACGCACGCATTCGTAAGCAATGAACGCAACATGGGACGTAGTGCCCTAGTTTGCTTTATCGCGCTGACCCTACAGTATGAACGTAATTGGGATTCAGGAACGACTTTAGTGAGTTGACTCGTCACATCTTGACTTCGTTTCGTTCTCGTAATTGATGTGCTCTTGCTCCGTTCGGAGTCGTGAGCAGTATGAGTACGTTTGACCGCCAGGCGCACTGTCCTATTCAATTAAAGGAAGTTTCATGCGTCAATTGGTCTCAAATAATGCCACTTCAAAGATGTTCAGATTTGCGAGTTTCACACTTGTTGTAATTCTTGCTCTATCCATTTCAACCCAGTGGTCAGCGGCTGCGACGCCGGGCTTTTATCACTCGGTCACATTTGCTCAAAATGACAACGCTAGCGATCCGATTTATGCCACACAGACGGAGAATGTACCGACGCCTCTCACATCGTTCGCAAATCTCAGCACACCTTTTACTAAGCCTGGTTTCACATTTGAAAGTTGGAATACATCTGCAGATGGGACTGGATCGTCGTATGTTGATGGCGCGACCTTCGACTTCGCTGCGGCGACCGTGTTGTTCGCAATTTGGACCAGCCTCAACCACTCGGTCACTTTTGCGCAGAATGACAGCGTCAACGATCCAATTTTTCTGACGCAGACGGCTAATGCGCCGACGTCCCTCACTTTGTTCACAAATCTGAAGCCACTTCTCGTTAAGCAGGGATACACGTTTGGCCACTGGAACACTTCAGCAAATGGAACTGGTACGTCGTATGTCGATGGCGCGATTTTTGACTTCGCAGCGGCGACTGTTTTATACGCAATTTGGACCGCAACGCTAACTGCTACAGCAAGTTTCTTGGTGAACGGGGGGACCGGCACCATTGCGCCAGTTACGTATCCAGTCGGATCGGCCACCACGCTGCCGGCGATCTCCGGTATTACAAACCCTGGCTACACCTTTGTCGGTTGGAACACTGCTGCCAATGGAAGTGGAACGTCGTATCTGAGTGGTTCGTCGTACATCTTCACGGGCGATCAGACGCTCTACGCACAGTGGGCAGCAAACGTTTACCAAGTCACGTACTCGGCTAACGGCGGATCTGTGAGTCCCTCAATATCCAACTACACGATTGGCACCTCAGCGCTAGTTCTACCGACGCCCACCAGTACAGGTTTTGACTTTAATGGGTGGTTTACTGCGGTCGCGGGTGGAACCCTCATTGGTCTCGGCGGGGCTGCGTACACACCCAACACGACTTCCGTTCTCTATGCCCAATGGACGCAAGTAGTTACTGACACCTTGACATTCAATGCGAATGGAGGGAGCGGCGTCGTTGCACCTATTTCAGGTCCGCACGGATCGTCAATTACGTTACCTGGTCAACTTGGACTTTTGCATGCCGGTTTCGTGTTGTCGCGCTGGACGTCAACGTCTAAGGGAAGTGGCATTTCGTACATCGCTGGTCAGACCATCAAGTTGTCGGGTTCGTCAATCCTCTACGCCCAGTGGACAGGTCATGCGGCAGCAGTACTACTTGGAGCGGTTGGAAACTTTTCCAAAAACTCGTCGTCGCTCACCGCCGCGTTAAAACGCGAAGTCAAACATCTCGCACTATCGGTGAGAGGAAAAAAGTACCACTCCGTTCTTCTCTACGGTTACACCGCGACTACGGGACTTCAGTCACTCAACCTTTCACTTAGTCGTGCCCGCGCGATTGGCGTCGCGAACTACCTCCGCGCAGAGTTGCGCGTGATGAATGTCAAAGGCGTATCAATTTCTTGCGCGGGTGAGGGTGCCATTGCCGGTGGTTCAAGTGCGGCGTATTCGCGGGTCGAAGTTTTTGTCCTGTGATCGAGGCACCGGAGCCGTGAAAGATTGCGACGTGATTCGACAGGATGGCCCGATTCGTTGTCGAATCCCAAAGGTCGACCCTCTTGCGGAGCCGGTGGAGGGATTCGAACCCACGACCTGACGATTACAAATCGCCTGCGCTGCCAGACTGCGCCACACCGGCTAGGAACTAACAAGGTTAGTGAAATTCAACTGATCGCTCTAGGATTGCGCCAATGAGTGATTCGTCCCACCACAACCATCGGTCCAACGCCGCGGGATCGCACCACCAACCGGCACTCAGTGCCGTGTTGGCCATCGTCATTCTCTTCGTCGTCGCGACGTTTTTCATGTTGCGCTATTCACCGGCATCGTCGTCGGCTGCGAATACCTCGCCGACGTCGCCGACTTCGTCATCGACGACCACAACACAATCTCACTCCAAAATCGTTCCAAAATCGCAGGTCCGTGTGCAGGTGGCGAACGGCACGTCGACGCCTGGACTTGCCCGCACGTATACCCAGCGACTTTTGACGTTCGGTTGGGACACGCTCCCTCAGCTGAATGGCAACAAGGTCACGTCGACGTTTGTCTATTTCAACCCCGGTTACAAGTGGGCCGCGCAACAAATCGCGAGTGAGATTCATGCAGGTACTCACGCCGTGCGGCCGTACAACGCACAGAGCCTCGGTTTCACCGTCTCTACCGACGACGTGATTGTGATCTTGGGACCAGACCTCGCCATTGTCGGCTGATCACACTTGAGGCGGTAAGTGCACCGAATAGCGTTTTAGTGCCGCCCGCAGTACGTCCATCGACATGGGCCGTAGTTCTTCGAGTGGCCGGTTGCGGTGACGACGAACGCCGAGATCGACTTGGGCGAGGCTGTGCACGCCGAACTGACGAGCAATGTCGATGAGCAGCGCAATTTCGACGCCGTACGCCTTCTCCAACGTGATTGCGTCGAACGCGCTACGTCGTCCGGCGGTTTCGCCGGCGAGGGGCTGGCGGATTTCACCTAGCCCGGGGTAGAGCAGCGAGAGGATCGGGCGCGCGGCGAGTTCGTTGACCCGCCCGCCGCCCGTCGGCATATTGTGCAGCGGTCGCTCGTAGTAGCCCTTGACGAGCTGGATCTCGCTACGTTCCAGCAGTGGCTGAATGAGTCGAGCGACAAATTCCGACGTCGTATTCACTACGTCAGCGTCGAGAAACACCACGATGTCCGCGGTCGTGCTGGCAAGACCGACCCGCATGGCCTCACCCTTCCCGCTCGGCCCGTCCATGCCAATCACCCGAGCCCCGTGGTGGTCGGCGACTGTCGTCGTGTCGTCGACAGAGTTGTCGTTGACGACGACGAGCTCGTCGACCAGGTGGCGATGGACCAGTACGGCGTCGAGCACGGTGCCGACGGTCGCCGATTCATTTTTGGCCGGCACAATCACCGCCACCGTGAGGTCACCCTTCAATTGAGTGACGCGATCGAGGTTGAAATCTTCGCGGCTGAGGGTCCAGGGGACGTCGGCGCTGCTCATTATGAGCAGGTTAGGCCGTGGATGGGCAAACTCGCACTTGACAAGCAACGAACGGTCGGCAACAATTGTTGCGTCATCAAGAGCGACTGAGGGACGGCCCCGTTGAAGTCGCGACAACCAGTGTGAACCGTGGGCATTTGCCCATCACACCAGGTGCCAAAGGCCGAACGATGAAAAGGGAGTTATGAGTTTCGCTATAGGTCTTCAATGTCGAGAGTGCGGTGCCACCTACCCATCGGAGGCGCGCTACTCCTGTGAAATGTGTTTTGGACCGCTCGAAGTGTCCTACGACCTCGAGGCGGCGAAGGGTGTCGTGACGCGCGAGTCAATCGCGAGCGGCCGAAATTCGATGTGGCGCTACGGTCAACTTCTTCCCGATCCGGGTCCAGAGCCAGTCGATCTTGGGGCCGGGTGGACGCCACTACGTCGCGCCAGTCGACTCGCCGAGGTTCTCGGGGTGAAGGAACTCTGGCTGAAGGACGACACCCGAAATCCCACCGGTTCGTTTAAAGACCGCGTCGTCTCGGTGGCACTGTCGAGCGCGCGCCGTCTTGGCTTCACGACCGCCGCCTGCGCGTCAACGGGCAATCTCGCAACCTCGGTCGCCGCGCACGCCGCCTTTGTTGGTTGGCCGAGCGTCACGATTATCCCCTCGGATCTCGAGAAGTCAAAGATTGCGATGACCGCGATCTTTGGAGGCACGGTACTCGGCGTCGAGGGTAACTACGACGACGTGAACCGTCTCTGCGTCGAACTCGTCGCCGAACACCCGGATTGGGCGTTCGTCAACGTGAACTTGCGTCCCTACTACGCCGAGGGATCCAAGACGCTGGCCTTCGAGATCGCCGAACAATTGGGTTGGCGTGCTCCCGATCAGGTCGTGGTGCCGGTAGCGTCAGGTAGCCAGCTCATCAAAGTTGCCAAGGGTTTTCACGAGTTCATCCAACTCGGCATCATCGACGGTCCATCTCCGGTCCTCTTTGGAGCTCAGGCAGCGGGATGTTCTCCCATCGCCACCGCCTTCGCCCAAGGGGCGCAGTTCATCACGCCACAACGTCCCAACACGATTGCCCGTTCACTCGCAATCGGCAACCCGGCCGACGGACCCTACGTCCTCGACGAGCTGCGTCTCAACGGTGGTGACTGTGGTTCCGTCGCGGACCCCGAAATCCTCGAATGTATTGGCTTGCTCGCTGAGACCGAAGGCGTGTTCGCAGAGACGGCCGGTGGGGTGACCATTGCGTCGCTGCGTCAACTTCTTCGCAGCGGCTCGATCGACGCCGAGAAGTCGATTGTGGCGATCATCTCCGGTCATGGGTTGAAGACACTCGACGCCGTTGTTGATAGCGCGACCGTCAGTTCGACAATTACACCGTCGCTCGAAGCGGCCGAAGAGGCACTTCGTTTTCACCAGTTAGTGGCGACGTCATGAGCGTGACCGTTCGTCTCCCCAGCCAACTGCGCACTCTCGTCGGTGGCGTCGGCGAAGTACCGGTCGAGGCCGAAACCGTTCGCGAGGCCATCGTGGCCGTGGACGCGGCCTATCCGGGCATCGCACTACGCGTCCTCGATGATCGCGGGGCTCTGCGCCGGTTCGTGAACGTCTTCGTCGCCGACGAAGACGTCCGATTCCTTGACGGGCTCGACACCGTGCTCGTGGCGGGCCAAACAGTTTCGCTCGTGCCTGCCGTGGCCGGTGGCTGATCTCATTTAGCACTCACCTCCCTAGACTGCTAATATTGAAGAGCACCAAAAGGTGCACTCGCACTAGGAGGATCCACAGTGGCGAAACTGATCGCTTTTGACGAAGAGGCCCGACGGGCCCTGGAGCGCGGCATGAACAAGTTGGCGGACGCCGTTCGAGTGACCCTCGGACCAAAGGGTCGCAACGTTGTGCTCGACAAGAAGTGGGGAGCCCCCACGATCACCAACGACGGTGTCTCGATTGCCAAGGACATTGAACTTGAAGACCCGTTCGAGCGCATTGGCGCAGAATTGGTGAAGGAAGTCGCTAAGAAGACTGACGATGTCGCCGGTGACGGTACGACGACCGCCACGGTTCTCGCGTGGGCCATGGTCCACGAAGGTCTGCGCAACGTTGCCGCCGGCGCGAACCCGATGTCGCTGAAGAAGGGTATTGAAGCGGCCGTCGAAGCGGCCGTTGCGTCGCTGCGCGATCTCGCAAAGCCCGCCGATACCAAAGCGCAGATTGCCCAAGTGGCCTCCATCTCTGCCGCGGACACTGAGATTGGCGAGATGATCGCTGACGCTATTGACAAGGTCGGCAAGGACGGCGTCATCACCGTCGAAGAGAGTCAGTCGTTCGGAATGGACATGGACCTCGTCGAAGGAATGCGCTTTGACAAGGGATTCATTGCGCCCTACTTCGCCACCGACACCGAGCGCATGGAAGCCGTTCTGGAGAACGCTTACATTCTGCTCGTTTCGAGCAAGATCACGTCAGTTCGCGACATATTGCCGGTACTCGAAAAGGTCATGCAGTCGGGTCGTCCGTTGCTGATCATTGCCGAGGACATCGAGGGCGAAGCTCTCGCGACACTCGTCGTGAACAAGATCCGTGGCACGTTCAAGTCCGTTGCCGTGAAGGCTCCCGGATTTGGCGAGCGCCGCAAGGCCATGCTTCAGGACATCGCCATTCTCACGGGAGCCACCGTGATCTCGGAAGAGATTGGTCTCAAACTCGACACCGCCGGTCTCGAACTGTTGGGCTCCGCTCGCAAGGTCGTGGTCACCAAGGACGAGACAACCATTGTCGAGGGTGCGGGCACCGAAGACGACATCAAGGGCCGCATCAGTCAGATCAAGGCCGAGATTGAGAACACCGACTCGGACTACGACCGTGAAAAGCTCCAAGAGCGCCTCGCGAAGTTGTCCGGTGGCGTGGCCGTCATTAAGGTTGGCGCCGCGACCGAAGTCGAGTTGAAGGAAAAGAAGCACCGCATCGAAGACGCCGTGTCGACCACGAAGGCCGCTATTGAAGAAGGTGTCGTGCCCGGTGGTGGCGTCGCATTGCTGCGCAGCCAAGAGCGCATCCTCGAAGCCGCCGACAAATTGAGCGGTGACGAAGCGACCGGTGCACGCATGGTCTCCAAGGCCGTCGAAGCGCCGCTGAACCAGATTGCCGTGAACGCGGGCCTTGAAGGCGGCGTTGTTGTCGACAAGGTACGTAACCTCGAGAACAAGACGGCCGGACTCAATGCCGCGACCGGTGACTACGAAGACCTCATTAAGGCCGGCGTTATTGACGCGGCTAAGGTGACTCGATCGGCACTGCAGAACGCAGCTTCGATCGCGGCACTGTTCCTCACGACCGAGTGTGTCATTGTGGACAAGCCCGAGGAGAAGTCTTCCGCGATGCCTGGTGGAGGCATGGACGACTACTAAATCGTCGAGTACGTAACAACGAACAACTGCGGGGCCTGCGGGTCCCGCAGTTGTTCGTTGTGGCGAAGAAACGCTTTCGCGAGGTTCGCCGTAACATTGGTGCATGACACCTCTCGCTCCCGTCGGACCCTCTCGTGGACGTAACGTCGTGCACCTCTTCTGTCATCCCGTGGGAACCGTCGACGCCGGCGCCGTGCGCAAGGCCGTTGATGACGCGGTTGCGCTGGAGATACAGGTAGTGACTGTCGCGATTCTGGGCGCGAAGGCCGACATCTGCTTCATGCTGCTCGGTGACAACCTATGGGACCTTCGGAGTTTCCAGAGCAGAATTCAGGGTGCCGGTTTGCGGGTCGCTGAAAGTTACGTGTCCGTTACCGAGGTCAGTGAGTACGCGTCGCGAATGCCCGAAAAGATGATGAACGAACGTCTGTATCCGGTGCTACCGCCCGAAGGCATGAAGGCGTTCTGCTTTTATCCGATGTCGAAGCGTCGCGGTGAGGTTCACAACTGGTACTCGCTGCCCTATGTCGATCGCGAGCGGCTGATGCGCGAACACGGCCTTTCGGGCCGTAAGTTCCGAAACCGGGTCCTCCAGTTAGTGACCGGTTCAACCGGTCTCGACGACTGGGAGTGGGGCGTCACGCTGTTCGGGGTGATGGTCGATGATCTCAAAGAGTGCGTCTACACGTTGCGCTATGACGAAGGCTCGACACTGTACGCCGATTTCGGTCCTTTCTACACCGGGCTGGTGGGCACCGTGGACGAAGTGCTCGACGTCACGTTGCCCTAGTCGACGTTGCTAGCGTCTGGCGGTGGACTCTGTTTCGGAAAAGACGCTCCTTCGTTGGGCCGAATCGTTGGCGGGTGTCGCTCGCACCGGTCTCGGCTTCACCGACAGTCAGTACGAGCGCGAGCGATTTGAAGAGGTCATGAAGATCGCCGGCGACATCAAGGCCGCCGCCGAAAATGGACTCGATGGCGTCCTCGACGCTGACGGTCACGTCACCGAATGGATGAAGGACGTTGGTCGTGGGGTACCGGGCTACCAGACTCCGAAAGTCGCTGTTGGCGCGGCGGTCACGAACGAACGCGGCGAGTTACTGCTCATTCAACGCGCCGACTCGGGCGTCTGGCTCTACCCGACCGGATGGTGTGACGTGGGCTACTCCGCGCCCGAAGTTGTCGTCAAGGAAGTGCTCGAGGAAACGGGAATAGAGGTCGAACCGGTTCGCCTCATTGGTGTGCTCGACGGCATGCGTCTCGGTGCGTCGCGAATCCCGCTCTACTCGTTGCTCTTCTTCTGTCGCGCCGTTGGCGGCACCATGAACATCCATCCTCTCGAATGCACCGACGCCGGTTGGTTTACCCGCGACAATCTGCCGTCACCCACTATCGGTGCCGACCGTTGGGCTGGACCAATCTTCGCCGCGATCGACGGCGAGCATCGTGACGTTTTCTACGACGATCTTCGTCACCCCGTTTGGCGGGGTGATTAGTGGCCATCACCGTCACGATGGCAACCCTGGTCACCGACGAACTCGTCGCGAGTCTCAATCACCTACTTCCCCAGCTTTCGACCACTGCTCAACCGTTAACGATGTCGTCCGTTAACGACATAGTGAACTCGCCGGCGTCGACGCTATTCCTCGCGACCAATGACGATCAGAACCTCGTGGGGACCTTAACGTTGGTCGCCTTCGCCATTCCCACGGGACTTCGTGTATGGATTGAGGACGTCGTCGTTGATGAAGCTGGTCGCGGTATGGGAGTCGGCGAGGCGTTAACTATTGCAGCTATTAAAGAGGCGTCGCGGCTCGGAGCGCGGTCGATTGACCTTACGAGTCGTCCGTCGCGCGCGGCGGCGAACTCGTTGTATCAGCGGCTCGGGTTCGAGCCACGCGAGACGAATGTGTTCAGGCTCAGCTTGTAGATACGTTTCGCAGGCCGACTCTGTGATATCGCCGCGAGGACGCTCCCAGAAGTGAATTCAATCGCGCACCTGTTATAAGTGTGATGAACCAATCGATTTCCCCTCGTCACCGCTGCTTCATTTAGTTTGGTGCGGTGAACCTTCTTGGTCAGTCACTTACGAACACCTGGGCGCCATTTGTTCTTATTACGGGGCTCGTCTTCATCGGTCACGTCGCCGCGAATGAGGGACTCTTCGCGTATGTGGGTGCGCGATGCGCGCAGTTGCCAGGCGGCGACGTCGGGCTCTTCGTAGTCACAATGGTGGCCGTCGCTCTGGTGACTGCAATCCTGAACCTCGATACTGCCGTGGTTTTCATGACTCCAGTCGCTTTGCATGCTGCGCGCACGAGATCGGCTGATGAGACCGCATTCCTTTATGGGACGATCCTTATGACAAACTCCGCCTCGCTCCTACTGATTGGCTCGAACCTGACGAATTTGCTTGTGTTCGCCAGGCGACCAGTGCAGGGAATCGTTTTCGCGCGCCACATGGTTCTGCCGTGGACTCTCTCAGTTCTCATCACGATTCTCGTCGTTGTGATTTGGCGATGGACGTCGCTGCGTCACAAAGGCGAGAGGGACAACGCCGAGGAGTACAGGTTCTCCTGGGGTCCGGGAGTGATCGCGGTCGTCGTGGCAATAGTGATGATGTTGAGCTTGAGCAACCCCGCTCTACCCGTCGTGGCCCTAGGGGGAATCGTTGAAGGCCACGAGTGGATGGTGAAGAAACGCGTCGACCCAAGGGGTGTGTTGAAAACAGCGAACCTTGCGATTGTTGCTCCCCTCTTCACACTTGCAGTCTTGGTCGGATGGCTGGGCCGGAGTTGGACTGGGCCAAGCCATTTGGTGGAGCACGCCAACTCGTTGATGACGGCATTGATCGCCGCTGTGTCATCGGTTGTCATCAACAACCTTCCCGCTGCCTCCTTATTCGCCGGTCGTCGAATCGCCCATCCTTACGCGCTCTTGCTCGGACTCAATCTCGGACCGAATCTTTTCATGACTGGTGCGATGTCCACGCTTTTATGGTTTCGCATTGCTCGGGGGAACGGCGCGCAACCGAGTAGTTCACAGTTCATAAAGATCGGAGTTCCGGTTGCCTTGCTGACGATGATCCTCGCCTCGTTCGTGATCTAACCAGCTTTTACCAAAACGCGCGAGACAAATGTCTATCGTCTTTTGGTAGAACCTGAGAGCCACCAAGGTGACGGTTCGCTCACAGGCGCCGAACCGAATCTGCTCATTTTGAACGGCGCACAGGCGTCATTCAACCTATGGTTTTTCTAATGGCGCTTAACCGGATTCTCTCGAGTCTCGGAGTTCGCCGCCGTCGCCTGGTAGCAATCGGTGCGCTGATCGTGTTACTCGTCATCGCCAGTACATTGTGGGCGGTGGGACGGTCGTCCTCAGGCGACCCTGGAGGCCAAGTGCTCAATCAATTGGTGCCAGCCGCGACCGCATTACTTGGTTATGGAACCCCACGACTCCCGTGGGTATCGGCCAAAGGCATGTCAGAGGTTGGCGCATACGGCTCGTACGTGATCAAAATGGAGCCACACACTGACAGTTGCGACGGCATCGCTGGCACGCAGGGATGGTCGGATGCAGTCTTGCAAACTGAATTTCACTGGCGGGGCACACCTTCATCACTCTTTCTCTACCTGGATCGTCGCCTTAAGGCGATTGGTTGGCATCGATTTCAGATCAAACGCGGCGGGAATCCTCAGGCGATGTGGTTGTTGTCCTGAGGAGTGGAAAGCAAGCCCGTGCATCGCTCGACCGTTACGCCAAAGTATCCCTGGGAGTTTGTGGCCATTACTCCGCCAATTGGAAAGATCGCCCGTGGCTGTTGAATCAAGCGAACTGACCTCCACAATCCGATGAATACTTCCTACCTCGATGGAGGGGCTGCACGGATGCGCGACTCACCTATGTCGGTCGCCTTTGCTCATCACAATCGGGGTCACTGTCGTACTTCTCCAGGAGTACCGGCCGACCTCAATCTCACAACAAGGAGTGGCCTACAAATATCTTCCGGATTTCGCTTCGCGAGTGATTGTCTCGCGACCGTTGTAAGTCGTGAAGGTTCGTCAGCTGGTTTCGGAACTTGAGCGGGACTGCTGGTATTTCGTCGGTCAAGTTGGCTCCCACCGTCATTTCCGCCATCCGTCAAAGGGAGGAGAAGTTACGGTGCCAGGCGTCGATGGCAAGGAACTGGCAAAACCTACCCTCGCTAGTATCGTGAGACAGGCGCAATTAGAGAGGAAGCGGCGATGAACGAATACACGATCGTGATCGAAGATGCTGGGCCTAATTACAGCGCGTACGTCCTCGACTTTGATGGTTGTGTCGCCGTTGGCGACACCATTGAGGAGGTCACGAAGAACATGCATGATGCTATTGCCGCCCACATCGCCTTCATGGCCGAAGACGGCGACCCAGCGCCACAACCGCTAGGTCTTCGAACGGCGACGATTGCCGTTTGAGGCATTCGTCGTACAACCAAAAGGCTCCCCTCAATTGTCTTCGCCAACGAATTTGAATACGAAACCATCTGCGTTGACGACGTACCCGGCATTTGGGCTTCGCGCAGCTATTGCCAAAGCGCGGTATACGAGCGTCTATCGACTCCAGTTGGAGAGTTGACGTCGGTAGCGTCATAGTCTTGCCGGGTGACTGAGGATTACTCCGATACCAACCCGCCGGTTTTTTGCCACAGAGCGCCGTAGAGACGCTGCGTTTGAGAACGGAACGCCTGACAGGAAAAATTGCCAAGTCACCGATTGATTTCTTCGCAATCCTTCACAACGAATTTAGAGCCTCCCAGCGGCTGGCGATCGATCACAGATTCGTTGGAAACGAAATTGATGACGTAATGATGTGGCACTCTCGCAACGTCGAGTCCCTGGTGGAGTACTCGGGGCGACCGCAAAGAGTGGAAAGTCAAAGCTGGGGACTCGTTCAACAGGGGCCATTACGCCGTCGGGACTCCCGATGGCTCCGACCTGTCTGGCACAACACGGTTGTTCTCGGGTTACCGAGTTGGATCAGCAACCGAAGGGTCGAGGCGAGGGCGTTCTACTTATGGCTTATGCGGCGCCCTTGAGAATTCTCTGTCCCGGCCAAGAATTGGCAAGGAAAAGTGTTCGGCGCCAATTGGAGGCTTGACTTCTTCACGACCGTTGGGGATCGTGAAGGTTCGTTATCTCATTGGGGAACTCGAGCGAGATGACTCATTAGGCTCGATTACTGACGGCCGACTGCGTGAGGCCAGGGTATAGCGACAACGAGAGATAGGAGTCCGGCGTGCGCGTAATCGTGAGCACTACCGGTGGGGTGGGGCACATCTTGCCCGTCATTCCACTCGCTCTTGAGCTGCAGCGCCAGGGTCACGATGTCATCTGGGCCACAGCACAAGGATCATGTTCAATTATCGAAGGCATGGGCATTACAACGAGTCCAGCGGGTCTTATGCCGATGGAGCGCAGTAAACGCTTCTTCGCGAACTACCCCAACGCCTTCGCTGTCCCACCACTTGAGCGCCGACCCGTGGCGTTCGCGGGCCTTTTCGCCATGACGGCAGCTCCGGTAATGATCGACGCCCTCGTTCCCTTGTTCGACGAGTTCAGGCCCGATCTCGTCGTGCGAGAAACCTCAGAGTTTGCCTCCACGCCTCTCGCGACGTCCAAGGACGTTCCGACCGTCGTGGTCGCATTCAGCGGAGAATTGCCGGACAAGGTCCTCGCCGCGGGTGTGGCGGCGGCTGCGCCACTGTGGTCACGCTTCGGACTTGATGTCCCGCGCGACCTCGGCATGTACGCGACCGCCTATCTTCATCCATTCGCCCCTCCGCTGGGCCAACGACCCCTTGGCGCGACCGTCCTCGACATGGCGCCACTCATTGTCGATGGCAGCCCGAGTGATCGCCCGGAGTGGTTGGGGTCCATCGGGACTGAGCGCCCTTTCATCTACGCAACGTACGGCACGGAAAATGGTCCGCAAGCTCCCTGGGAGGCGATCGTCGGCGGGCTCGCGGCGGTGGATGTCGACGCGGTCGTGACGGTCGGTCGCGGCGTCGATCTCGATCCTCTGCGTTCGATGCTCGCAGACCTTCTGCCAGGTCGGGTCAGGATTGAGCACTACGTCCCTCAGGCCATTCTGATGGAGCGCGCAACTGTCGTGATCTCGCACGGTGGCGCGGGAACCATGCTGGCCGCCGGGGTCGCGGGCGTGCCCCAGATCGTGATACCCGTTGGCGCGGATCAGTTCGAGAACACTGACGCGTTCGTTGGTGCAGGGGTGGCGGTGGCGATCGGACATAGTGAGGTCGATGCCACCGCCATTGCCAATCGACTGAAGTTGTTACTTGGCGACGGAGACTTTGGACACCGCAGTCGGGCGCTTGCTCGCGCCTTCGGTGAGATGCCCAGTCCCGAGTCGATTGCGAACCGTCTCGTCGAGCTCGTTTAGCGGTTACTACATCTTCGTTGGTGTCGAGCCCCACGTCGGACTGCGGCACTTTGTTCGTCGATTGCAGATAACGCAGGATTGGACAAAGAGTACACATTGGTCGGAGTGACTGATTCGGGTGCGGTCGCTAATATCCCCACGTGACCGACATCATCTCCACCGAGCGCCTACTACCGCGACGTTGGACTGAGCATGATGTTGAACCATTCGCGGAGATGAATGCCGATCCGATGGTGATGCGGTTCTTCCCATCGGTCCTGTCCCTCGAACAATCCGGTGCACTATGCCAGAAGATTGAGTCGCAATTTGGCGAGCGAGGTTATGGGCTTTGGGTGATTGACGTCGACGGCAGGTTTGCCGGATTTACCGGGCTCAAAGAAACGAAATTTGAGACACCCATGGGTCCGCACATTGAGATTGGCTGGCGTTTGGCCCGATGGTCCTGGGGCAATGGCTACGCCACAGAAGCGGCGACCGCTGTCACCAGAGTGGGATTTGAAGTGCACGACCTACCCGAGATCTTCTCGTTCACCACTCGGACAAATGTGCGCAGCGAAGCGGTCATGCGCCGGATAGGAATGCACCGTCGCGCAGATCTTGACTTTGATGATCCCAAAACGCCAGGTTGGTGGGGTCAAGATCACATTGTCTATCAACTCACGTCCGGTCAGTGGCGCGAGTCGGTCGGTGTCACCTCGAAAAGTTGAAGCGCCGTGACTCGCCTGCTTCACGACCACAAGAATTGAGACGATGCAGCCCAAGGTGAGTGTCCACTATTGAAGGGCGGCGTTGCCAATGAAGTCGCCACGCCCGTCCAATGGCTCTTATCACGAGAGCACGAGATCGCAAACGAGCGTCAGTACTTTTACATCTGGAATAATCGTCTCATGTCGGAATGGATCGATTTCTTGCCCGTCGCACGAGAAAACTTTTGCTCCACGATGACCGACAACGAAAAGGAAGCGCGGCAACGTCACGTGCCTCGATTGAGCGACCTAGTACGCGGGGGAAATTTGATTGTGGCCGGACCAACGCGGGGAAGGATCAATACGGGAATCGGTATCGTCGAGGCCGCGACCGGGGACGCAAAGCTCGACATAATGAAGGCCATTCCAACAATTATGAGCGGCTTTGCTACGGGAGAGCTCCAACCATTTCGCGCCACCTTCACACGGGGACGAGAGAACTCGTGAACCACCTCGAACATTGTGACGCCGTGGAAATCGAAGTCGAACGGTTCACCACCGTTCTCGCGGCCGGCTCGATGGACGCACCCGTGACCGGTTGCCCGGGATGGGACGTTCGCGACGTGGCGGTGCATGTGGGCAAGGTGCATCGCTGGGCGACCGAGCTCGTTCGTCGAGAAGCACGCCAACGAATGACCATGAAGGAACTCGGTGTGGAGGCGGGCGATGGGTCACCCCAATGGATCAGTGAGGGCGGACTGCGACTCGTCGAAACGCTTCGCCACGCCAACCCCGATGACCCGATGTGGGCAATGGCATCTGATCAGCGTGTCCGGTACTGGTCGCGACGCCAACTGCACGAAACGCTGGTGCACCGAATGGACATCGAACTGGCCGCCGGGATTGAACCTGATGGCGCGCCTGACGTAGCGGTTGACGCAATTGACGAAATCCTCGAGAAACTCTCAGACGCCGGACGCTTTGCTTCCGTCACCGGACCACGTGGAGTGAGCGAGCGGCTCGGTATTCGAGAACTCGATTCTGGAACTCGATGGACGGTCACGATCCACGGCGAAGGTTTTGATGTCGCTCACGGTGGCGCGGACGTCGACGCCGAAATCAGTGGACACGCAAACGATCTCTTGCTCGCGATCTATCGTCGTCGCAATCTTGGCGAGCGCGGCGTCACGGTCGAAGGCGACGTGCGGGTGGCCAATCACTGGTGGGCGCACTCGGCATTTGACTAGCTGCGAGAAAGTACGGACGTATTCGACCTCGGTCAGTGCAGAACTAAGGTTGTTCGTGGCAGGTAGCCATTATTCCACGAAGCAAAGAAGGTCCTAATTGAATGAGCTCTCGATACCAAAACGCGTCGTATTTCTGGGATGTGGATCGGTGGCCCAGTGTCTGCTTCCACTCCTGATCGACCATTTTGGCTTGGAACCTTCGACAGTGAAGGTCATTGAGAGTCGTAACAATCGCGACCGAATCACCTCATCGATTGCCAAAGGTGTGCAGTACCTTCAATTGGATATCACTCGGGAGAATCTCGCCGAGGTGTTGGCCCACAATCTCGGTAACGGTGACCTCTTGATAGACCTGGCCTGGAACATTGACCTCACCGAGTTGCTCGACTGGTGCCGTGACCACAATGTCCGCTACCTCAATACATCCATTGAAGTATGGGATCCCTACCTGGACCCCGCCAGCACGTCGCCCCAAGAGCGCACGCTCTACTACCGTCATATGGCACTGCGGCGCCAACTCCAGCGGTGGGGGCGAAATGATGGCCCGTCGGCCGTCGTCGAACACGGGGCAAATCCGGGACTCGTCAGCCACTTCACGAAGCAGGCGCTCGTCGACATCGCGAACGCGGTGGTTCGCGACGGCCTTCTCTCTGATCGACACGATGCGCTCAACGAAGCGATCCAGTCCGGTCAGTTCAATGTGCTGTCGCAACTGCTCGGCGTAAAGTCGATTCACATTGCCGAACGCGACACGCAGATCAGCGATCGACCGAAGCAACCGGGTGAATTCGTCAACACGTGGAGCGTGGACGGCTTCTACGAAGAAGGAGTGGCACCCGCCGAGATGGGTTGGGGAACGCACGAAAAAACGCTTCCGGCGCTGGCACTCTCGCACGACGGTGAAGGGCCCCGCAACCAGATCTGTCTCGCTCAGATGGCCCATAAGACGTTGGTACGTTCGTGCGTACCGTCGGGCCCCATCGTGGGCATGGTCATTCGACACGGCGAAGCATTCACTATTTGTGATCACCTCACGGTCTGGGACGGCGACGAGGCGATCTATCGTCCCACGGTGCACTACGCCTACTGTCCGGGCGACGCCGCGTGGGCCAGTTTTGTGGAATTGGAGGGTGCTCAGTACGTCTATCCGGACAACCAACGGATCATGAATGATGAGATCATTTCGGGCCGCGACGAACTCGGCGTTCTCGTTATGGGACATCCCTACAAGGCGTGGTGGACCGGCATGCTCACCTCCATTGAAGAGGCCCGTGCCACTGCGCCGCACCAGAGTGCCACCACCGTTCAGGTCGCTGCGTCAATTCTGGGCGCCGTCGACTGGTTGCTTCGCTCGCCGTCAGAGGGTGTACGCGTTCCCGATGAACTCCCGTGGAACGACGTCATCGCGGTAGCAACGCCCTACGTCGGTACGACGTGGTCGGGACCACTCGACTGGGATCCGGTCTCCACAAGGGCGGACTGGTTCGATCAGTGGTCGGGCCGCGAGTTCGATCACGATGACGTGTGGCAGTTCACGAACTTCCAGGCGTGAGACGGTACTGCTGCTGAGCAGCGAGGCGGTGCGTGGAGCATCCGTCGTCGTACGATAACGCTGTCACCGAAGTGAATTCGACATAGCCCGTGACCCATTTCTGGGTGACGCGATCCCAGAATCTTTGTACTCCAGGGGAGCCGTTCGTTAAGGTTGAGTCATGCCACTCGACGTACAGACCTATCTCAATGGAATCATTGAACACAGTGAGCAAACTGCAATCAGTGCAGTAGGAGCGCTCGACAAGCCCGTGCTGCATTGTCCCGGTTGGAACGTCCGAGAGTTACTCGATCACTTGATCGAAGTGCACTTGTTTTGGGCCACCATCGTCGAACAACAACTCCAGGAGCCGCCGGCCGAGGGCCAACGTGTTCGGGCGCCCGAAAGTGAAGTCATTGCGCGTTTTCTCGACGGAGCGCGCCATATGGTCCGGGTACTTAAGAACGCAAACCAGGAAGCACCAGTTTGGACCTGGGCGCCTACTCAGCTTGACGTTGCTTTCATTACTCGCCATCAAATACAAGAGAGTGCGGTGCACCATTGGGATACGGCGAACGCTGCCGGTTCTGCATTCACCCTTAGTAGTGCGGTGGCGTGCGACGCAATTGACGAGTTCTTGACCTTTTCGGTAGCGAGCGAAAGCTATCCAGCACCCGATGGCCGTCCGGCAATCGGCGGAGCGCTCGGGCTGCAATGTTCTGACGTCGACGAAAGGTGGACCGTGCGCGATGGCGACGTTCCACGAACTATTTCATTCACGCACGGAGTTGATGAAGGCGTCCCGACGATCACGGCGACGAGCACTGAGTTCCTGCTGTGGCTCTTTGGACGAGTCGAGTTGGCGGCCAGTTCCGATGCAGCAGAACGTGCGCAACGATTTCGTGCTAACTGCTATACCGACTAATCGACTTCACTGCGTTGCTTTCGCCAACTAGCGCTCGCAATGTCGGGCCAAATTAGAATGAACTAATGCCCATTGCCCTCGTAAGTCTTCTCGTGCGCGATCATGACGAGGCGATTGATTTCTTCGTGAAAATGCTGGGCTTCATTCTCGTCGAAGATGCGCCGTCAACCGGTGATGACGGTCAACCGAAACGGTGGGTGGTTGTGCGACCGCCCGACGCCGAAACCGGACTACTACTGAGTGAGGCGAACGGTGAAGAACAGGCTGCGCTCGTTGGGCGCCAATTCGCCAGTCGCGTTGGGTTCATATTGCGCGTGCTCGATTTTGAGGCGTCCTACGAGCAGTTGACGGAGCGTGGCGTGCAGTTTGTTCGAGGACCTCGCACCGAACCCTACGGCAAAGTGGCGATATTTGTTGACATTTCGGGTAACAAGTGGGACCTCATCGGACCGCTGTAACTCGCTCGCGGACTAACGAACGAATAGTGCGACGGAGATATCGCGCACGTCGGGGTTACGGGGCAGGTTCGAAGTGCGGGTTGAAAACGAAACCGACGACGTGGGCGTCGGACGTTGTTATGGATCCAAGCACGATGCCATCGCCTACGTCGTGTGCCGCTTCACGAACTTCCGCGCCAAGCGACTGCGCGTGAGCGATAGCGCTCCCGACGTCATCGACGGCCCAGTACGTCGTGGAACCTGATGGAGGGTTGCCATCGGGGACGAGTCCAAGTTCGTATCCGCCAACATTGAATCCCACGTAAAACGGCTCGTCGAAATATGGTGCGAATCCGAGGAAGTCGGACCACCACGAACGGGCGCGCTGGAGGTCCAGCACGGGGTAGACAATGGTGCGAAGTCCCTGAAGTGTGTGGCTCATCGGATTACGGTAGCAAATTGGTTGTGGCCTTTGTAAAGTCGTTCGGGGAGGTAGCACGAGTGAAAATACATTCTCGAAATCGCCTAGAAGATTTACCGGGCGTGGGCAGGGCAATTGCCGACGACCTTCGACGCCTGGGTGTACACCTGCCGGATGATCTCGTTAATCGAGACCCCGAGGAACTCTTTGGTCAACTCGTTGAACTTGATGGTCCGACTGATCGTTGTGTTCTCTACACATTTCGAGGATCTCGTTACTTTGTCGTCACTCACGACGACGACATTGAACCGGAGCTGCTGCACTGGTGGCGTTGGAAGGGTGAGTGAGTCGATCACACTTTCGTCAGAGGCTCCACGAGTCTGATTCGCTTTTAAGTAGTGAAGTCGCCGTCGTTATCGCTTGCGACAGACGAGTTCGCCAGTACCGATCGGAACGACCATTGCGTCAACTCGCGGGTCGTCGAGTGCTCGCTCAATCATGACGTTGAGTTCCGCGCGGTGGCTAATCGCGTTGTCGGCAATGAGGATGCCACCCGTCACCAATTTGGGGACAATGGCTTCGTAACATGCTTCGTATACTTCTTTCTCGGCGTCGAGGAAACAGAATGCAATATTCTCAACTTCACCGACGAGTGTGAAAAAGTCGGACTCAACGAATGTCACCACGTCGAGTACCTCTGCGAGATCAAAAGTTTCGCGCGCGAGTCGCGCCTTCGCGGGAAGAATCTCAAAAGTGGTGAGCGTACGACCGGTAGCCCGACAGGCGAGCGATAGCCAAAGTGTGGAGTAGCCGGCGCTCGTCCCGATCTCCACGATGGCGCCGGGTGGCGCACTGGCGGCCCACAGCGCAATAAATTGCCCAGTTTCTGGCGGTACTTGGCGAAGGCGTTCGAACCGGGGCGTGTCGTCGTGACGATCGAGCGCGTCGAGTCGCTCGAGATCGCGCATTCGGGCGGTGACGGACTTTGGAATGTCGTGGAACATTGAATCTCCTTGAACTGATTAGTGAAATTTCTGAATGCTGGAATCATCCCCGCGTCGCAGGCCGAAACGTTGGTACGAGCGCGCTGCTCTCATTCAACGCCAATGTTGTTTCAAACATGTGAGCGACTGCCAGTAGTGCGGCTTCAGAGCCCGGACGTCCCACGATCGATAGACCAACGGGCAGTCCGTCCACCAGCCCCATCGGGACGGTGGCGATTGGCCAACCGGCAATTGCCGGAGCCTGGGTGACGGGTGACCCGGGCGCGCCGCCACTGCCACCAATTACGAGATCGTTCTTCCATGCGGGTGCGTAGCTTGGCGCGATAAAGCAGTCGGCGTCGGCGAGCGCCAACGCAAGACACTCCGTGGCCCACGCCAAGTTGCGGGCGCGTGCATCCTTATACGAATTTCCCGCTCGGCCACCGGTGGCGAGGGATTGTACGAGATATTCGTGTCCGAAGTACGGCAACTCAACGTCGGCGTGCACGTCCTCAAATCCAATGACGTCGGCGAGCGTGAGCGGTCCATTTCCGCCGCGACGGGTCAGGAAGGCCGAGAGGTCGTCGGCCATTTCGCATAGCATGACCGTCAGCTCGTCGGCCCCAATCTTCTCGTTGGGTTCGGCGACCGTTATGTTGACCGTCTCGATTCCCGCGTCATTCGCACGCTGCACCGCTGAGCGAAAAATCTCGTCGGTCGCGCCGTGATCGGTCATGTAGTTTGTCGCGACCGCAATACGAACGTCGTGGACGCCGCGCTCCATTCGCTCCACCACTGCGCCGGTACCTGTGAGAACCTCGTAGAGAGCAGCGGTGTCGAGTACGGAGCGCGCCATTGGACCGGCGGAATCCTGGCTGGCGGAGATCGGCACGATTCCTTCTCCGGGCAGTGTGCCGACCGCAGGCTTGAGTCCGACGACGCCATTGAGTGACGCGGGACACGCAATTGAACCGTCCGTCTCAGTTCCAATCGCGAGGGGCGTGAGTCGAGCCGCCAGCGCAGCGCCCGACCCGGACGACGATCCTCCCGCGCAGCGATCAAGTTGGTAGGGATTCGCTGTCAGTCCGCCAACGGCTGACCATCCACTCGTCGAATGAGGCGAGCGCAAATTTGCCCACTGTGAAAGGTTGGTCGCGCCAAAAATAATGAGTCCGGCTTCACGGATTCGCGCGGCCAACGGTGAATCATGCACCACGGGTCGTCCGAGCAACGCAGTTGAGCCGGCGGTGCCGGGAAGGCCGACGGCCTCGATGTTGTCCTTCACGAGAATGGGAATACCGTGCAGCCGACTGCGAAGGGTGCCGTTGGCCCGTTCATCATCGGCTCGTTGGGCCGCGTCGAGGGCGTCGGGCGCGAGTGCGAGAATGCTGCGGAGTTCGATGTCGGTACCAGGTTCGTCAATCAGTGCAACGCGCTCCACGAGCGCCGAGAGAATATCCACCGACGTCGTGTCGCCGGCGTCGAGGGCGGCACTTAGTTCACTCGCAGAGGCTCCGCAGAGCTCTCCGTTCGACAACGTCATTGTGCCTCCCCAGTCGCGTCGAGGCTAACACTGCAAGTTGACGAAGGATCCGTAGTGGGCCTCGATGATACGGCGAGCCACCGGCGAGCGCTCCACGTTCGAGCCTTAATACCCACTGCTCTTCGGACTTGACTCAGATGGAAATGAGGGGGTACTCGATGCCACGCCGTCGCTCGTTTGGCTGCAAAATGTACCGATAAATGACTCGACGAAGTGGATCGGACTCTCCAGTGCGAATGATGTTGGGTTGAACGTCACAACAATGGCTTCGGCGCTCATCGTAGATGAAGACTCGTTTAGTTGGAAATGCGAGACTCGGGCATCTTCGCGGTGACGAGTAAAGAGGGCGAGCATGCAATTGGCCTATCCGGTGACGACCGAACGACTGATAATTCGACCGCTAACGGGCGACGATCTTGCGCGCCACGATGCGATGTTTTCGAATCCCGATGTCGTTCGCTTCCTGTACGAAGATCCGTTTAATCTTCAAGGAGCCGAGGAACACCTTTCACGCCGGTGCAAGGTCGACCTCCCCCAGGACGGCGAGTGGCTCAATCTAGGTGTCGAAGTGGCGGGACATGGTGTCCTCATCGGTGAGATCGGTCTCGCAATGATGAGCGAGATGAATCGAGGCTGTGAAATTGGCTATGTCTTTGATCCAATATTCTCGGGACACGGCTACGCTACCGAGGCAGCGGCGTTCGTGGTTGAGGTCGCGTTCACTGTCCTGAACGCACATCGAGTCAGTGCCTGTCTTGATGCGCGCAACTTCGCGTCACAACGTCTCTTAGAGCGCCTGGGCATGCGACGAGAGGGCCACTTGAAGGAGAACGAGTACGTGAAGGGCGAGTGGACCGATGAAGCGATTTACGCAACTCTCGAAGACGAGTGGCGAACGCGCCAGAGCCCGTCAAAGCCCATAATTCTTCGTACTTGATCGCGTTCACTAGAACCGGCCGCGGACGAGCCAGCGGCCCCGATTGTGAAGAAAGCACCACGTTCGCGGAGCTCTCTTCATTGGCGACTTTCAAGTGTCGGGTCACAATTGGTCGAGCCATAGGGTGGAGTTAGTCGACGACCAGCGGATCTACAGAGGAGACTTATGAGAATTGCCGAGGACATCACGCAACTCGTTGGGGGTACACCACTTGTGCGCCTTCGAAACATCATTCCCGCACACGGGGCACAGATTCTCGCCAAACTCGAATTTTTCAACCCGGGTGGCAGCGTGAAGGATCGAATTGCGGTCTCGATGATCGACGCCGCCGAAAAGCAGGGGCTTCTTGAGCCGGGGGCGACCGTGGTCGAACCAACAAGCGGTAACACCGGCATCGCACTCGCGATGGTATGTGCGGCGCGGGGCTATCACTCGATTTTCACAATGCCCGAGACCATGAGCGAAGAGCGACGAATGCTGCTGCGAGGGTTCGGCGCGCAACTCGTGCTCACTCCTGGCCCTGATGGCATGGGAGGTGCAATTGCCAAGGCGAAGGAGATTGCCGACGAAGGCGGTTTCTTCATGCCCCAGCAGTTCGAGAACTCAGCGAATCCCGCGATTCATCGACGCACGACCGCCGAAGAGATTTGGAACGACACTGACGGCACCGTCGACATTTTCATTGCGGGGGTTGGTACGGGGGGCACGATCACTGGAGTTGGTGAGGTGCTGAAGCAGCGCAAGCCCGAAGTGCGAATTATTGCCGTTGAGCCCGCCGCGTCACCCGTGCTTGCAGGTGGCGTTAAGGGCCCTCACCCGATTCAGGGCATCGGCGCCGGATTCATCCCGAAAATCATGGATATGTCAATCGTCGACGAGATCATTGAGGTTGAGAACGAGGACGCGTTTTCGACTGCGCGATCGATGGCGACGCGCGAGGGTCTCCTCGTCGGAATATCCTCCGGCGCGGCGACGTGGGCCGCGCTGCAAGTAGCGGCACGACCAGAGAATGAGGGTAAGACGATCGTTGTCATCATCCCGTCGTTCGGCGAGCGGTATCTTTCAACTGCTCTATTCGCGGGCCTCGGCGACTAATCATGTGGCATACGCTTCAACACGACGTTGACGTCGTGCTCGAACGAGATCCCGCTGCTCGCACCAGACTCGACGTCGTTCTCACCTATCCGGGGCTGCACGCACTATGGGGTCACCGCCTCGCGCATTCGCTGTGGGAGATGAAGTTGGAGTTGCTGGCGCGAGTCGTGGCATCACTGGTTCGCGTCGTGACGGGCGTGGACATTCATCCGGCGGCGGTGATTGGTCAAGGTCTCTTTATGGATCACGCCACCGGCGTCGTAGTTGGTGAGACTGCAGTCATTGGCGACGACGTGACGATGTACCACGCAGTGACGCTCGGTGGCCTCACCCTCAACAAGGGCAAGCGACACCCCACAGTTGGGAACCGCGTGATGATTGGTGCAGGTGCGAAAATACTCGGGCCGGTCACGATTGGCGACGACAGCCGAATTGGCGCGAACGCAGTAGTGGTTCACGATGTACCAGCGGGCAGCGTCATCGTGGGAGTGCCGGGACGGCGTTTGGCGCCCGAGGGTCACGTCGCCGGACCGGACGAAGTAGTGAACTTAATGGGTCGAGTGGAAGAGCTTGAGCGCCAAGCAGTCGCGGACCAGGATTACACGATTTAGGGTACTCATCGCGGCGCCGACGATGGAGTTAAGTCGCCCTACAGTTTGTACATGGAACCAGGTGGCTCGTTGCTCGTTTACGACCGCGATTGTGAATTCTGTACTCGTTCGGCCCATTGGATTGAAATGCGCTGGCCTACGCACACCGCGTCGGTCGTCGCCAGCCAGCAGATGGCGGATTCGGATCTCGAACTGGCGGGTCTCAGCCGAGACGACGTACAACGAGCCGCGTGGTGGATCGCTCCCGATGGGCTGTACGGCGGTCACCTCGCGGTCGCTCGAGCGCTCGCGAACTGCGGGGGAGCCGTAGGCCGTCTGGGTTCGTTGCTAACAGCGCCTCCGTTTCGGTGGCTGGCAAGGCCAACGTACGCGGCGATTGCGCGCCATCGCCATCGCATGCCGGGCGCAAAACCGACGTGTCGATTGGTACATCCGTCGGCAGAATCCAATGAAACTGAAGGGTAGGACCCTTCGGGTGGTGACAGGCGCCCTAGTCTGGCGCAATGGAATTCCGAGAAAAGAGTAGGGAAGAACTCGCGGCGTGGCTCCCGTCAATGTGGGAGAACCACATCAACGATCGTCGTGACGCGGGCGAGGATATGGATTCATTGCGTCACGAAGTCGCCGCGCAACACGAACTGCTTTTTCCGGGAGTAGAGTTGGCCGATGGTCAACACGTAATGACTATCGTCGCGGGTGAAAACGAAGTAGGCACTATTTGGCTAGGCCGTCCGTTCACTGGATCGACCGATTCGTGGTTTATCTACGGAATTGATATAGATCGTCACTTACGCAGTCAGGGGTACGGTCGCGCGGCGATGGAGACAGCCGAAGGTTGGGCGCTCGAGCACGGTGGTACTCGACTCGCACTTAACGTCTTTGCGACCAACGCAGCGGCGCGGGGTCTTTACGATTCACTCGGCTATCAAGTATTTTCAACGTCGATGTTTAAGGACGTGGTAGCCAGAGAACTCGAAACGTTCGACATCTGATCGGTGCGTGCATAAAAATTGTAAGGACGAATTGATCGTCGCACGACGTGGTCGCAGTTACGACTCCGCATTTACGAAGTTGAACATCCAGCGCACGCCGAATCTGTCGAGGCACGCGCCCCAGAACATTTCGTGCATACCCGAGGCATCGCTACCTCCAGCGGACAACTCAATGTAAAGACGGTCCGTCTCCTGACGACTATCTGGTTCGAGATTGATGACTGTGTTATTGCCGATTCTCAATTGTTGGCCCATTGACTCGATGATGTCGGTCGCCATGATTACGTGACCAGCGAGAATCGGAAGTTCAATGTGCATGACGAAGTTCTTCTGAGCTTCCGGCACGGCGGGCATAGACGGATCATCAGGCACGTCGCCCATGCGATTGATTGGACCAACAAAATCAGTGCCAAAGACCGACCGGTAGAAATTGAACGCCTCTTCGGCGTTGCCGTTGAAATTTAAATACGTGCTGACACGAGCCATCCGGTGCCCCCTTGTTGCAATTGTGGTATTCCAACTTCGATTTCTCTTGTCAAGAGTGAATTTCAGGTTGACACGTGGCGATGCGGTCAGATTCGAAATTTCGCAGACCAACGTTGAAGAATCAGTCAGATCACAACGTCGACGACGGTGAAGTACCCCAGTCGTAGTGACGTACAACGTGAGCAATGTCAATCGAATAGTTACTGTAAAAAGTATCTCGCCCACGTTGCTGAGCTTCTTGGTGACGGGCCGCCGATTTCCACTCAATGATTGAATCGTCATCATCGAAGTACGAAATGGTGACCCCTTCGCGCGACTGCTCGTCACGAAAACTGTAGTGGCGCACGTAGCCCGGTGTCGACGTGACTAACTCATCCATCTCTTCAGACCACGCTCGATATTCTTCGTCGGAGTAGTTCGTCCTCGTTGATCGAAAAATACACAGGACTGGAAGACGGACCGCCATGCAGGAATCGTATCGGCGAGAGTATCGTGCAACAAATTCGTCAATCTAATGACGGGTTGACCTCAACGCAGGGTTGAGGTCAACTACGTAACTGGACAGGTCGAGTGCCGGTATTCATAGTGATGGCATTAGTCACGGGACGCAATGTGCCATTTCACCATGCTTTTGCTAGTCGATTTCAGACTGTGCGGCGCGATTGACGATAGCGAACTCGGCGCACCGCCCGTGACCGGGAACATGAGAATGCACCTTTGGGAAGGCGTCCTGGCCACTGTGTTCACGGGCGAACAATGACTTTGTTAGGCGTGTCGCAAGAACAATTGTCAAGCAACGTTCTTCAAAGCGTCCGGTACACTCCGATTAAGGGTCTTATCACCGGCTGATCGAACCGATGGGCGGCCCTAATTGGAGGGATTCGACTAGTGGGAATTATTTTGGCAGTAGTGGCGGGGATCGTTGTACTTATTGCGATTTTAGCGATTGTGATGTCCGTCCGGATTGTTCAGCAGGGCTACGTGGGCGTCGTCACTAAATTCGGTGAGTTCAAGGACATCAAGAACCCGGGACTCGCGTTCATCATTCCATTCATCGAGGTCATGAAAATCGTCGACGTGCGCGAGACGCCGAGAACGGGCGACCGTCAACAGGTCATTACGCGCGACAACGTCGCGGTAATTGTCAACGCAACCATCTTCAGTCAAGTGGTGGACGTTCGCCTCGCGCTTTTCACCAACTCGGACTATCTCGTTAGTGTTGATAACCTCGCACGGACCTCAGTGCGTGCCGTTTTTGGCAGCATTACGCTCGACGAAGCGTTTTCACAACGCGAACGCATTGGCACGTTGCTGCAGACACAAATGGAGGAGGCGACCGACAAATGGGGCGTGCGAATAAATCGCGTGGAGGTTCTTGAAATCACCCCACCCGAGCAAATTCTTCAGGCAATGGCACTGCAGAAGCAAGCCGATCAGGAAAAGCGGGCGCGCATTCTCGAGTCCGAGGGCCAGCAGCAGTCGGCGGTCAATGTTGCCGACGGGCAGCGACAGGCGGCGATAAAAGAAGCCGAAGGTGCACAGCAATCGGACATTCTTCGAGCGCAGGGCAAGCGACAGGCCCTTATTCTCGAGGCGGAGGGTCGGGCCCAAGCAATTGCGTCGGTCTACGCGGCGATCAAACTCCAGGCGCCGGACCCGACGCTGGTGGCCATTTTGCAGCTCGACACGCTCGCCAAGTTCGCCGACAGCCCCAATGCCAAACTCATCATTCCCGCCGAGAGCGCGGCACTACTCGGCGCAGCCCAAGCGATTAAGAGCGTGATGGCCGACGTCCCGGGAATGCCGACGTTAATTCACGCCGCCGGTTGTGATTAAGCCGGGTCGACCCAGAGCGTGGTGCCGTACGCCTTTCGCACAACCACGGCGGTGCCGTCGGGGAGAGCGGCTGGCCAATCCGTAACGGCTTTCCATGATTCCCCCCGGATCTTCACGCGACCGGGGTGATTCGAGTCGCCTACCGCAATTTCTACGAATCCGCGCATGTTCGTCATCGCAGTGTGTGTTGGTAGCGACATGTCCATTTCGGGAAAGTGGTGGTGAAATCGGCGAATTGCGTACGGTCGAAGAAAGAGGAGTGAAACGGCCGACACGCCCAGCCATGCGGCGGCCTGCCCCACGAACGCGAGGCCCGTAAGTCCAATGACGAAAGCAACCGCAGCACCGAGTCCAATGAAGACAGCGATGAACGCATTGGTGTGTAATTCAGCGGCGACACAAGCGACCACAATTATCAGCCAAAATAAAATTGCCACCATAATTCGCAGTATATGGGTGTGCACGCTGACGAATCGGTGCGGGGGGTGCTACACGGCGAGAGCGGTTCAATTGGCCACGATGGCGCTAAGCGGTGGCGAACGGCGTTGTTACTACGATGGGTTACGGCTGAAATTACCCCGTTTCTATGGTTCGAAAGTCAAGCGGAGGCCGCACTCGACTTCTATTCTTCGGTCTTCGCCAACTCCAAGATTGTCAATGTCGCAAAAGTCGAAGATCCATTGATGCCCAATGGCGGTTTCATCCTGGGCACGATCACTATTGAGAATTTGACGATTACCGCTTTTAACGGAGGTCCGGCGTTCGTCTTTACCGAGGCGATCTCACTATTCGTTAGTTGTGAGAACCAACAAGAGGTGGACTACTACTGGTCCGCTCTTCTCGACGGCGGCTCGCCACAACGCTGTGGTTGGTTGAAGGACCGCTTCGGAATTTCGTGGCAGATCGTGCCGACGCTGTTGGGCGATCTGATGAGCGATCCGGACCAAGTCAGAGCCAGTCGAGTTCGTGAAGCGATGCTCGGGATGGTGAAACTTGAGAGTGGTGATCTACTGAAAGCTTTCAACGGTGTGTCCTGACAACCTCGACGACGTGAAGTAGGCCACGCGGCCTAGCAATTACACCGCGGGACTGAGATGATTGAGCAATGTCCGAAGTTGTTGACACGCCTAATTCACCAGGAGCGTCGGCACGCCACCCGGTGCAGATCACCGATAGCCGCACCGCGAAGGTTGGCCCGTTGACCGTGCGGCGCGCACTACCGACCCGCGGTCGGCGCATGGTCGGCGCCTGGTGCTTCGCTGACCATATGGGGCCCGAAACGCTCAGTGCCGAAAAGACGGTCGACATTACGCCCCACCCTCACCAGGGCCTACAGACTGTCACGTGGCTCTTCAGCGGAGAGTTGCTCCACCGCGACAGTCTCGGCTCCGAACAGTTGATTCGCCCCGGACAACTCAATCTCATGACCGCGGGATTCGGCGTCGCCCATTCCGAGGAAAATCCAAGTATCACCTACGGACAGCTGCACGGCATTCAACTTTGGGTGGCGCAGCCATCGGCCACTCGAAACGGCGAAGCCACCTTCGAACATCACGATGACCTGCCACGGCTCGAGTTAAAGGACGCGACCGCGACAGTCATCGTTGGTGAATTCGACACCACTGTTGCTCCGGTTCGGCGCGACACGAATCACGTCGGGGTTGAATTGAATTTCCATGGAGGTACAACGACTGTGGCACTCGATCCAACATACGAATACGCAATCATTGTGGCGACCGGTGAACTGCTCGTCGATAACTATAAAATCGTTCCGGGACAACTCGGCTATCTGGACGCGGGGCGCGACGAGAGCGAGTTCACGACGAGGGGACCGTGCAAGGCCATTCTCGTCGGCGGCGCGCCATTCGAAGAGAGGATCTTGATGTGGTGGAACTTCGTGGCGCGCACCCAAGGTGAGATCGCTGAAGCGTGGCTCAAATGGGCGGCCGGCGACGAACGATTCGGCACGGTCGAGTCTCGCTTTGCGCGCATCGAGGTCGGACCGCCTCCCTGGGTACTGCACAACAATTGACCGGTCGGGCGGCACGAAACGCTTGAACGAATTGGTCAACGTCGTTCCATTAGTTCGAAGTGACCACGACTACGATGGCTTTTGAACCGGCGAGAGGCTGATGGAACGAAAGCGCGATGGTGAGAGCGAACGCTTACGAGTTCCCCCACCGCTCATAAAAAAGCGGATCGCTTCGGGACGCGGGGCGATGGAGCAACCGAACGTTACGGCCGACGGTGCAACCAGGCTCACGCCACAGTTCTGGATTGCCGTCGTGCTGACCGGTATCGCGACGGGACTTTTTGGCGATTTACTGATGTGGATATTGAAAGTTGCTGAACATCAAGCGTTTCACTATTCGTCGGGCAGCTACCAACAATCAGTTGCCGCCTCGTCGAAAATTCGACGCGTGATTTCACTGCTCGTGGCCGGTGTCTTCGGTTCCGTGTCGTGGTACCTCATTCGACGATTCATGAAGAACGAAAAGTCTGAAATCGATGACGCGTTATGGAACGGTGACGGCGAACTTTCGCCGCGACGCAGCCTTCTTACATCGATCGTGTCCGAGGTCGTTATTGGTCTAGGCGCTTCGATGGGTCGTGAAGCGGCACCAAAGCTCATGGGCGGTGCGTCGGGCAGCGTTGTGTCGCATTGGTTCAAACTCACGCCGGCCCAAAAACGCTTACTCGTCGCGTGCGGCGCGGGCGCCGGTCTCGCGGCGGTCTACAACGTGCCACTCGGCGGCGCACTCTTCACCGCCGAAGTCCTGTACGGGAGTTTTGCGCTTCCAGTGGTCATGCCCGCATTAGCGACGTCGTTAATTGCGACGATGGTGGCGTGGCTCTACCTGCCGAGCGGCGCGACGTACGCGGACATTCCCAGCTATCGCTTCACCGGTTCGCTCATGGTCTGGTCAATTGTGGCGGGTGCAGTGATTGGACTGCTCGCCGTCTTCTACGTTCGCCTCATTGGCTGGGTGTCGAACTTTCGCGCACGTGGCCTGTCCATTTTATGGATGATGCCACTCGCATTTTTGATTGTTGGGGTGCTCGGCACTTGGTATCCCCAACTATTTGGCAACGGCAAGGACATGGCGCACGAAGCGTTTCTCGGTGCCGGGAGTATTGGACTTCTGTTCGCGCTGTTCGCGCTAAAGCCCTTCGTCACCGCGCTCAGCATTGGCAGCGGCGCCGCCGGAGGCGTCTTCACACCGTTTCTCGCGACCGGCGCGATGCTGGGAGCGTTCCTCGGTGCGCTATGGATTCGGATGTGGCCCGGCACGCCAATCGGCGCATTCGCCATTGTCGGAGCCGCCGCAATGATCGGCGCGTCAATGCAGGCCCCGCTCGCCGGCCTCGTGCTCGTCATGGAACTGACGCACAACGGATTTTCCCTGATGGTTCCCATGATGACCGCGACCGCAATCGCGACCTATCTCGTTCGCCAGATCGATGGCTATTCGATCTATTCAGCGCGATTACCTCGTCACGAATCAGTACGTGAAGTGGGCGGGCCATTGACGCTGTGAGTTGATCACTGCCCGCCCGTGCCCACACATGAAATGATGGCCACGTGTACGTTCCTTCAAAGTTCTCACTCGACGAAGAGGACGCGTGGGAAATAGTGCGTGACGCCGGTGCGGGGATGCTCGTCGTGGCGTCGCCGAGTGGACTCGAGAGTGTGTATGTCCCGGTCATCGTGGCCGACGACCGCAGAACTATTCGGTGCCACGTCGCGCGGGCGAACCCCTGGTGGCGACTGATCAACGATGGGATGGATGTGCTTGGGCTGTTTCTCTCCGCAAGCGCCTACGTCTCGCCCACGAACTACCCGAGCACAGATATGGATCCGGGCGTCGTCCCGACCTGGAACTACGTGGCCGCTGAAGTGCGCGGACGCATCACCGTGCACGACGATCCGGCCTGGTTGAACCATCAAGTGCGGGAGCTCACTGAACACTTTGAAATGGATCGCTCGCCCGCGTGGCGCGTCGACGACGCGCCACCTGCGTACATCGATCGTCAACTGAAGGCGATTGTTGGCCTCGAAATCGACGTCGTCGCCGTTCAGGGTAAGGCCAAACTTTCACAGAACCGCCCCGCCATTGATCACGACACGGTTCGCGACAACTTCGCTCGCGGCAACCTCGCCGAACGTATCGTTGCTACGCGCATGAATAATGAGTGACGCGACGAAAACCATTGTTCGCACGACCATTGACGAGTGGCACGAACTTCGGGCAATTCGACTCGAAGCCCTCGCCGACACGCCCGAAGCGTTCGGCACGACGTACGAAGATGCGAGCCGCTGGTCGGATGACCACTGGCGTCAAATGGCATCGCTTCGAGTCTTTTTCCTCGCGCAAATCGATGGACGGACGGTCGGCCTCGCCTCTGGAGGATTGAACGACGAAGTTCCGGGTACGAAGTGGCTCTACGCAATGTACGTGACGCCGACGTCGCGAGGGTCCGGAGTCGCCGTCGCTTTGGTCGACGCGGTCGGGCAATGGGCGCGTAGCGAAGGAGCCGCGTGCCTGTACTTAATGGTCCGCGCCGCGGTCCCTCGAGCGCAAGCATTCTATGGAAGAGTCGGCTTTCAGGCGACCGGTGACGTTTCCTTCGATGACGTGGACCCCATAATGACAATGATCACAATGGCGAAAAATCTTGACTGACGACGACCTACGAATTGAACTTGTCGCGGCGAAGGCGCTACATGAACTGCGTCGGAGAGTCCTTCGAAGCAACAATCCAGCATCACTGGTCGCTGACAATCGTGATGGTGACGTCACATCACTGCACTTCGGTGGCTATCACGACGAAGTACTGGTCGTCAGCGCGTCGTTCTACTCCTCGACAGCGCCCTTCTATTCAGAAATTGTTACGTACCAACTGCGGTATATGGCAACCGACTCTTCCGTGCAGGGTCGGGGATTTGGAGCGAGAGTGCTCGCGTTCGCCGAGGGAGAACTCCGTCAGCGAGGCATCGAACAGATGTGGGCAAATGCTCGCGACACCGCCCTCGGCTTCTATCAAGCGATTGGTTGGTCCGCAGTCGCCGGATCGGAGCACTTGAGTGCCGAAACGCAACTTCCGCACACGGTGATATTCAAGCGAATCCTTAATAACGGTGAATCAACGCCGTAGCCAACGTCACGTTCAGTAAGTTTGGGGGATGCGCAAACCCCTCAGTATTGCCGTCGTAGTTGTAGTTCTCATCGCCGCCGGTTCCGCAGTTCTTGTATTTCGCGGTAAATCAACGCCCGCCGCCTCCACGACTACGACGGCGCCCGCACCCAAATACCCGACGGCACCACTGACCGGGTTGACCGATCAATCGAGCCTTTCCGTGAAGCGTCCGGCTCTCACGGTGAAAATCGAGAATACGCCTGACGCACTCCCGCAATGGGGAATCGATCAGGCCGATGTTGTCTACGAAGAGATCGTCAACGGTGGCATCACCCGACTCGCCGCAATATTCAACTCCCGTACGCCGGCGAAAGTCGGTCCGGTTCGATCGGTTCGTCCTACCGACACTCAAATTGTTTGGCCCCTCGGAGGCATGTTTGCCTATTCGGGTGGCGCGGCGTACGCCGTCGCGAGCATTTCGACCGCGCCCGTGAAGCTGATTGACGAGTCAAATGCCGGTAGCGCAATGTTCCGTGATCCTTCGCGGTTCGCGCCGCACAATCTGTACGCCGTCACGTCGGGTCTGTTCGCGTTACGCGGGACCCCCGTCCCACCACCGGCCCTCTTTTCGTATCGCACTGGCTCGAAGGTACCATCGGGTACGCCCGTCGTGAGTTTCGTAGTTCCGTTCCCGAGCATCTATCCAGTCACGTGGACGTGGAATGCGACGACTACATCGTGGGACCGGACGTTGTTCGCTCAGCCCGACGTCACGGGCACCGGAGTTCGTGAGTCTCCGAAGAATGTCGTTGTGATGTACGTGAATTACGTGAACGGAATTGGCACGCTGGCTTCCTACGGCGACCTGCAGGGAAGTGGCTCTACGGCCATATTTACCAACGACAAGGAAATTCTTGGCACGTGGTCACGTGGTGCGTCCAAGTCCGACGTCATCACGTATCAGACACCGGCGGGCAAGACGATCTCGTTGACGCCCGGTCAAACGTGGGTTGAACTGCTGAACGTCGGAGCGACGATCTCCGTCAAGCACTGACGATTGCATCGATTCGCGCGAGGGTCGCTTCCATCGCGGCACGATTCCGTTCCAGAAACCCGGTTCTTATAATCGCAAAAGCCCAGGGCTTGTCGTAGTTGAACGACTCAGTAACACTCGTACCACCATTCTCTTCCTTGAGGTCGTAGCGCCACACGAACTGCGCGAGGTGATGCCACGCGATGGCTCGATTTTCTTCGAAGGCAACAACTTTGTTGGTGGTGGAGTATCGAGCACCCATCTTCATGGCCATCGAAAATTTTGCGCCGAGAAAAAGTCGCTCGGGTCCCTTCTTCACACCAACGACGCTCCCGGAGCCGTCGAGTCGCACGTGTTCGCGGGGCGACGCGAGTAGGTCGAAGATCTTCGCGGGCGGTGCGGCAATAAATCGAGTTACCGTAATCATTCGGGTGTTGTCCATTCGTCCAGCGTAGGGTGGGGAGTCGTCGAAATGATTAAGGTGCGGTGAACTTCTTGGAGCAGCCCAAAAATACCTCCGGGGGACGTCCTCGAAACGGCGACGCTTTGTTTCGAGGTGACGGCCATACGTTTGGGATACGGGGGTTCTCAGTGTTGAATGGAGCGCAATGCGCATAGGCAATCTCTACGGCCCCGACGCCACATTTCTGGGCGTGCCCGCGGCCGATCCACAGAACATTGGCGAGTGGTCGAGCGCCGGCGCGGTAATTATCGGAGCGCCGTTTGACGGGGGTACGTCGCACCGCCCGGGATGTCGATTCGGACCGCAGGCGATTCGCACGACTGATTACTTGCCCCACGACGGCATGCGCCCGAGTCTCGCGCTCGGCGTTGATCCTCTCGTGGATCTCGGTGTGGTTGACCTCGGTGACGTCGAAATGCCGTCGGGCGATACCGAGACCTCGCTACAACGTCTGGAAGAAATGATCACGAAAGTGGCGGCCGCCGGCGTCATTCCAATCGTTCTCGGTGGCGACCACACCATTGCGCTACCCGACGTCAGCGGTGTGGCTCGACACGTGGGTTGGGGACGCGTGTCGGTTATCCACTTTGATGCGCACGCCGACACCGGCGATACTCAAATGGGTTCGCTCTACGGACACGGTACGCCAATGCGGCGACTCATTGAATCCGGTGCCTGCCGCGGCGATCGTTTCTTGCAGATTGGCCTGCGTGGATACTGGCCCGAGCCCGCGACCCTTGACTGGATGGCCGCCAAGGGAATGCGCTCATACGAGATGGGAGAGATTGTCGCGCGGGGACTCGACGACGTGCTGAGTGAGTCGCTGTCTATTGCCATGACCGATTGTGACGCAGTGTTCTTGTCGGTCGACGTTGACGTCGTTGATCCCGGCTCGGCCCCCGGCACCGGTACACCAGAACCCGGTGGACTGACGAGTCGCCAGCTGCTCGATGCCGTGCGACGCATTGCGATGGAAGTACCAATCGCGGGTGTCGACGTCGTGGAGGTGTCGCCCCCGTACGACCACGCCGAAATTACGGCGTACCTGGGTAATCGAATTGTCCTCGAGGCGCTCGGTGGTATTGCGTGGCGCCGCAAGACTGGTCGCGGCGAGACGGCGCGCAACCCGACGGACCCCCTCTTGGGGAATCGTTAACCCCGCATCGAATCGAGAATGTGGCGAACGAGATCATCGGTCGTATTGGGGTGCAGGAAGGCCAGTCGCGCGACCGTCTCTCCCTCCCACTTCGTTGGGGTGACGAAGGCCACTTGATCTCGTAGCAACTGGTGACTCCACTTCGTGTACTGCTCGCCCGACCAGCCCTTTCGTCGAAAGAGGACGATCGAAAGCGAGGCCGGTCGAACCAACTCAACGTGGTCCATCGCGTTGATCATGTCGACCGTCCGGTGAGCGATGTCGATCGCCGCCTGCACCGCAGTCTCGTACGCCGTGATGCCATTGGTCACGAGGGAGAACCAGAAGGGAAGACCGCGGGCCCGTCGCGAGAGGTGGATCGCAAAGTCTGAAGGATTCCACTCGTAGTGTTCGTCATCGGTGTCGTGCAAGATATCGAGATAACTGGCCTGCTGCGCCAGCACTTTTCGCGCAACGGTGGGGTTACGATAGATCAAGGCGCAACAGTCGAGCGGTGCGAAGAGCCACTTATGGGGATCGACAATGAAACTGTCGGCGTGGCGAATTCCTTCGAGGAGGTGGCGTTCGGTGGGAGAGAAGAGTGCGGCGCCACCGTAGGCGCCGTCAACGTGGAACCACAAGTCATGTTCGCGTGCGTAACTTCCCAGGCCTTCAAGGTCGTCGACGATGCCCGCGTTCGTGGTTCCTGAGGTCGCGACCACACCAATAACCGTTTCGGGGTGGGGATCGTTCACGAGTGCCGCGGTGAGGTTCTCTCTCGTGAAGCGGTGGGCGACCGTGTCAACCACTAGCGGTTGAATACCGAGCACGTGGAGCGCTTTGCCGATACTCGAGTGCGCGTCGGCGGATATTGCGAAACGCATTTCGTGCAGTGCGAATTCGGGGTGTTTTGCGTGTCCCACGTCGCGCCCCACGGTCAGACTCGAGAGATTGCCGAGCGATCCACCCGACACGAAAGCACCGCCTGCACCGTCGGGCATGCCCGCCAGTTGGGCGAGAAAACTGAGTGCCTGATTTTCTGCCATGACCACGCCGCTTGATTCGAGCCAACTCGTGCCATTGAGCCCCGAGCACGCCACCATCATGTCGAACAGCAAGGAGTTTTTAGTGGGCGCGTTGGGGATGAAGGCCAGAAACCCGGGTGAATCAATGGAGACCACGGCCGGCGCGAGTGCATCAGTGAAAAAGTTAAATATCTCGTCGGGGTCGTGACCCTCGGGACGAATGAAGTCGATCATGCTGGGCGGGTCGATCGGATGAAGGCTTCCAAAATCGAGTGGTACTGGATCCATCGACAACCGGTCTCGGCAGTAGTCGAAGACCTCGTTGGCGAGTTCGGCGTTGTAGTCAAACATCTGGTGCCCCATTGCACGGCCTTTCGAAATTGGTCCCTGTCTATCGTACGCACTCAGGCGTTGCGGGTCTCACTGACGAGGTGAATGCGTCAATTGAAGGGAAGTATCATCGCTTGATGGCATCAGCGCGCGTCGGCTACTTAGGTCCGGAGGGATCTTTTTCGCACGAAGCCGTATCGACAATGGATGCCATCGAAGCGATTGCGTGTGATTCGCTCTCGGACTTACTGGCCGCCGTGGCGGACGGCACGCTGGATCAAGGTCTCGTGCCACTCGAGAACGCCATAGAAGGTACGGTGTCGGCGACCATTGACGGGCTCGTGTTCGACCACGACCTGGTCATCGAACAAGAGATTGTCATTCCCATTCGACTCCACCTATTGACTCGACGAGGCGCAACGCTGGGCGACGTCAAGGTTGTCCGTAGCCACGTGCACGCCCTCGCCCAATGTCGTACGCACCTTCACACGCTGGGCGTGACCGTCGAACAGACAGCGTCGACATCGCAAGCGGCACGTGAAGTCGCAGATTCTGATGAGCCGTGGGCCGCGGTCGCGTCGTCATTGGCGGCCCGACTCTTCGGGCTCGACGTACTCGCGTCGGACATCGAGGACCATCCGGGCAACGCCACGCGATTCGTCGTCGTTGGCCGCGAAGCTGTGGCGACCCCCACCGGACACGACCGAACGACGATCGTCTGTTTTCAAGACGCCGACCGTCCGGGTTCGCTGTACGGAATCCTCGGCCGATTCGCTGCGCGTGATATCAACCTCACCAAACTAGAGAGTCGTCCCACGAAGCGAGGTCTTGGTGACTACTGTTTTGTGATTGAGTTTGAGGGCCACGTCGCCGACGACGTGGTGGCGGACTGTTTGGCCGATCTGCAGGCACACCTCACGCGAGTGAAGTTCCTTGGTTCGTACCCCGTGACCGGCGAGGACGCAACTGATCGACGTGACGAAGTAGTCGCAGCTCGAAAATCGGCCGCCGAGTGGATTGAAGGAATTCGCTCGCGAATTCGTAAATAGTTGTCCGAGTACCTCTCGCAGAGCTCACTGCGAACGTCTCGCTACAACCACGATTTGGTCGGGGCGGTACCTTGGACGAATGGCCTACGAATACACGATGAAATACATTCCCGTGAAGAAGAAGGGTTGGCAAGAACTGGGGGAGTCATTACGTGATCTTCCGGCGGAAGGCTGGGAACTCTTTATGGCAGTTCCGGTCACCCAAGCGAGTGTCATCTGGTTTGGAAACTCGGGCGGAAGAACTACCGCCATTGTTCACTATTTCCGACGGCCAAAACTCTGAGAGAGATTAACCACTGCCTTCATCCGGCGGATATTCATTAGTGTTTGTCCATGATGGGAATTCGAAATCGCGATGCTGATCTTGCGCTTTCACGCATTTGGTTCGAGGGAATCGTCACAGGACTTATCGCCGTTGGTGCAATTATCGCAAAAGTAAATGTCGAGCGAATCCACGGTTGGACGTACCATTCGGGACTGGTCACTTGGATGGCGCTCGTAGTATTCCTTCTCACCGCTATCTATGCCGTCGGTCGGATTTCAGACGGACTGGCGCTCTTAATCGCCCACCGGTCGTCGACTGCAAATGGGGCAGTGGCGCGGCTGCTCACCACCGGCACCGGTTACGTCGTCATCCTCTTCTCCGTGTTCGGACTTCTCGGTGGCTCCCTCCCGCACCTGCTGCTGGGCTTTGGAATCGCGGGTGTCGTACTGGGCATTGCGGCCCAACAGAGCCTAGGCAATATATTCGCGTCGTTGGTGCTGTTGTTTGCGAGACCATTCATCGTGGGTGACTACATTCGAATTCGTTCCGGTTCCATAGGAGTAGTTGACGCACGAGTGCTCGGCATTGGCCTTACGTACGTAACAGTGCGTACTGACGATGGACTATTGAAGGTACCAAATTCCATAATGCTCGCCTCGGGGATTGGCCAACTGAATACATCGTCTAAGCCGCCAATGTCCACTGAACGCCAGGTACGAAACCAGGGCCAGGGCGAATCTCAGGGTCAGGGTCACGCCGACGGGGAACCGCTAGGTGACTAATCGTGACGCTATGACTAGCGTGCCACCAGTTCCTTCGGAAGTACTTAGCGAATGCAGCGTTGCCTGGTGACGAAATGGTGCGCCACTCAGTGACAACGCGAAGCGACATTGTTTTCTCGACAGAACGGTCGAATGCGATTGGCGCAGTTGAACGCACCGCGTCGGGGCGTGGATGGTGCAACGTCACTCCGGTTGTGGTGGAGGATGTCCCCGACCTCAAAGTCAATTTTTTTGGTCTGTGGGTAATCCGGGGCGTAGCGGTGGCATCCTTTGTTCCGTCCGCCCCGCGCCACGGCATTGATCAGCCTTCGTCGCTAGGTCTCTTGCACTCGCGAGGACGACTTGGTGTCGAGCGAATCAATGAACTATTGGCCGGTGCACCCTACGTCGTTCGCCAAGATCACAGCCAACGTGGCCTATTACTGGACGTGCCGGCGAGTGATTCGGCGGAACGAGTGCTTTCGGTGATGTGCACCATTACTGGCGCGCTGTGTGATTACGAATCGACGGGCGATTGGCGTCTCGCCCTCTACATGCTCAATTGAGCGAATCGATACTGCTTCGTGATGTGGTCAACGGGCAGTCCAGCGAGTTGGTGCCGATTCACTGAAGGCCGATTCAGCGATATTGGCCAACACGCTCCGATCAAACTCTTCTTCGTCCGCGTCATCGAAACTGGGATTGGCGAGCATTAAAATGACTCGGTGGTCGTCGATGAAAACGGCGGGGCCGTCCTTTGAATTTGCAGTTGTGAGTTCGCCAACATCAAATTCCGCCTCCAACTCTGCTGCAAATACTTTGAACGACGCGCCGCCGTCACGCGAATCCGCGAAGAAACTCAAACATCCAGTGGTCGGAAGGAACGACCCGGGGATCGTCAAACCGAACAACATTGCAGCCAACTGGTCCTGGACGAGGTGACTCGTGATGACGGTGCTAGTGGCGTCAAGTCGATCGGCGGTGCTGACCGCGAGTTGAGCAACATTGGACTTCGGTCGAAATGTGAGGAATTCATCTGGTCTGCGTGCCGTGTAGCCGCTACTGAGACCCGCGGACGAAGGGTCTCGAAAGACCAGCGTTTCCACAAAACCCGTACCGTAGGTCGTCGTCACGTCGGCAATTCGACAGTCCGCGAGTGACTCGACTCGACTCATCGACTCGAAAGCGATTTCGAAACGCGACGTGGCCGCCGGAGCAGCGATGTCAGCAAATATTTCTGCGAGGGCGTTGACGTCACGCCCCAAGGAATCTGCGATGAACAGGACCGTCTTCAGCCAGGAGTCCCACGCGACGTCATT
>JBBQGY010000002.1:0-33321 GCA_038323435.1 Acidimicrobiales bacterium
CCGATGCCGGCGCCGAAGTAGCCGCCGTACGCCGAAACGAGAAAGATGCCGACGTAGAGTGCCCAACGTCGCGCGGGATGCGTGTCGCGAACGTGCGACACTCGCTTCGTGATCCACGGTGCGAGTGCGAAGAGTACGGTGCCACCACCAATCAGCCACGGTACGACGGTACGAAACGTGGAGGCCGATCCGGTGAGCAAGAGAATCGTGCCGGCGCCGGTGCCGAACAGGCACGAGGGCATGAGCGAACGAATGAGACCTCGACGGAGTTTCAATTCGTGCCGGAAACTGCGAATCCCTCCGACGAAGCTCGGCAACACACTGACCGTCGACGAGACGTTCGCCTGCAGGGCGGGGATTCCCATGGCGAGCATCGTGGGAAAAATAATGAATGTTCCTCCCCCTGCAATCCCGTTGGAGATTCCCGCAGCGACACCCGCGAAGAGAAAGACCGTGAGTCGAAGCGCCAGAGGAAGGGTGGCGATGAGCATTGGACGTACTCTACGAAAATGACGGCCACGATGAATTCTTTACGAACTGGACCGCGCAATACCACGAGTTCACTCGTCTAGCCTCTACCGTTAGCGATGTGTACCTCATGACCGGCGAATTGATTATTCCAAGAGATGCACCGAACGACCTCGTACGTGCCGCCGGCGGCATCTTGACTCGATTTATTGCGGGGGGTCGTGTTGAAGTGGCCTGTATCTATCGCGAGTCGCGTGGTGACTGGACATTTCCCAAGGGAAAGCTCGACGATGGCGAGACCTTCGAGCAGGCGGCAATTCGAGAAGTGCACGAAGAGACCGGTATGTCGTGTCACGTGGTGCGATTCGTGGGCACCACTAACTACACGCACCGCAAAGGTAAGCCGAAGATCGTTGCCTACTACTTGATGGCGGTCAACGACGGTGAGTTCACGCCCAACGAAGAGGTGGATGAGTTGGTGTGGCTACCTCTTGAACAGGTCCGCGATCACTTGACGTGGCAGCGTGACCAGGAGCTGTTTGACCTCATCGCTCGGTTACCCGAACTTCGCGCGCACGCTTCTTAACGCACTCGTTCCAAAAATGTGCGCGTCGACGCGTGCTCGGGATTCGTAAATATCTCTTCGGGGGTGCCTCGTTCGACGAGTACGCCGTTGTCGAGAAAGACGACCTGGTGCGCTACCTCGCGCGCGAAGTTCATCTCGTGAGTAGCGATCAACATCGTGGTGCCGTTGTGCGCTAGGTCGCGCAGGAGGTCGAGTACTTCGCCGACCAGGGTGGGATCAAGGGCGCTCGTTACTTCGTCGAGGAGCAAGAGGGAAGGTTGCATGGCGAGTGAACGTACAATCGCGACCCGCTGTTGTTGACCGCCGGAGAGCCGATCGGGGAAGTGCAGAGCATGCTCACGCAGTCCAATTCGACTCAACAGCGCCATCGCTTCATCGAGCACGTCGGCGCGCTTTCGACGAAGCCCCCGTACTGGCCCGATGAGGATGTTGTCGAGGACGTTCAAATGTGGAAAAAGATTGAATGACTGAAAGACCATCCCGACGTGGCGTCGCACGAGGTCCGGATCAATTCGTTCGTCGAGCAACGACTGGCCGAAGAACGAGATCGAACCACCGTCGATGGTCTCGAGCAAGTTGGCACATCGCAATAGGGTCGACTTGCCCGAACCCGACGCCCCAATGAGACAGACCACTTCATGTTTGTGCAGCGAAAGCGATACGCCACGGAGAACTTCGTTGCCGTCGAATCGTTTCACGACCGAATTAAATTCGAGGACCGGCTCCACTACGTGCTCGCCAATCGGCGAATGCGATCACGCGCGATGAGGTGATCCGTGAAGCGGGTCATGGGGATTGTGAGCGCCAAAAAGAGCAAGGAGGCCACCACGTAGCCACTGAAGTTGAAATCAGTCGACGCGTAGATCTGTGCCGCCCTCGTCGCTTCCACGGCGCCCAGCACCGAGACGAGAGCGGTGTCCTTCTGCAGGGAAATGAAGTCGTTGAGCAGTGGCGGGATGACTGTTCGTACCGCCTGAGGAAGGGTGACGCGGCGCATGATGGTGGCGTGAGTGAGACCGAGGGAGCGCGCGGCGAGGAGTTGTCCGTGGGGAACCGAGTTGATGCCGGCGCGGAATACTTCCGAAACGTAGGCACTGTAGGTGATGGTCAACGCCAGCACGCCGTACTCGGCGAGCGACAGTTTCGATAGGAAACCGAGTTGCAGCGCGGGAAGACCGAAGCCGACCATCAAGACGACGAGCAAGACCGGAATACCACGAAAGATGTCTGAATAGAGCGTGGCGAGCAGACGAAAGGGAAAGAGAACGGGTGAGCGGCTCATGCGAATCCACGCAATGAGTAGTCCAAAGATAAGTACGAGGACTTCACTGATGAGAAACATCCAGATATTGGTAAGAAGTCCAACGCCGACCGAACTCAGACCCAGATTCGCGTTACCAACGAACGACGCCCACATCGCGTGCGGATTGAAGAAGAAGAATCGTACCTGCGCGCCGCCCGGCGCCAGGTAGAGCACCGCAACGAGGCCACCGAGGATCAGCACGCTGGACAGCGCGCTCGCCACAAGACCTCGACGTCCCACGAGAAGGCGCCGATGCCGTGAGGCAAAGAGCCACGGAGGTGAAGGCGATATCTCCCCGTCGGGATCCAACGACACGATTCCTACGGCTTGATAACGGACACGCTCGTGTAAATTCCCAACCATTTATTGGCGAGCGACTTCAATGCGCCGTTGGCCCTCAGTGTGGCAATCGCCTTATTGATACAGCCAACGAGCTTGTCGTTCTTTTGAAAGAGGAGACCGTAGTGCTCACCGACACTCGGGAACTGGCCAACCTGAGTAGCGATCAACTTCTTGGTCTTTGACACGATCTGAGCTGACGCCATGTACTGCCCGGTTGGTGTGTCGATGACGAGTGCATCGATCTGGCCGTTCTGCAACGCCGCAACTGCCTCGTCCAGTGTCGAGTACACGCGGGCGGGCTTCGAGGGCTTGATCTGCTGGTTGATGAAGGCGAGTCCGGTCGTGCCAATCTGGTCACCGTATTGGTAGCTCTTCAACTGCGCGCGCGAATGATTCTTCACAATTTTGTTGGTCTTCAGCGCCACGATCGATTGCTGAACGTCGTAGTAGCTCTTAGAAAAGGTGACGACCTGAGCTCGGGGGGCCGTATAGGAAATCTCGTTGATGTCAAAGTCAAACTTCTTGGGACCCGGTGCGTAACTCGCGTCAAAGGGTTCGGTGACCCACGTGACGTGCGACTTGGACACTCCCAGGACGTTGGCGATCGCGTAGACGACAGCAGATTCGTAGCCCTTGCCATTGGAAGGCTTGTTGTTCACAAACCACGGGGTGTAGACGGGGTTGTCCGTCGCGACGGTGAGTCTGCCCTTGGTGTACTCCTGAGTGGCAATGGTGGATTTGCACGATGCGAGGGACGGCGCTGTGCTCGCCGCGCTGGCCACGACGCCCGATGAGAGCGAGGTAATACCTAGCATTGAGACACCGAGAAGTCCGCGGAACGCGAGTCGAAGGTTCTTCATTTGATTCCCTTTCACATCGGCCGCTTGCTCGCGGTGAATTCCTAGTTTAACGCTGGGAATTCGTTCTGTCCGGGAGATCTTGATTCGTCCAGAACCACGTCGAAGGTGATGGTCGTTCCGGGAGTGAATAAATCACCCCCGACGTCCATTTACTAGGATGGCGTAGCTGGGAGAGGTGGGTGAGTTCGGTTTAAACCACATTCCTGCTAAGAATGCGGCCTGCGAAAGTGGGCCCGAGGGTTCGAATCCCTCCCTCTCCGCCATCATCATCGAGTGCAGTGAACTCGATGATGCTATTTCTGTGAGGAGTTGTGCGTGAGGTACTGGATCGAGACACTCGGGTGCCCCAAGAACCACGTGGACTCCGACAAGCTAGCGGGACTCCTCGTGTCCCAGGGTTACTCCGTGGCCGGTTCTCCAGAAGAGGCCGACCTGGTGGTGGCCAACACCTGTGCCTTCATTGAAGCGGCTCGCGAAGAGTCAATTGAGACCGTCCTCGAACTCGCCGATCGCAAAACGAAGACCGCGCGCCTCGTCGTGACCGGTTGCATGGCAGAGCGCTACGGTGACGAACTTGTCCAGGCGCTGCCCGAAGTCGACCTGGTCGCTGGCTTTGGAGAAAGTTTGACGCAGTTCGCTCCCACTCCGGTCGCGCTGCGGCGTCGGCCGGTGCCCGCGTTCGACCTCTTAAATCTCCCCCGTCCAAAATCTGCGACGCCGTGGGCGTACGTCAAGATCGCGGAGGGTTGCGATCGCCGCTGTGGCTTCTGTGCGATCCCCACGTTCCGGGGTGATCAACGCTCACGATCGACCGAGGAGATTGTTGGTGAAGTGCGCACCCTGGTCGAGGGCGGAGTGCGTGAAGTAGTGCTCATCGCCCAGGACCTCGCGAGTTGGGGCCACGACCGCCGACGTGCGGGACGCGGTGAGGCGATCGAAGTACTCGACGAAGGCGGTACCCAACCGCTCATTGACCTGACGAAGGCGCTCAGTGGTGAAGTCGACCGTGTTCGCCTGCTCTACCTCTACCCGTCAGGTCTCACGAGAGGTCTCATTGAGACAATTCTCCAAACGGGCGTTCCCTACTTCGACCTTTCGCTGCAACACGCGTCGCGACCGATGCTGCGCGCCATGCGTCGTTGGGGTGACGGGAATCGTTTCCTCGAGCGCATCGCGGCGATTCGTCGCGCCGACGCCGATGCCGTATTTCGCTCGTCATTCATTTTGGGCTACCCCGGTGAGACCGAAGACGATCAACGCGAGTTGATCGATTTCATTGAAGAGGCGCAACTCGACTGGGCCGGTTTCTTCACTTTTTCGCCCGAGGAGGGGACGCCGGCCAATGAGATGGATCGCCAGGTTCCCCGTGATCTGGCGCTTGAACGCCTACGCGAAGTGAGTGAAATTCAAGACGCGATAACTGCTCGACGCCGTGACGCTCTGGTGGGAACACGTCAGCGCCTATTAATTGACGCGCCCGGTGTGGCGCGTAGTGTCCGTGAATGCCCCGAGATTGATGGCATTGTCATGGTTGAGACTTCACACGAGGTGGGAACGTTCGTCGAGTGTGAAATCGTGGCGAGTCACGGGACGGATCTGGAGGCAGTGTCGGTATGACCACGCGATCTACGTACGGCGAGACTGCCCTACTGACTCCGGCGAACATGCTCACGGCCTTTCGACTCCTCATCGCGCCGGTCTTCATTTACTTGATCGTCGCCGACCGGATTTCGTGGTGGACGTCGCTCGTGGGGCTCCTCGCGGCACTATCGGACTACTTTGACGGCATCGTCGCGCGACGACACGGTACGACAACCTCGGGTGCCTTTCTCGACCCGTTGGCCGACAAGATCATCGTGCTGGGCAGCCTCTACGCCCTTATCGTGAGCCGCACTCACGGACTCAACGCCTTCATTGCACCGGCCATCATTATCACCCTGCGTGAAGTGTGGATGAGCCTCTACCGCTCCAAGGCGGCGAAGAAGGGAATCTCAATTCCGGCCAGCAAGATCGCGAAATGGAAGACCTTCGTCCAGGACTGGGCGATTGCCTTTTGCGTCATTCCACTCTTCGCCCACCACACGTGGATCGGCATCGTCACCATTTGGCTTGCTGCGGCAATGACGGTCTACACGGGATGGCGGTACTACGCCGACGGAAAGAAAGTCGGAGTGAATGCGAGTTGAGATTGTCGCCGTTGGTACCGAGCTGTTACTTGGTCAAATTCCCGACACGAATTCGCAGTGGTTGGGTGAACAACTCGCCGCGAACGGTATCGGTTCACACTTTCACCAACACGTGGGTGACAATCACGATCGCATCGTGCTGGCCTTTCGAACCGCTCTGGCTCGAAGCGACGCACTCATTGTCTGTGGTGGGCTCGGACCAACGCAGGACGACATTACGCGGGCCGCACTCGCCGAAGTAATGAACGTGCCCCTCGAACGCGACGAAGCGATTGTCGAGGTCATTCGTCAGATGTTTGGTACTCGTGGACGCACGATGCCCGAAAATAATCTCCTGCAGGCCGACGTACCGCGCGGCGCCACGATCATTACCCAGTCGCGCGGCACCGCCCCGGGACTCGTCTGCAACGTCGGCCAAAAGGTCGTCTACGCCGTGCCGGGCGTGCCGTACGAAATGACCGAAATGTTCGAGCGCACCATACTTCCGGACCTTCTCGCGCGTCAACGAGCGGCCGGTCAGAGTTCGGTGATCACGAGTCGGGTACTTCGCACCTGGGGGGCCAGTGAGTCAGCGCTCGCCGAGGCAGTGGCGCAGCGTTTTGAGGCGCTCGCGCACGATGACCGTCTCACGATTGCGTTCCTCGCGTCGGGCATCGAAGGAATCAAGGTTCGGGTCACCGCACGCGGCGATGACGCCGCGCACGCAGATTCACTGCTCGTCGGTGAGGAAGCATTACTTCGAACGCTCATTAACGAAAAATTGGGCGACATCATCTTCGGCGTCGACGATCAAACAATGGAACACGCGATTGCCAGCCGTCTCACGGCGAGTAGCGCAACCTTGGCCGTCGCGGAGTCGCTCACCGGGGGTCTCATTGCCAGCCGGTTGGTGAACATCGCCGGAGCATCAACGTGGTTTCGTGGCGGCGTCGTGAGCTACGCCTCTGATGTTAAATACGACCTGCTCAACGTCCCCGTCGGTCCGGTCGTGAGTCCTGAAGCGGCCGAGGCCATGGCCAAGGGTGTGCGTACGCTGCTGAAGGCCGACATTGGACTGAGCGTGACGGGCGTCGCGGGGCCGGATGAGCAAGATGGTCAGCCGGCCGGCACGGTCTTCGTTGGTCTCGCCTTCGATGGACGCGAAGAGCACGTGGCCCTTCGCCTCCCGGGTGACCGGCCACGCGTGCGCGCCTACAGTGCCATCAGCGCACTCGACGCACTTCGACGCTCGCTCGACTCGCACGCCTGACTCGCACGCCTGACTCGCACGCCTCATCTAATGTCGACTCTAGACATCGGAGGAAACTATGTCGCAGTTGGAAATTCGAATCGAGCCGTCCGAGATGGGATTCGATCCACGCCGTCTTGAGCGCATCAAGCCTCACTTCGATCAGTACGTGACCGATCGCCGGCTCGCGGGCTGGCACGCAACAGTTTCGCGAGGCGGCGAGCTCGTTTACAACGTCAAGGGTGGCTATCGCGACCGCGAACGGGGTCTTGAAGTCACCGACGACACGATTTGGCGCATCTATTCAATGACCAAGCCCATCACGTCAATTGCCGTAATGATGCTTTACGAAGAGGGACTTTTCGATCTCACCGACGACGCAGGAAAATGGATCGAGTCACTGCGCGAACCACGCGTGTGGACTGGCGGATCGCCAGAAAATCCAGAGACTGAGCCGTCCGACGGTCCGGTCCGCATTCATCACCTACTCACCCACACGAGCGGACTGACCTACGGCTTTCAGAACAGCCACCCGGTCGATGCGGTCTACCGCGCTAAGGGCTACGACTTTGCTCGGTACGCGGGCACCGATCTTGCTCACGCCGTGGACGATTTCTGTTCGAGCCCGCTGGTATTTCATCCGGGCACCGGTTGGAACTATTCCGAGTCAACGTCCGTGCTGGGACGACTCGTCGAGATCTGGAGTGGTCAGCCGCTCGACGTGTTTTTTCGCGAACGTATTCTCGATACATTGGGAATGGACGACACCGCCTGGTGGTGTCCACCAGAAAAGCAGGACCGCCTCGCCATGTTGTACGTACCGCACGACGGTAATTCATTCGCGTACGAGGAGCTCGCGTCGCACGCACTGAAGCCACCACGGGTCCTCGACGGCGGGGGAGGATTGCAGTCAACGGCGCACGATTACAACCGGTTCATGACGATGCTCGTGAGGGGCGGTGAACTCGACGGCGTGCGTCTCGTCTCCAACCGGACATTGGAGTTGATGACACAAAATCACCTTCCCGGGGACGTCGATCTCGAGGAGTTTGCCGTCGATTCGTTCTCCGAAGTTGACTACGCCGGAATTGGGTTCGGACTCGGTTTTTCGGTCGTCGTAGATCAACGAAAGAGCAAGAGCCTTATTTCCGAGGGCAGTTTCGCGTGGGGTGGTGCGGCGTCTACCGCATTTTGGGTCGACCCCGTCGAAGACCTCACCGTGGGGTTTTTCACTCAACTCCTGCCGAGCGGGACCTATCCGATTCGCCGCGAACTGCAGCAACTCGTCTACCAATCGCTGGTGGACTGAGCCGTAACTTTCCCGAAATTGTCGGGTTGTTCAAGTATTTGGCGGCCATGATTGGTTGTCCGACGGAAATCCTCTCTACGAACACTTGTTCGTAGTACCGTAAAAGCGGGTGGAGACCGACCGATGTCACACGAGGTTCTTAACGTGCCTCTGTGACGAATAACAAGGAGACATCAATGGCAAACGATGACCGCGCAAAGGCCCTCGAAGCCGCCCTCGGCCAGATTGAAAAGCAGTTCGGCAAGGGCTCGATTATGCGCATGGGTGAGAACCAGCACATGAACATCGAATCAATCCCCACCGGTGCACTCGCGCTCGACATGGCCCTCGGCATTGGTGGTCTTCCGCGAGGTCGCATCGTCGAGCTCTACGGTCCCGAGTCGTCGGGAAAGTCAACCCTCGCGATGCACGTCGTCGCCGAGGCCCAGCGCAACGGAGGCGTTTGCGCCTACATCGACGCCGAGCACGCAATGGATCCGGTCTACGCACGCGCCATTGGTGTGAACGTCGATGACCTCTTGATCAGCCAACCCGACACCGGCGAACAGGCACTCGAGATTTGCGACATGCTGATTCGTTCGGGTGCGCTGGACGTGATCATCATTGACTCAGTGGCGGCATTGACGCCCCGCGCCGAAATCGAAGGTGACATGGGTGACAGTCACGTGGGTCTTCAGGCTCGCCTCATGAGCCAAGCGCTGCGCAAATTGACCGGGGGACTCTCGAAGTCGAACACCGTTGCGGTCTTTATCAATCAACTTCGAGAGAAGATTGGGGTGATGTACGGTTCACCAGAAGTTACCCCTGGTGGGCGAGCCCTGAAGTTCTACGCATCCGTTCGTCTCGACATCCGTCGAATTGAGTCGATCAAGGACGGCACCGACATCGTGGGCAACCGTACTCGAGTGAAGGTCGTGAAGAACAAGTGTGCCGCACCGTTCAAGCAGGCCGAGTTTGACATCATGTACGGCCAGGGCATTAGCCGTGAAGGCTCCGTGCTCGACGTAGCCGTTGAGTTGGGCTTCGTGAAAAAGGCCGGCGCCTGGTTCACCTATGAAGGCGAACAGATGGGCCAGGGACGTGAGAACGTCAAGGCCTTTCTGCGCGAAAACCCCCAGACGATGGCCGAGATTGACGGACGGGTTCGTGAACACATGGCGAATGCGTTGTTGCCTGACGTCGTGGGTACCGGTACTGAGATTGACATCGATTCGCCAATCTCGCTCGATTGAGTCTGCTCGACAGCGCCGCTGGGAGTTCACTCGGACTCCTGGTGCGCCGCTGACGTGTACTAGTGCCTCGAAGTCGAATGCCATTGTCGCGTCACGTCGCAATGTGTCGAGCGCTCGTGTCACGAGCCGCGGTGGTTGTAGCGTGACCCCGGTGCGCTTCCGTTTACGCTTTCGTCGCTTCTTAGGAGCACGCACTCGTGCAGCACGCCGTTATTTGAATGAAGTCGCGACCGTGGGCCCGCACGATTCATACGCGCTCAGCTTCGGGTACTTCGGCGACGGCGCTGCGCTCATGGCACCCCAAGGTGTCATCTACAACGAGCGGTATCTGTCTATTGGCGACGAGACACTCATTGGACCGAACGTCTGTCTGACTGCTGGAATCAACGGGGAACAAACGATGTTGACGTCGCCGGTCGTATCAATTGGAAGAAGGTGCATCATTGGACGCGGCTCACACATCATTGGGCACTGGTCAATTGTCCTGGGTGACCAAATACAGACTGGGTCGTACGTGTACATCACCGATCAGAACCATTCCTATACCGACCTCGACGAACCCGTGGGTTGGCAAACGCCTACCGAAGCGGCCGTGCGTATTGGTTCTGGAAGTTGGCTGGGCGCCAACGTAGTGATTTTGCCTGGCACTGACCTGGGTGAGAACACGGTCGTTGCGGCGGGCGCGGTCGTTCGTGGCACGTTTCCCGGTCACGTTGTGATCGGCGGCGTGCCCGCGAAGATCCTCCGTCACTACAGCGCCGAGCACGGTTGGCGGTCCGGAGCGCCCGCCTCGTGAGTGCACGAAGGCTGGGCGTTGATCTCACGCCGCTTCGCGTCTCCCCTCAGTACCGACGTCTCTACATAGCCGGCTTCGTCACTTCGGTTGGTAGTCAGGCCACGTACGTTACCGTGCCGTTCCAACTTAAGAATTTGACGCACTCGACCCTCGCGGTGGGCTCGCTCGGACTAGCCGAACTAGTGCCACTAGTGGTCTTCGGTCTCTACGGCGGCGTCCTCGCGGACCGTCTCAATCGACGTCGACTCATTATCTCCATGGAGGCAGTCCTGATGCTGTCGACCGCCGTGCTCGTGGTGAATGCCCTGCTAACCCACCCGCAGGCGTGGGTGCTCTACGCCGACGCGTTCATTGTGGCTGGCGCGGCGAGTCTGCAACGGCCGAGTATTGAAGCCCTCAACCAGGCCTACGTGGCCCACGATCTGCAGCGCGCCGCTGCGGCGCTGTCAAATATTCGCTCGACGTCGGCGTCGATTATTGGTCCGGCCCTCGGTGGACTCGCCGCCGTGGCCTTCGGTCCGGCAACCGTCTACGTGGCGAATCTTGTGACGTTCAGTGCCTCGCTGATCCTTCTCATGTCGCTTCGTGCAACGTTGGTGTCAATGTCGACTGACGAGAGTCACGCGGAGGCGCTGATGTCGGGACTGCGCTACGCGAGGTCGCGCCCCGACATTGTGGGCACCTACATCGTCGACATGCTCGCAATGGTCTTAGCGTTCCCCGTCGTCATGCTGCCATTCGTTGCCGCACGATTTCATGAGACGTACGCCCTGTCGTTGTTGTACTGCGGGCTACCGGCCGGCGCCCTGATTGCGACTTTGACGTCATCGTGGACGCGACGGATCCACCGCTACGGTCGAGCGGTCGTGGGAGCGGCGTCGATCTGGGGTCTCGGCATCGCTCTCTTTGGATACTCGTCGTTGCTGTGGCTCGTGTTGCTGGGACTGGCCATTGGGGGCGGGGCGGACGCCATAAGCGGCATCTTTCGCGCCACGATGTGGAATGAGTCCATTCCCCCGTTGGTGCGCGGGCGCATGGCCGGTATCGAAATGATCTCGTACTCGCTCGGGCCAACCGGAGGACAGTTTCGCGCTGGCGTGATGGCCGCGTGGACGACCCTGAGGTTTTCGCTCACGTTTGGCGGTCTCGCCTGTACCGGGTCGGTGATGGGCGTCGGCGTGGCCCTCCCCGCGTTGTGGAAATTCGACGCGCGCAACGACGTACACGTCGCCGAGGTTCGTGCACTTCGAATGGCCGACGGAGCCGCCGAGTAGTAAGTAAATGGTCGTACGCCCTACGCTCGTGTGATGGCTACTGGCACGTACCTCGTTACCGTCAGCGGTCCGGATCGTGTTGGTGTTGGCGCTGAACTTTTCGCGGCCCTCACATCGCTGCACGACATTGGAGTCGAAATCACCGACGTCGCCCAGATCACTATTCGCGGTGCGCTCGTGCTGTGCGCTGAGGTGAGCGGCGAAGAGCCACTCGGTGCCGGCGTCATTGAGAGAGCGCTCGCACAGCGCGACATCGCGGCCGGGGGAATTTCCACCACGGTCGAAGCGGTCACGCCGAGCGACGTGAGCGATGGTCGGCGACTGCTGGTGACGATCCTCGCCCCACAAATCCACGCGTCGCAGTTGGAAGGGGTTTTTCACGCCATCGCACAGAGTGGAGCAACCTGCGAACGAATCGTGCATCTGGCGACGTATCCGGTCGATTGTTACGAGCTGGTGGTTCGCGGATCGGAACATTCAGCTCTTCGAAACGACCTGACGGCGGTTGCGAAGGCGAGTGGGCTCGACCTCGCGGTCCAGCGTGCCGGTCTGCACCGCCGGGCCAAGCATCTCGTGGTGATGGACGCCGATTCCACGTTGCTCCAAGACGAGGTCATTGACCTGCTCGCTGACGAATGCGGATGCGCGGCGGAAGTCTCCGCAATTACCGAGTTGGCAATGTCGGGCGAAATCGATTTCGCCGAATCGTTGCGACGTCGCGTCGCTCTGCTGGAGGGAATGCCCATGACGGCGCTCGACAACGTGCGCGCCAAACTTCGCCTCGCGCCCGGTGCGCGCACCTTATTGCGCACCCTCCAACGCCTCGGTTACGTGCCAGCGGTGGTATCGGGAGGATTTGTCGAAGTGCTCGAGCCCCTCATGGCCGAACTCGACGTTACGTACCTCGACGCGAATCACCTCGTCATTCGCGATGGCAAACTGACCGGCGAGGTGGCGGGAGAGATTCTCGATCGCGCGGGCAAGGCGCGGGCTCTGCAGCGATTCGCCGCGGAAGTCGGGGTGCCGCTCGAACAGACCGTGGCGGTGGGTGACGGTGCCAACGACATTGACATGCTGTCGGTGGCGGGGCTCGGCATTGCCTTCAACGCCAAGCCCATTGTCCAAGACCACGCCGACGCGGCGCTCTCCGTGCCGTATTTGGACGCCGTGCTCTACTTTCTCGGCATTAGCCGCGAAGAGATTGAAACGACGTGAGGTCGATCGCTAGGAGCGAACCTTAAATTCGATAAAGTGTCCATTACTGGGTAGTAAATTACTGGGTAGTAAGGTCTCGGCAAGTGAATCAAGAGGGGGTTCTTGTGAAAGTCACTATCGACCCGGACATCTGCCAGGGTCAGGGGCGCTGTTTTTCGATTGCGCCCGGCCTCTTTACTTTCGATGAGCTAGGCAATGGCGTGGTGATCGGCAACGGAACGCTGGATCAACAGACAATTGAACTGGCGCACCTGGCTCAAGCGAACTGTCCTGAGCACGCCATTTTCATTGAAGAGGAGATGTGATGGATAAGCCCCTCGTCCAGGATTTCGCGACCGAATGGGATCACGCCGATCCGCAGTGGGTTGCTGATCCGTATCCAATTTGGGAGGACTTACGCGAACGCTGTCCCGTCGCCCACACCGATCGCTACGGGGGTGGCTGGTTCCCCGCGACGCACGCGGGGGTCTCGGCAATTGCGAAGGACACCGAGAACTTTACGAGCCGCACCGTCATTATTGGCAACGGGCGGCCCACTGAATTGGACTTGCCGGCGCCCATTGGTGTCGCTCCGCCCATCACGTCGGATCCGCCATTTCACTCGATAGCGCGCAGGCTGCTGTTGCCGGCGTTCGCGCCCGGACCAATCAATGCACTCGAACCCGTCATTCGTTCACTCTGTGTCGACCTCTTAGATGGTATGCACGGCGACGTGATCAACGTCGGGATGGAATACGCCAAATTCATCCCACCCAGTGTGATTCGCGCAATGTTGGGCTTTCCCGAAGAGGACATTGAGAAATTCATTGAATTCATCAATATCGTACTCGAAGGAATTGATCACCCGCTCGAGCAGCGCATTGAAGAGTTTGCTCCCGTTGAGGCGTACTTCACGGTCCAGATGGAAGAGCACATGGCGAACCCGCGCGACGACCTCACGAGTTATCTCTTGAACGTAGAGATTGAGGGTCAGAAGCTTCAGCCCGAGCACGTCTTTGGCACAATGGTGCTGGTACTTATCGCCGGCATCGATACGACGTGGTCGGCAATCGGATCGTCGATTTGGCACCTCGCCAATCATCCCGACGATCTCGCCCGACTCGTGAACGAGCCTGAGTTAATGCCGGTGGCCATTGAAGAGTTCCTGCGCTTCTACGCGCCAGTGACCATGGCGCGACTCGTAAAGCACGACATGGACTATCTCGGTTGTTCGATGAAAGAGGACGACTGGATCTTGCTGGGCTTTCCCGCAGCAAATCGCGACCCGAACGTCTTTGACGACGCGGACAAGTTCATCATCGACCGAGCGCAGAATCGACACGTCGCGTTCGGTCTCGGCATTCACCGCTGTGCCGGGTCGAACTTGGCCCGCCTCGAACTTCGCGTGGCGATTGAAGAGTTCATCAAGCGCTACTCTCGCTTCGAGCTGGCCGATCCCAGTGCGGTCACGTGGGCGTCGGGTCAGATTCGTGGCCCGCGAAACTTACCGATTCGAATTCTGACGTAGACCAACTATCCGGGGGCAACCTCGTCGAGGAGCAGCGACGTGACAATCAAACCACCGGTGGATGATTTTGCTACTGACTGGGACCACACGGACCCGCAGTGGGTGAAAGACCCGTACCCGATTTGGGAAGACCTCCGCGACCGCTGTCCCGTGGCGCACACGGAGCGTTACGGCGGCGGTTGGTTTCCGACCACGCACGAAATGGTGTCGGCGATCGCCAACGACACCGAACATTTCACGAGTCGCCTGGTGGTGGTTACCAATAACAAGTATCCCGTTGGTGCCCCGCCGGCCCCCATGGGAGGTGCGCCACCCATTACGTCCGATCCACCCTTTCACCAAATCGCACGACGTATCATGCTGCCCGCACTCGCCCCCGGCCCGGTCAACGCCCTCGAACCTCAGATCCGTGAACTCTGTCGCCTGCACCTCGACGAGATCGCCGACAGTGAGTACTTCGACGCCGGACATCAGTACGCCCAATTCATTCCGCCGGGTGTGATCTCACGAATGCTGGGCTTTCCACCGCAAGACGAGGATCTATTTCGAGATTTTGTACACCTCGTACTCGACTTGGTGGACCTCGATCCCGCTGAACGGATTGAACTCTTTCAACCCCTGGCTGACTATTTCACCAAACAAATCGACGATCACATCGTCAATCCCCGTGACGACTTCACCAGTTATCTCTTGAACGTCGAATTGGGGGGAGCCAAACTCGCGATCGAGCACGTGCGCGGCACAATGGTACTCACGTTGGTCGCCGGTATCGATACGACGTGGTCGGCGATCGGCGCGGCTATTTGGCACCTCGCGACCCACCCCGACGACCTCGCGCGCTTGGTGAACGAACCCGAAATCATGCAACTCGCCGTCGAGGAGTTTTTGCGATTTTACGCTCCCGTCACCATGGCCCGGACTTTGAAGGGCGACTTCGAATTCTTCGGTGCCGACATGAAGAAGGACGACTGGGTGCTCCTAGGGTTCCCGGCCGCGAACCGCGATCCCGCGGTGTTCGACGACGCGGACAAGTTCATAATTGACCGTGTTGTGAATCGACACGCCGCATTCGGACTCGGTATTCATCGCTGTGCCGGATCGAACCTCGCCCGCCTCGAACTGCGACTCGCCATCGAAGAGTTCATTGCACGGTTTCCAAAATTCGAGCTCGCCGACCCCGAGAGCGTGACGTGGGCGCAGGGCCAAGTACGCGGCCCGCGCCATATTCCACTGCGCGTGATCGCCTAGCGACTACCGGTCTACGTTCGTCGGCACCGATGCCCACAGTTGCTTCATCCATGCCTCGACTTCGTCGGCCCGACGGGGCAACGCCGCGGAGAGATTTTTGGAGCCCGTTGCGGTCACCAGGATGTCGTCTTCGATCCGCACCCCGATGCCCCGGTACTCTTCGGGTACCGTGAGGTCGTTCGCTTGGAAGTAGAGGCCCGGTTCGACCGTCAGGACGTAGCCCTCGAACAAGTCGCCGTGGTAGAGGGTATCGCGGGCGTTCGCGCAGTCGTGGACGTCGATGCCCAACATGTGGCTCACGCCGTGCAAGGTGTAGCGCCGATGCAACTGACGTTCCTTTCGCAGGGCCATCGCCGGCTCTTCACGCAAAATACCGAGATCGAACAGTCCCTGCGCCAACACTTTCATTGCGGCCTCGTTGGGTGCCATAAACGGAACGCCGGGCTTTACCGCCGCGATGCCCGCCTCTTGGGCCGCGAACACCAAATCGTAGATCCGTCGCTGCGCCGGTGAAAAGGTGCCACTAATCGGCATGGTTCGGGTAACGTCAGCCGTGTAGAGGTTGTGACACTCAACTCCGGCGTCGAGCAACAGCATGTCGCCGGATCGGACCTTGCCGTCATTTCTCGTCCAGTGCAGCACGGTCGCGTTCGACCCGGTCGCCGCGATGGTGTCGTAGCCAACGTCGTTTCCCTCCACGCGCGCACGAAGATTAAAGACTCCTTCGATGACGCGTTCGCCACGTTCTTCGGCGTCCGGCAGTGCGCGCACCACGTCCTCGAAACCCTTCAGCGTGTAGTCAATGGCCAGCTGCAACTGGGCGATCTCGAATTCGTCCTTCACCAGTCGTTGTTCGCTGAGGACGCTCGCGAGCACCTGATCGGTGGCACTCTCTTTCACGAGACGATCGACCCCGCTGTCAAATCCACGCAGCGTGAGCACGTCGTCGCCGCTGAGTGCCGCGAGGTCTGGAGCCAAACGATCGAGCGGCGCGGTCTCGATGTCGTAGTAGTGCGCGGACTCTGGTACGCCCCTTCGCACGCCGACCCACAGCTCGCCGTAGCGAGCGTCGGTGAAGAACTGATGGGTCGTGTGGTCGCGACGCGCGGGCACGTAGAGCGTGGAACGTGGCCCCTTCTTTCCCGGTGCGATCACCACGACCGCATCGGGTTCGAGGCAGCCCGTCAAATAGAAGAAGTCAGTGCCCGGGCGGAATCGGTAGTCCGTGTCGTTGGCGCGAACCTTCGGATTCCCCGTCGCCACGACCAATGTCTTGTCGGGGAACAGTGCCGCGAGATTCTCGCGCCGCTGCGCGTGGTACTTCGCCGCCGGGTGGACGTCATGACTCGGTTCGCCAATGTCCCAGTTCGACGTCATGTGATCGAACAAGACGCGTGGCACGGGTGGACGGTGGGCACCGACCCACACCCAGTGATCGGATTCCGGGTTCTCTTCGGTGACGTCGGGTTCGGGGACTGGAGGAAAGTTCTCGCTCATGTTCGTAACTTACTCGTCCAATTTACGTTCGCCGTATGCTCGGCCTATGGATATCTCGGTCGCCCAAGAGGGCTCGGTCGCTGTGCTGATGTGGGACGCGGGGGAGAACCGCGTCAACCTCGATTCGCTCGGTCGAATCAACGGCCTTCTCGATGAACTTGAATCGCGCGATGGCCCACTTTCGATAGTGCTGTCGGGGAGGGGCAAGTTCTTTAGCAACGGCTTGGACCTCGAACGGTTCGGCGATAACCGCGAAGAGTTTGTGGCCACGTTGCACGAATTCGAACGTACCGTGGGGCGGCTGTTGCTCTTTCCGGCCTATACCGTTGCCGCAATTAACGGACACGCCTTCGCCGCCGGTGCATTGCTTTCGTGCGCTTTTGATTATCGCGTGATGCGCGAAGACCGCGGATATTGGTGCATGAACGAAGCCGAGATTGGTCTCGCTCTCGACGAACGACTGTGGTCAATCCTCGCCAACCGGTTGCCGCGCGCCACGGCCATAGTCGCCGCGACGACGGCGCGTCGATTTAACGCGCCCGACGCATTGCGCCACGGCATCGTTGAGGCCGTGGCCGTCGAAGACCAAGTACTGCTTCACGCAATCACGATGGCCGAATCAATGGCGGCGCTCGATCGCACCACGCTCGCACAGCACAAGGCACTGATTCACGGTGGCGAAGCGGCGCTACTCGGTTTCACGAAGTAGTCCCTGCGGGCTCTCGATCGAAGCGGCCGTAATTGTTGTTCAGAATTTGACGCCGCGAGCGCGGTTCGATCGTTAGCGTGGGCGCTGTGAAGCTCGACCACTATCGCAGTTGCACGTGGCAAGAAAAGCGCCACGTACTCGATCACTTTTGGCGTACTCAGTCGGCTCCGAGCGAACTCATGGTCACATCGGCACTGGAGTATGGCTACTACGCAATTATCTGCCTCGAAATTGTGATTGCGGAGATAGCGATCATCGCGGTCGTCGCCGTCGGCCATGGTTCAACCGTCGCGTGGTGGGCGCTCGTCGCCGAAGCTCTCGTGATGTTCGCGACCTGGCGGGCGGTCGTGCGCTACCGAGCGTTGAAAGTGGCTGGCGCGTCGTCGTCGTCGTGACGGCGACGAACGTCGTCTATATCCAGCCCTGGTCGCGGCCGATCTGTTCTACGTCGCCAATGCGCAGTCCGTTTCGGTGCTGCAGTGTGCGAATAAGCCCGCCGGCTTCGTAGAGCGATTCGTGGGTGCCGGTGTCGAGCCAGGTCGTCGCTCTCGAGAGTACCTCGACTCGAAGTTCTCCGAGTTCGAGGTAGGCATTATTCAGCGCCGTAATCTCGAGTTCACCGCGAGCGCTCGGTGAAAGCTGGCGCGCGAGTGCGGACGCTCGTTCGTCGTAGAAGTAGATGCCCGGCACCGCGTAAGAACTCTTTGGCTTCGCCGGCTTTTCCTCGATCGAAAGCACCTTGCCCGAACTGTCGAACTCGACGACGCCGTACGCCGTGGGGTCGCTCACTTGATAGGCAAAAATGAGTGCGCCGCGTACTTCGATGTTCTGCCGCAGGTGCGTGCCGAGGCCGGGGCCGTAGAAGAGATTATCGCCGAGAATAAGAGCGCACTTGTCGCCGCTAAGGAAAGTTTCGCCGAGGATGAGGGCTTGGGCGAGGCCGTTCGGTTGGTCTTGCACTACGTACGAAATCTCGAGTCCTAAATGCGAACCGTCGCCCAGCAGACGACCAAAGGCGTCTTGATCGTGCGGCGTGGTGATGAGAAGAATTTCGCGGAGCCCCGTCAGCATCAACGTACTGAGCGGATAGTAAATCATTGGCTTGTCGTAGATCGGAAGCAGTTGTTTGGATACTGCGCGAGTGATGGGATGCAGGCGCGTGCCGCTGCCGCCAGCCAGAATGATTCCCTTCACTCCATTAGTATAGAAGTCCAATAACCCCTTTTTAAAGGCGAGGAAGCACCATGCGCGTTGTGATTACTGGGGCTGCGGGATTCATCGGTTCGAGATTTGCGGAACTCTTTCTCGAACAGGCCGATCGACTCAACTACGACGAAATCGTATTGCTCGACTCACTAACGTACTCGGGTCGTCGCGAAAATATGAATGGTGTGCTTCGTGATTCACGCGTCACGTTCGTCGAAGGATCAATAAATGACGAAGACGTGACCAACGACGTGCTCGCCGGGACGCACGCGGTCGTGCACTTCGCGGCGGAGAGCCATGTTGATCGCTCCATCACTGGTGCTCAGGCATTCTTTACGACCAACGTTCTCGGTACCCAGCAGTTGCTCGAAAGTGCGCGTCGGTCGCGAGTGGAACGGTTCGTGCATATTTCAACGGACGAGGTCTACGGGTCAATTGACGAAGGCGCTTGGCGTGAGGATCACATTCTTCAGCCAAATTCGCCCTACTCATCGAGCAAGGCCGGTTCGGACCTCGCGGCCCTGGCCTATCACCGGACCTACGATCTCGGCGTCACGGTGACGCGCTGTTCAAATAACTACGGACCTCGTCAGTTTCCCGAGAAGGTCATTCCACTCTTCGCGACGAATCTCATCGATGGTCAGAAGATTCCGCTCTACGGCGACGGCCAGAACGTGCGCGATTGGCTTCACGTCGATGACCACTGCCGAGGGGTGTTGCTCGTTTTTGAAAACGGCCGGGCGGGGGAGATTTACAACATTGGCGGTGGCACGGAGTTGACGAACGCCGAGTTGACGACCCGTCTGCTCGAACTGTGTGGCGCTGACGACTCGATGATTGAGCCGGTGAGGGACCGCCTGGGTCACGACCGCCGCTACTCGGTTGATTGTTCGAAGATACGTGACGAGCTGGGCTACCAACCTCAAGTGGATTTCGCGCAGGGCCTGGCCGCGACGGTGAAGTGGTACCAGGAGAATGAGGAGTGGTGGCGACCGCTGAAGGGCGCGCAGTCGTGAAACTGAGTGAACTGTCGATTCCCGGACTTTTCTTGCTCGAGTCGCCGGTATGGTCCGACGAACGTGGTTTTTTTCGAGAGTGGTACAAGCAGAGTGATTTTGAAGCGAGCGGCCTAGAGTTTCGATCTCAGCAAGCAAATCTGTCAATGTCGTCTCGCAACGTTGTGCGAGGTCTGCACTACTCCCTCGCACCCCAGGGTCAAGCCAAGGTGGTGACCTGCGTGTTCGGTGACCTCGACGACGTAATTGTCGACGTGCGCATTGGCTCGCCGGCGTTTGGTCGGGTCGAAGTGGTCCACCTCGCGGCCAACGACGTTCGCTCGCTGTTGCTGCCCGCGGGAGTAGCGCACGGATTTTGCGTGACGAGCGAGCACGCGGCACTGTCGTATATGCTGTCGTCGCCGTTCAATGGGCCACTGGAGTTAGAGATAAATCCCTTTGATACACAGATCGCGGTCCCGTGGACGATTGAGGGTGAAGCAATCGTGAGCTCCAAGGACCGTGCAGCGCCGTCGCTCGCTGAGCGCGCAGCGGCCAACCAACTCCCGACCTTCGTCTAAGTCACTATGAGGTCGGCGCGGCGCGGCATTGCTAGCGTTGGCGAAGTGAGTACCACTCCGCTGCATCTGTTGGACGCCACTGAACGCGGTATTCAGATCCCCGCGGCGAGTTCGATCCCGAACGTCGAAACTGAGATGCAGTTGCGCGCACTCGTCGCGAGCCTTTCGGGCATTGACGCCGTCGGCATCGAGGCGCGTGCCGCGCGACTCGCCACTCGATCGATCAAAAAATCAACCAAACTGGCGGCGATCGACCTCGCAATCTCCATGGTGGATCTCACGACGCTCGAGGGCGCCGACACGCCTGGGCGAGTGACGTCGTTGTGCACCAAGGCAGTCCGTCCCGATCCAAGCGACCCTTCGGTGCCGTCGGTCGCCGCGGTGTGCGTCTATTCCGATCTCGTTCGTCACGCCCGCTCCGTACTTGGCACGTCGTTAGTGAAGGTCGCTGCCGTCGCGACGGCGTTTCCCTCGGGCCGGGCGTCGATGAATGTCAAACTTCTCGACGTGCGTGATGCGGTCGCGGCCGGTGCGGACGAAATTGACATGGTGATCGACCGGGGTGCGTTCCTTTCGGGGCGGATCGGACAGGTCTTCGACGAGATTGTCCAGGTGAAGGCGGCCTGTGGCGACGCGCACCTCAAGGTCATCCTCGAAACCGGTGAACTAGTGACCTACGACAACGTGCGTCGCGCGAGTTGGATTGCGATGCTCGCGGGTGCTGATTTCATCAAGACCTCGACGGGCAAAGTCTCGGTATCGGCCACACCACCCACTGCGCTCGTGATGCTCGAGGCGGTGCGGGACTTCGCCGAACAGACCGGCCACGTGGTCGGCGTGAAAGTGGCGGGCGGTATACGCACTTCGAAAGACGCAATTCGTTACATTGTGCTCGTGAACGAAACGGCGGGAGCGACCTGGCTCTCGCCCAATCTCTTCCGCTTTGGTGCGTCGTCACTTTTGAATGACCTCCTTATGCAGCGACTTAAGCAACGACGAGGCGCGTACGTTCGCCCCGATGAATTCAGTGGAGATTGACATGGCCGAGAGACAGCTCGCGAATTCACAACTCGGTTCGCTCGAGTACGACCCGGCGCCCGAGTCCGGCACCATCGCGCACCTTCGCCCCAGTTACGGACTGTTCATCGACGGTAAATTCACCGACCCGAGTTCCCACGAGCAGTTTGCATCGATCAACCCCGCCAACGAGTCGACAGTGGCCACCGTCGCTCAAGCGAGCGCGGCCGATGTGGATCGCGCCGTAGTCTCCGCGCGCCGCGCGTACGACAAGGTGTGGTCGTCGACGACGGGCGCCGAGCGATCGAAATATCTCTTTCGCATCGCCCGCATCATTCAAGAACGCGCGCGCGAACTTGCGGTTGTTGAGACGCTCGATAACGGCAAGCCCATTCGAGAGTCGCGCGACGTCGACATTCCGCTCGCCGCAGCTCACTTCTTTTACTACGCCGGTTGGGCCGACAAGTTGGATCACGCCGGATTTGGCGCGAGTCCCCAGCCTCTTGGTGTCGCGGGACAGATCATTCCGTGGAACTTCCCCCTGCTGATGGCCGCGTGGAAATTGGCGCCAGCTCTCGCGGCCGGTAATACGTGCGTGCTGAAGCCGGCCGAGACCACGCCGTTGAGTGCCCTAGTATTGGCCGACATTCTCCAGCAAGCCGAATTGCCGGCGGGCGTCGTGAACATCATCACCGGTGACGGCAGCGCCGGCAGCGCGCTCGTCGAGCATCCGGGCGTCGACAAAATTGCTTTCACGGGCTCGACCGAAGTCGGGCGCCTCATTCAGCAGAACGTCGGAACGAGCGCCAAGCGACTGACCCTCGAGCTCGGGGGCAAGGGAGCCAACATCGTGTTCGAAGATGCTCCAATCGACGAAGTCATTGAGGGCATCATCGACGGCATCTTCTTCAATCAAGGTCACGTCTGTTGCGCCGGATCGCGGCTCCTCGTCCAGGAGTCCATCGCCGACGAAGTGCTACGCCGGTTGGTACGGCGAGTCGAACAACTTCGCGTCGGTGATCCGATGGATAAGAACACCGACGTGGGCGCCATTAACTCGGCCGCTCAGCTCGCTCGGATTCGTGAGCTCAGCGACTTTGGCGAAAGCGAAGGAGCGACCCGCTATACCAGTTCGTGCGAACTACCCGACAAGGGATTCTGGTTCGCTCCGACCGTTTTTGCCAACGTTGCGCAGTCGCACCGAATTGCACGCGACGAAATCTTCGGTCCGGTGCTCTCGGTCCTCACCTTTCGTACGCCGGAAGAAGCGGTCGCGAAGGCGAACAATACGAATTACGGCCTCGCCTGTGGGGTGTGGAGCGAGAAAGGGAGTCGCACGCTGTGGGTGGCTCAACGACTGCGCGCCGGAGTGATCTGGGCCAATACGTATAACCGTTTCGACCCGACGAGCCCATTTGGCGGCATGCGTGAATCGGGCTTTGGCCGCGAAGGCGGGCGTCACGGACTCGAGGCGTACCTCAATGTCTGATACTCGCCTCGACGTTCGCAAGACCTACAAACTTCTGATCAACGGCGCTTTTCCCAGGTCCGAATCGGGGCGCAGTTACGAAGTCGCATCGGCGAAGGGAGCGTTCCTCGCCAACGTGGCCCAGGGTTCACGTAAGGACGTTCGCGACGCCGTCGTGGGCGCACGCGCGGCGCAGGCGAAGTGGTGGGGTGCGACTGCCTATAACCGGGGCCAGGTCATCTACCGCCTCGCCGAAATGGCTGAATCGCGTCGTGATGAATTAGCGGAGCACGTCGCACTGTCCGAGGGGTTGGGCAACAAGAAAGCTCAAGGAACAGTATCGCGAAGCATTGATCGCATTGTCTGGTACGCCGGCTGGACCGACAAGATCGCCCAAGTCTTTGGCGGTACGAATCCCGTCGCCGGCCCGTTCTTTAACTTTTCGGTCCCCGTGCCGAGCGGTGTCGTTGCCGTGTTGGCCGATCAAGAGTCATCACTCGAGGCGTTCGTCGACTCGGTGCTCGCCCCGATTGCGGTAGGTAATACGGTAGTCGCGGTCGCCAGCCAACTCCGGCCCACACCCGCCGTATTGCTGGGCGAGATGACCGCGACGTCGGACTTCCCCGACGGCGTGCTGAATATCATCACCGGAATCACCGAGGAGTTGGCGCCGACGCTCGCGTCACACGAGGACATCGACGGCATCGATCTCGGTGGTGTCGACACGACGTTCGCCAATGAACTCGCGACACTGTCGGCCGGATCCATTAAGCGCGTATTGCGACACGACAATCGCGATTTGGCAACGTCGTTACGACGACTTCGAGCATTCGTGGAAACGTCCACGGTGTGGCACACGATCGGACAGTAGTGAAGAACCCGTACAAGCTCGCTCGAAAAGCCGCCGATGAACTTCGAGAGATGACCGGTGTCGACAAGTACGACATCGCCGTCGTTCTCGGGTCGGGCTGGAAGGATGGCGCCGTGGCGCTGGGGACGCCATCGGCCAAAGTCCCCACGTCGTCGTTGAGCGGATTCGTCGCCCCCACCGTTGCTGGGCACAGCGGGCAGATCCTTACGCTCACGATTGCCGATCGCACCATTGCACTGATCACCGGAAGAGTGCACCTCTATGAAGGCAACACGGCCGACCAGGTGGTCCATCCGATCAGAACAGTCATCGCGGCGGGCGCGTCGACCGTTGTTCTGACGAACGCGGCCGGAGGGATCGACCCTGAGTGGAATCCCGGGCGCGTGGTCCTCATTCGCGACCACATCAATCTCACGGCAACCTCACCAATGGAGGGCGATGCGCCGCCGAAGGGTTACGCGCCCCGCTTTGTCGATCTCACTGACCTCTACAGCGCACGGTTACGTACTGCGGTGCACGGAGTAGCCGATCTGAGCGAAGGGGTCTACGCCGGATTTCGAGGTCCGCATTACGAAACGCCCGCGGAGATCGTGATGGCTCACACCATGGGGGCGACGTTGGCAGGAATGTCGACGGTGCTCGAAGCAATTGCGGCACGTCACCTTGGAGCCGACGTGGTTGGTCTTAGTTTGGTGTCGAACCACGCAGCGGGCGTATCGAGTGGCCCGCTCAATCACCAAGAAGTTCTCGAGGCGGGACACTCCTCGGCGTCGGCTCTCGGAGTGTTGTTGACCCAAATTCTCCCGGTGTTGTGAACCGAACGCTCGTCGAGCAAGTAGTCACGTGGATCGCTGGCGATCCCGACGAAGACGACTGCGCAACGCTACGCGAGCTCGTCGACGCTGACAATGAGCTCGAACTCGAACGACGTTTTGGTGCTCCGTTGACGTTCGGAACTGCGGGACTGCGCGGACCCGTTATGGCCGGACCGGCCGGGATGAATCGCTACACGGTGCGCCGAACAACTATGGGTGTCGTCGCGTGGATGCAAGAGATTGGCGTCGACCCCGCCAATGGCGTCGTCGTTGGCCGCGACGCCCGACGGGGATCAGAGACATTCAATGATGAAGCAGTCGGCGTCCTGCTTGGGGCAGGCGTCAAGGTCTACGAGATGCCGAGTGCGCTACCCACGCCTCTCGTCGCCTACTGCGTAAAGGCATTGGGGGCGGCCGCGGGCATCATGATTACCGCGAGCCACAATCCGCCCCAAGATAATGGATACAAGCTCTACGCGAGTGACGGTGCGCAAATCATTTCTCCGAATGACGAGATTGTCGAGCGATACGCAGCCACGTCCACGACGGCAGTTCTCGCAGATCGGTCGAGCCCCCTGCACAGTTATGTCGATCGAGACGTCCTCGACGCGTACCGAACTCACTTCGTTGAGCGATTTGGCGTCAGCGAAGGAAGCAACCTGAACATTGTCTACACGCCGTTGCACGGCGTCGGTGGCGATTTCATGATGGCGCTTTTCGCTCAGGCCGGCTTCCATGAAGTAACACCCGTCAGTGCTCAGTTCGCTCCGGATGCGACCTTCCCCACGTTGCCATTTCCCAACCCGGAAGAGACCGGCGCGTTGGACCTCGCGACCGCTTGCGCCGACGATGTGGGATCGGACTTTGTGATCGCCAACGACCCCGACGCGGACCGGCTTGGCGCAGCGGTTCGATTATCGAGCGGATGGCACCTCTTGCGCGGTGACGAAATTGGTTGGCTCCTCGCGTCCGCGCTGCTGCCGGCAATGAAGAGCACCAACGATGTGGTGGCGACCACGATCGTGTCGTCGACGATGTTGCGGGCCATGGCATTGGCATACGGGGTTCGTTACGCTCAAACGCTCACTGGTTTCAAATGGATCTCTCGCGCTGCGGGTGAGGGTGTATTACGTTTCGGGTACGAAGAGGCACTCGGTTTCGCCGTTGACCCGCTCGTCGCCGACAAGGACGGAATGTCGGCGGCCCTCGTCCTCGCACACCTCGCCCATTCGTTGGCCCTCGAAGGGAAAACGCTGCTGGACCGTCTCGATGACATCGAGGCGCAATTTGGCGTTCACGCCACCTCTCAACTCTCGTTGCGTACAGATGGTCCTGAAGGACGTTCAGCGATCGCCACGTCGGTAGACGCTCTCCGCGAACAGCCCCCGTCATTACTTGGTGGTATCAAGGTCAGCAACGTCGTTGACCTCGCTCACGGGTACGACGGTCTCGCGCCCACCGACGGTGTTCTGCTCACGCTCGGGAATGCGGGGAGGGTGGTGGTGCGTCCCTCGGGCACCGAAGCGAAACTGAAGGCGTACATTGAGGTGACGTCGCCGCCATCGGGCTTGGCAGCGTTGCAACGCCAGCGTGACGCCGCTGCGGCCATCGTGATCAACGTGCGCTCCGATATCGAAGCGATCCTGAGGTTTTAAGCGGACCGCAGCGCGGCGTAGCCGGGTTTGATGACGGTGTTGATCATGGCGAGGCGAGCGTCGAACGGAAAGAATGAGCTCTTCGCAGCGTTGAGAGTCAGCCATTCCATGTCATCGAGCGTCCAGCCAAAGGTCTGGGCACAAACGTCGAATTCGCTGCTGAGCGTGATGCCGCTCATTAGACGGTTGTCGGTGTTGACCGTGACACGAAAGCGCAACCGCCGAAGTAGTTCAATGGGGTGAGTGGCGAGCGTCTCCGCGGCGCCGGTGTGCACGTTGGACGTGGGGCAGACTTCGAGTGGAATGCGTCGGTCGCGAATAAAGTTGGCGAGTCGACCTAGTTCGACGGTGTCGCCGACGACGCGAATGTCGTCGGCGATCCGAACTCCGTGACCGAGCCGCTCCGCGTTACAGAACTGGACGGCCTCCCATATTGACGGAAGTCCGAAGGCCTCGCCCGCGTGAATGGTCATATGGAAGTCCTCACGCTGAATGAGGTGAAACGCGCGCAGGTGATGGGTGGGCGGGAATCCATCTTCCGGTCCGGCAATGTCGAATCCGCACACCCCGTCGTCGCGGAACTCAACGGCGAGTGCGGCGACCGTCTCGCTGAGATCGGCCTGGCGCATTGCGGAGAGAATTGCCCTCGCGACAATGGTGTGACCCTCGCGTTGCGCTTGCGCGGTGCCGTGCGCGAAGCCGTCGAGTACGGCGCGCACGACTTCGTGCAAACTAAGACCACCGTCGAGGTGCAACTCAGGCGCGAATCGGATTTCGGCGTACACCACGCCGTCACGAGCGAGATCGAGGACGCTCTCACTCGCGACTCGCTCAATCTGGTCCTTCGTTTGCATGATCACGATGGTGTGGGCGAATCCCTCTAAGTAGCGAACGAGGTCGCTGCCGGGTGTGTCCGCGATGAACCACTGGGCCAGGTCGTCGGGGTCGGATGTTGGTAGCCCCGTGTACGAAATCTCTCGGGCTAGCTCGATAACGGTCGCCGGGCGTAGTCCTCCGTCGAGATGATCGTGCAACAAAACCTTTGGCGCACGCTCTATAACGTCACGCGTCAGTTGAAGTGATGACATGATCGAAGGCTAGTCAACAGCTACGTGAGTTACTTGGTGATTCGCTCTAGCAAGAGCGGCTCGGTGTTCACCAACTGTTCGCCAATGACGAGAGCGTCGCTAATTGCGTCGCGCCCCCGTTGAAGATGCATCGTATCGTCAGCGTGCAGTTCGAACAGTGGTTGGCGCGCAACAATCGCCTCGCCTTCGCGCACGAGACAGACCACGCCGGCCGCCGCACTTACGGGGTCCTCTTTTCGTGCTCGTCCGGCGCCGAGTCGCCACGCGGCGACGCCCACGCTCAGTGCGTCGATCGACTGCACGATGCCTTCGCGACTAGCGACAATGACGTCCCGATGTTGTGCGACCGGCGCCGAAGCGTCCGGGTCGCCCCCCTGAGCTTCAATCATTCGTCGGTAGACCTCGTAGGCCGATCCGTCGTCGAGCCGGGCGGCCGGATCCACGTTGAGGCCAACGAGACCAACCATGATGCGAGCGAGGTCCAGGGTCAATTCGCGAATGTCGGCGGGACCGCCACCGCGAAGGACGTCCACTGATTCAGAGACTTCAAGAGCGTTACCGACGGCGCGCCCGAGCGGAGCGTTCATGGACGTTAGTTGGGCGACGGTGGCGACCCCGTGGGCTGTGCCGAGCCCGACCATGGCGCTCGCGAGTGCGCGGGCCTGTTCCAAAGATTTGATGAAAGCGCCGCGGCCTACCTTCACATCCAGGACGAGAGCCTCGGTGCCTTCAGCGATCTTCTTTGACATAATTGACGACGCGATAAGGGGAATCGATTCGACGGTGCCGGTGACGTCGCGTAACGAGTAGAGCTTTCGATCAACTGGGGCGAGACCTTCCCCGGCGGCGCAAATGACCGCGCCCACGCTCTCCAACTGATCGCGAATCTCGTCGTTCGACAGGTTCGCGCGCCATCCCGGAATTGTCTCTAGCTTGTCGAGTGTCCCCCCGGTGTGGCCGAGACCTCGTCCCGAGAGTTGCGGTACCGCGGCGCCACAGGCGGCGACGAGCGGTGCGAGGATTAGCGAAATCTTGTCGCCCACGCCTCCCGTTGAATGCTTGTCGACGGTGGGCCGCGAGAGACCACGTAGGTCGAGGCGTTCGCCGGAATCAATCATCCGATTGGTCCACGTGCTCAGTTCGTCCGAGGTCATACCCTGAAAGTAAATGGCCATCAAGAGAGCGGACATCTGCTCTTCGGCGACCTCGCCACGGACGTACGCGTCAAGGACCCACGTGATGGCGTCGTCGCTTAACTCGCCGCCGTCACGTTTGGTGTGAATGACGTCGACCGCGGCGAAGTAGTTCATGAACTCTTGCGTACGCCGAGGTCGTCGGGCCCGAAGGCGCCCGGTAATAGTGCACCGAGCGTTTGCGGAGTCGCCTGAACGCCGCCGTCCACGAGAAGTTCATTGCCGCCGTGTTCGAACAACAGTTGTCGACAGCGCCCGCACGGTGCAATTGGCTCTCCGTCACCAGCCACGATCGACACGGCGATGAGCCGGCCGCCGCCTTGGCGAGCGAGGTCGCTCACGAGGGAACATTCGGCGCACAGTGTCAGTCCGTAGCTCGCATTTTCGACGTTCGAACCGTCAACGAATCGCCCGCCAGCGGTGAGTGCCGACGCGCCTACGGTCACGTGCGAATACGGCGCGTACGAGCGCGACGTTGCGAGAATTGCGCGTTCGCGCAACTCACGCCAAGGTATTTCAATCGGAGAACTCACCTCCAAACAGTACACTTCGCATTGCGTGAAAAACTTCTCCCACACTTCCGTTGTCGTGAGTGACGAGGTCACGACCGCTCTCAACGAACGCCGAGGTGTGGTTGCGTTGGAGACGACGATTGTCGTGCACGGACTTCCCGCTCCCTTGAACATTGAAGTGGCGCATGAGTGCGAGGAGGCCGTTCGCGCGAGCGGTGCGGTGCCCGCGACGATTGGTGTCCTCGATGGACGAGTCGTTGTTGGAATGACGTTGAATGAATTGGTGAACCTCGCGTCCGATGATCGACACGCGCTGAAACTTTCGGCACGTGACCTCGGACTCGCTGTAGCGAGCAGCGCGAGCGGAGCGACGACCGTCGCTGGAACGATCGGCGTCGCCAGTCGCGTTGGCATTGACGTCATGGCCACTGGTGGCCTCGGCGGGGTACATCGCGACGCGACCCACAGCTTTGACGAATCGGCGGATCTCACGGCGCTGTCGCGCTACGAGGTACTCGTGGTGGCGTCCGGAGTGAAATCAATTCTTGACGTGGGCGCGACTCTTGAACGCATGGACACGCTCGGAGTTCCCGTTATTGGGTTCAAGACCAGTCGGTTCCCCGGTTTCTACCAGTCGAACAGTGAATTTGGTTTGGACTGGCAGGTGGACGACGAGGAGGCTGCCGCTGCCGCATTCCTCGCCCATCGTGTGTTTTCGACGACCGGAGTACTGGTCGCCAATCCCATTGACGCGGCGCGGGAACTTTCGCCGGAACTTCACGAGCGTGCACTCGCGAGTGCACTCGAGAAGGCGAATCTTCTCGGGGTGAAGGGCAAGGACGTGACGCCGGTGCTCCTGGCGGAGTTTGCGCGATTCACCTCGGGCGTGAGTGTGCAAGTGAATCGCGATTTGGTTGTCGCCAATGCCGGCGTCGCCGGTCGAATCGCTCAGGCAATCGCGCGGACGCGAATGTGAGTGCACGACGCGTTGTCGTAATTGGCGATGTCATGTTGGACGTGGTGGTGAAGCGATCCGCGCCACTGGCTCGCACGAGTGACACGCCAGCGCGAGTTCGTATTGGTCGAGGCGGTTCAGGCGCCAATCTGTCGGTCGCGCTCGGCGACGCTGGTCATCACGTGGTGTACGTGGGAGCTTGCGGCGACGACGCGCCGAGAAAGATCTTCGAAGAGGAACTCGCCGTTGGCGGTGTCCATGCGAACCTTCAACTGACGTCCGCCGCGACTGGAATTGTCGTGGCGCTCGTCGACGAGGATGGGCAGCGCGCAATGCTCACGGATCGCGGCGCCAATTCGCTGCTCACGAAGCAATTCGTCATGCGCCAGTTGAACGAGCCCTTCGATCATCTTCACGTCTCGGGCTATATAATCCTCGATCCTGCGACGCGCGACCTCGCTGGCGCGGCACTTCGCTTCGCGCGTGAAACCGGACGATCGTCGTCCGTCGACGTCTGTTCAGTCGGACCCCTCACTGACGTGACGCCCGAAATTTTCCTCGAGGCGACGCGTGAATCGATCATGCTCTTCGCCAACGAAGAAGAGGCACTCGCGCTGAGCCGACGAGGTGTAGTGGACGACGCTTTGACTGAACTTTCCGAGATGTTTGATGAAGTTGTCATTACCCGTGGACCGCTGGGCGCCGTAGCGTCGTGCGGTAACGAACGGGCGTCGGTGGCGCCCCTAGGTTCAGACGTCGTTGACACGACCGGTGCCGGCGACGCCGCGACCGGCGCCTATCTGGGCGCCCGACTTCGAGGCGCGTCACTCGACGATGCGTTAGAACTCGCGATGGCCGCGAGCGCCGATGTTGTACGAGGTCTCGGGGCGCGCGGCTAGTCGCGCTTGTAGGGAAGCCCGTCGGCGGCGGGCGCGCGTACACGTCCAATAAGTCCCGAGACGACGGCGATCGTAATGATGTACGGGAACATGCCAAGGATTTCTGTCGAGACTGGAATTTGGTACGTCTGTAAGTTCGACGCGAGATAGACCGACACACCAAATAGCACGGAGGCCACGACGGCACCCGAAGGTCGCCAGCGCCCGAAGATCAGTCCGGCGAGCGCAATGTAACCGAAGCCGGACGTAATGCCCGGCTGGAACTGTCCCTGCCACGCGATGAGGGCCACGCCGCCGAGTCCGGCAACGGCACCGCCCATCACGACGTTCAGGTACCGCGTGCGAACGACGTTGATGCCGACGGCGTCGGCGGCCTTCGGGTGTTCGCCGACCGCGCGCACGCGCAGTCCCCATCGAGTCTTGAACAGACCGAAACTTATCAGCGCTACGAGGATAATCATGAGGTAGAAGAAACCAGTTTGGTCGAAGAAGACCGGTCCGAGGATTGGAATTTTTGCGAGCAACGGGATTGGCAGATTTGGCGCGAGGTTCCCAAGGTTGTACTGCGGGTAGGGCGTAAGGACCTGCAGGTTGAGATACGACGACATGCCGCCCATCATCGTGACGATCACCACACCGACGATGATCTGATCGGACTGGTAACGCAGGGCGAGGAACGCCAAGATCAGTCCGAGGAAGGAACCGGCGGCCGCTCCGCCAATGGCCGCGTACACGAAACTGTGGGTGGTGGACTCGAGCACGGCGCCCACGAAGACGCCGCCAATGAACTGGCCTTCAATGGCGATGTTCACGACGCCCGCTCGTTCACAGAGCACGCCCGACAGTGATCCGTAGATGAGGACCATCGCGACCGCCGAGCTGCCCACGAGAATCGCGGTGACGTTGATGAATCCCACCTGCGAAGGTCCGTGCGTACGCCCGGCCCACAAGATGAGGGCGAAGAACAGCAAAATTGCCGCTCCTCCGAATCGGGCCACGACGGCCTTGGCGGGACGCCGTAGAACAATTTCGAGACCCATTGCGACCATGATCAGTCCGAGCACGACGCACGAGAGTCTGGTCGGCACGGTCCACGTGCCGAGGTGCCAGGGAACGGTACCCGAAACGTTGACGGGATCAAACGTGAGCGACGTGTGCGCTCGGGCTACGGAACCGAAGCCGAAGATCCATATCACCACTGCACCGAGCACGATGGTGATGTACCCAATGACCGCGCCCCGATCGAGCGAACGGCGACTGCGACGTTCGATCGCCGTCTGCTCAGAAATCCGTTCGAGTGTGCTCATGCGCCCCAACCCTTGGTCGCCAAGTGCATGGCACTGGCGTTCGATGAGCGAATTCGAAAGATCTCTTGGACGAGTACCGGAGTGGCGACGAAGAGCACAACCGCGGACTGGATTACGGTGGCCAAGTCGAGCGGGATTCCGGTGACGGCCTGCATGGAGCGGCCGCCGACGCCGAGAGCCGCGAAGAGCAGCGAGCCCCACACAATGCCAACGGGCTTGTTCCTGCCCAGTAGCGCCACCGTAATTGCGGTGAATCCAATCCCGGCGCTGCCAATGAGAAAGCCGCCGTCGATGTAGTGCGTGGTACCCGCGACCTGGGTGACGCCCGCCAGTCCCGCCAGTCCACCGGAGATTAGAAACACCAGCACGATGATCCGCTTGGGATTAATTCCCGAAGTACGTGCGGCGCTGGGACTGGCCCCGGTCACTCGAAAGTCGAAACCCAGCGACGATCGTTCGAGGAACCACCACGCGAATACCACGACTCCCGCGGCGACAGCCAATCCCCAGTTCACCCGAAGTCCCGTGGAGGCACCAAAGAAGGGCGCCAACTGTGCGCTCGGATGCATGACCCTCGATATGTCGTTGGACTGATGGGGGAGTTGGAGTAATGTTGAAAGCAAGACGAAGAGAAGAAATGCGTAGACGACGTAGTTGAACATCAGGGTGACAATGACTTCGTGAGCGCCGGTGTAGGCCTTCAACAGGCCCGGCACCGCACCAACCATCATTCCCCCCGCGATCCCCGCGAGCAGCGTGAGCGGGATATGGATAACGGAGGGCACGCTAATCATCGATCCGACGGCGGTTCCCGCGATGCCGCCGACGATCGCCTGACCGTTGGCGCCAATATTGAAGAGGCCCGTTTGGAAGGCGATACCCACCCCAATGCTCGCAATGATGAGCGGCGTGGCGTACGTGAGCGTCTCGGAGATCGGCGTAAGGGCCTGAGTCCAGCCCTGGCCAGTGGTGAGTGAGTGCCAGAACAGGGTTGGATTG
>JBBQGY010000003.1:0-29205 GCA_038323435.1 Acidimicrobiales bacterium
ATCGACTGGTGAATCACGGGCCGACAGCATGAGTACCGGCGTTTTCGTATCGTGCTCGCGTAGTTTCGCCAGGAACTCAAAACCGTCCATCGTGGGCATGTTGATATCAACAATGCACAGGTCGGCGCTGTGTCGGCGCAGTACGTCGAGCGCTTCGGCCCCATTGGAAGCCATTTCTGTCTGATAGCCCGCAATTTCAAGAGCGTCGCGAAGAAGATCGCGTACGCCCGGTTCATCATCTACTACCAGGATTGTGATCATTTAGCTTCTCGCACCATGTGAGCGTATCGCTCGATTTGACGGCCCGGGGGAATCTATAGACGGCCCGTGAAACCTCAACGGATTCTCAGCACTGAGATCTTCCTCAGATTTTGACGGCGCGTGGTGAACGGCGATACTGGGGAGGTTCACCCATCGCCATTGGTATCTTCTCAACCCAGCGACAGCCACTTCACAGGGTTTTCGAAGGGAGATTAACTAGTGTGGAACTGTACAAACGAGAGGAACACGTGAAGTGGATTAGTGCACGTAGTTTCGCCGCACTCGCAATTGCGACGTCCTTGGCTTCCGCGCTGCCCCTGACGGCCTTCGCCGATACGCCGACCTCGACGTCGACCTCGACGTCATCCACGGTGGCGGTGTCGCCTTTAAGGGCGTATCAGATTGCCCTCAAGGCATACGACGCCAAACTGGAAGCGATTGACTCGTCCTTCGTAGTCGCGGTCAAGGTCGCAAAGAGGGCGTTCAATCTGGCCATGGAGACCGCGACCAATTCCTCTCAGCGCATAACCGCGCGATCGATGCTGCGAGTCGCTATCGCGAACGCCACCGTGACTCGCGACGCGGCATTTACGAAACTCGGCGAGGAACCGACCAATCCCGGGAAAACTCATAAGGGCCACGAAGGATCGAAGTCTTCGCACCTGATTTGATGGACCATTCGTCACTCGATCGTCATTGGCCTACAGACACAAGGCGCATTGACCGTTGACTAAACCCCAGCTCGAACATCACTAACTTCGTCGTGTCCCAGGTGGCCAACGGTTCGTCGCGCCTGTGCGCTCGATCCCACTGTGATAGTGCGCGAGCCGTCGGCGATACTGACGCAGTGAAAGTAGAAACGCTCGCCGGAAGTGACGAAATAACCGTCGCCTCGACGTTCGTCGAATGACTGAATGACCCCGGTGAGCACGACTAGTCCGCCAATGAACCTTGGCGAAGCAGCGACACCATTTCGAGCGCAGTCAGTGCGGACTCGCGTCCCTTGTTGGACTCGTCGGGCATCGAACGCTCGAGCGCTTGTTCGACCGTGTTGGTGGTCAAGATGCCGAACACCACTGGCACGCGCGTGCTGAGTTGCACGTCCTGAACACCACGAGCGCTTTCTCCCGCGACAATTTCGTAGTGACCGGTTTCGCCCCTAATAACTGCACCAAGTGTGATGACTGCGTCATAGGGCCGTTCGCCATCGGCGTAGGCCAACGCGAGCAACGGAACCTCGAAGGCGCCCGGCGCCCAACTAATTGAAATATCTCGACGGTCCACCTCGGCCTCGAGGAGCGCCTGCAGGGCACCCTCTAAGAGGCGCGTCGTGATCGCACCATTGAATCGACCGCAGACGAGGCCGATTCGAAGTCCGCGACCTTCGTGCGCGCCCTCGAGGTACTCTCCAACGCGATCGCGAAATCGGTCGTGCACCGAAGGATCTATTTCGGTCTGCTCACTCGACGTCATCGAGCCCTCCGAGCATGTGCCCCAACCTCTGACGCTTAGTTCGCAAGTAGTCAATGTTGTAGGCGGTCGGGCTGCTCTCAAGGGGAACTCGCTCGACAATATTCAGCCCGAACCCTTCGAGGCCGCCGTACTTACTCGGGTTGTTGGTCATGAGACGCATTGACGTGACGCCGAGGTCCACCAGAATCTGTGCACCGATCCCGTACTCGCGCGAGTCCACCGGCAGGCCGAGGTCGAGGTTGGCGTCGACGGTGTCACGTCCAGTTTCTTGGAGGGCGTAGGCACGAATTTTGTGGCCGAGCCCAATTCCACGTCCTTCGTGGCCGCGTAAGTACACCACCACACCGGCCCCTTCGGCGGCGACCTTCGCGAGGGAGGTCTCGAGTTGGGGGCCACAATCGCACCGCAGCGAGCCAAACACGTCACCCGTGAGACATTCGGAGTGAACCCGCACGAGGACGTCGCGAGAAGTGGCGAGGTCTCCGTAGACCATCGCGAGGTGCTGTTCGCCGTCGAGCACACTTTCAAACACGTAGACCTGAAACTGTCCGTGCTCGGTGGGAAGGGCCGCCTCGGCGATGCGCTTCACCAACTTTTCGTGGTGACGCCGGTACCGAATGAGATCAGCGATGGAAATGATCGGCAGGTTGTGCTTTTGCGCGAACTCTTCGAGCTCGGGCAGACGTGCCATATCGGACTTGTCGGACGTCACGATCTCGCACAACACACCCGACGGGAACTTGCCGGCGAGCCGACACAGGTCAACCGTCGCTTCGGTGTGACCGGCGCGCTTGAGGACGCCACCCGGACGGTACCGCAGCGGAAAAATGTGGCCCGGTCGGTTGAGGTCGGTGGGGCGCGTCGCTGGATCGATGAGTGCGCGAACGGTCGCCGCGCGGTCGCTTGCGGATATGCCCGTTGTGGTCCCGTGGCGATAGTCAACCGTCACCGTGAAAGCGGTCCGTTGCGCTTCGGTATTGGCAATCACCATTAACGGGAGATCGAGTTCGTCGGCTCTTGTCGATTCCAGTGGTACGCAAAATACTCCAGAGGTGTACTCAAGATAGAACGCCATGCTCTCGGGCGAGACGTCCTCGGCGGGCATTATGAGGTCGCCTTCGTTCTCACGATCTTCGTCGTCAACAACGACGACCATGCCGCCGTTTCGCAACTGCTCAATTGCCTCTTCAATGGTTGAAAGCGCCATTAGACCTCCACGTCTATGCGAACATCTTCGCCGATTTGTTGCACGGCGACCACCCGGCCCCGCCGAAGGTCACCCATTGACCGAGTGGAGAGGAACTGCAAGGCGCCGAGCGTACTTTGATTTCCCCCAAATGCCGGGGCCTGGTACCACACCACGTGATTGACGAGTCCCGCGGCGAAAAATTCGCTCGTCGTCGTCGGACCCCCTTCAACCAACAACTGCAGCACGTCGTGATTACCTAGTTCGTCGAGGATGAGACCGAGGTCACCGGACAGTTCCAGACAGGGACGGACTTTGGCGTGCTCCGGGGCCTTCCCTAACACGACGCGTAGTGGTTCGACGACAATGTCATCGAGCCGAGCGGTCAACGCCGGATCGTCGCTACGTACCGTCCCCGCGCCAACGAGTACGGCCTGGCTCTGGGCGCGCAGGACGTGAGCGTCACGTCTCGCCGCTTCGCCCGTAATCCACTGACTCGTACCGTCGGGCATCGCCACGATTCCGTCAAGCGTGCTCGCAATCTTCACCACCACATAGGGACGTCCGGTCACTCGGTTCCAAATATACGACGCGAGTTGCGTTCGCACTAGTTCCTCTGCGATCCCAATTTCGACGTCAATTCCCGCGGCCTTTAACATTTCAATGCCCTTGCCTTCAACGCGCGAATCGGGATCGATAATTCCAACAACGACGTTGGCAATGCCCGCGGCAATAATCGCTTCAGCGCAGGGTGCGGTGCGACCGACGTGGGAACACGGCTCGAGCGTGACGACCATTGTCGCGCCACGAGCGGCGCTACCGGCTTTGCGCAGCGCTTCGATTTCGGCGTGGGACTCCTCGGGGACTTGGGTGTGACCCTCGCTGACGATGACCCCGCGATCGTTGACAATCAATGCGCCGACCCATGGATTGGGCGGCGCAAGGAAGCGAGCCTTCTCACCGGCCGCCACCGCCATGGTCATAAGTTCAGAGTTCGAGAACTTCACCGTCGAGCCATCCGAGCGACCTCTCGCAGTTCGTGCGCGGCTTCGAGCGGCTCGGGACGATTGAAGATGGCCGATCCGGCGACCAGCACGTTCGCGCCCGCCTCCACGGCAATGGGGGCCGTCGTAATATCAATACCTCCATCGACTTCAATGTCGACCGCGAGGCCATTCACGTCCACTTCGTGGCGCGCCACACTCACTTTCGCCATGACCTCGTGCATAAACGACTGGCCCCCGAATCCCGGAAAAACCGTCATCAGTAACAAGAGGTCGATGTCACCGAGAAACGGGGCCACCTGGTCGAACGGCGTGTCGGGATTTGCCGCGAGTCCAACGCGCAGGCCAAGAGCTCGTGCGTCGCTGATGAGTGACGCCGTGCCGCCGACTTCGATGTGGACGGTACAGCCATCACCACCGGCGTGGGAAAAGGCTTCGAGGTACCGGCCCGGTTCGCTCATCATCAGATGGCAGTCGAAGAAACGAGTGCTGTAACGACGCAGCGACTGAACGACGGGCGGTCCGATTGAGACATTGGGCACGAAGTGGCCGTCCATTACGTCCACGTGCAGCCAGTCCGTCTCGCTATCGATCGCGCGCACCGATTTCGCCAGTTCGCCGAAGTCGGCCGCGAGAATCGAAGGTGCCACGCGCAGTGTGCCGGTCGCTCCGGCGTCTCTCAACGTCACGTCGTCAGCCTAGGGCGTAGGGAAATTTGCTACGACCACCGTGCGGTTGATTCGTCGAGTCGCGCACCGGCCCACCATTCGAGGGCCGTCATTGACCGTGAACCCTCCGGCTGCACCGTCAACAGCGCGACGACGCCCTCCATGGTGCCCATCACAACGTGACCTTCACGAACGCCAATCGATCCGGGTGCCAGTTGGGAGTCGTCGAGCGACGACGCGTCGACAATTCGAAGTCGCCGTGCGCCAACGAAAGTAAAGGAACGACCTAGACGAACGGTTCGAAGCACGAGTTCTCGTGACATCGTTGGCAATAGATGGAAGGTCTCCGAGGTAATTTTCTCCGCGTAGGTCGGTTCGCCGACTTGTGCCGTAGGACTGGCCAAAAGTTCGGGCGACGCGAGAACCTCGAGCACCGCACCGGCGCCCACGTGCGCCAGCTCCAACAGGAGTGCACTCGAAGATTTGCTTCCCACGTCGACTCGTCGTTCGAGGTGTACCGGACCGGTGTCGAGCCCCTCGTCGAGCGTCATGACGCTCACACCGGTGACGAGATCACCGGCAAGAATTGCCCGCTCGACCGGCGCGGCGCCGCGCCAGCGCGGGAGCAGGGAGAAGTGCACATTGAGCATGGGTAGCCGTTCGAGAAGCGACAATGGGATCATCGCTCCGTAGGCCACGACGACAGCACATTCCACGTCGACGTCGTCGAGGTCGACGAGTCGGTGACCGACTGGCAGGCCGAGCTCGTGCGCCGCGAGTTTCACCGGGCTGGCCGTGACCTCGCTTCCGCGGCCTCGACGTCGATCGGGACGGGTAATCACGATGACAATCTCGTGGCCCGCCGCGACCAAGGCCCGCAGCGAGATTACCGCCGGTTCGGGCGTTCCAAGAAACGCGAGACGCATTATTCGACCTACAGCTGGTGCAGACCGTCGGGATCGTTATCACCGAGCTGAAACTGACGCTTGCGCAGAAACTTTTTGGCGTCGCGCTTCTGATCAGCGTCGAGGCGTTCGATCAACAAAACGCCGTTCAAGTGATCCATTTCGTGCTGAAATATTCGACCCTCGAACTCACTGGTTTCGACGCTGATTTCGTTGCCGTCGAGATCGAAGCCCACCAGGTGAATCGCGTTCGGTCGCGTGATCTCCCAACTGAGTCCCGGCACCGATAGGCAGCCCTCTTCGTAGGTCCACTCACCGTCGGATTCAACAATCGTGGGATTTACCACTACCACTGCTCCGTCGCCCTTATCGTAGACGAAGAGGCGCTTTTGAATGCCGACTTGATTCGCCGCGAGACCCACACCCGGTGCTTCGTACATTGTCTCAATCATGGTCTCAGCGAGTGCCGCAATTCGACCATCAATATTCTCAATTTCCGTGGTCACTTGATTGAGAACCGGGTCACCGTACGTTCGAATGGGCAGGGTATTCACCTTTCCACGATACCGTCCAAAATTACCGAACGCTCACCATCGCGAAACGATCGCCTCGAATCTCACAGCACGGCAACGCGAAACTTTGCGAATGGTCGTGGCGCCGCGCGCAGTGCCGTGCTCAGCGTCTCGTTATCGGGTGCGCGAACTTCGAAGCCCGTCGGTGTTGCGTGCACGCTCACCGAACTCGTCGCCAACCCTTCAACAAACTCCGTGGCACCCTCACCCGAGATGTCGGCGATCGCCCCGTAGGGCAAAAGTCCCAGAGCGTCGTACGTGGCGACATCGTCGGCGATGACGCCGTCAAAGTCACCACGCTCGAGGGCGCTCACTACCTGGTCTTCGCCGCGACGGGTCTGCAGTACGACCGAACCACGTCCCTCTCGGCGAGCCCCGACTAATCGACCGGCCTTACCAACAGCGACAATGGCGCTGCGTCGCGACGAGGCGCGCGGCGCCAGAAGATACTGATCGAAATCGACAAAGATGACGACCGAACATTTACGAACTCGTTGCCAAATGGCCTCGGTGCCGACGACGACACGCTCCAGTTTGACGAAAGGGTCGCTCGTCGCGGTCAGTTCCGTGACCGCCTGTGAGAGCTGCGCGGCGACGTCACGCGCGAGAGTCGTCACACCGACGCGAACGCGCTTCAGATTCGTGGCGCCGCAGGCCCGACAGAAATTGGCGCGCGGTTCGTGGCGATCGCGACACGCCAGCTCTGCACCGAACTCTTCTTCACCTTGTTGACAGACCGCGCAGCGCGCCAACTCCCCGCACTTTTGACACGCGAAGAGACGCCCCGTGCCGAGACGCTGCAGCACGATTGCGACGGCGACCGGAAGGTCGCCCTTCAGCGCGTGATGAGCAGCATCGACGGCCTCTCGCGACAACACCCCATCGTGAGGGTCACTCTCGCGTCGATCAATGACATCGATGCGCGGCCATCCCCCGCGAAGGTCACCGTCCTTCTCGTACGAGCCTCGATTGAGTAACGTCGGGGACGGAATCATTGACGTTAACCACAGCGGTGCATCATCGCGACGACAGCGCTCACGCAACACCGTGACCGCATCCCACGTCGGAGCACTCGACGAGCGGTACGACTCGTCGTCGGCGTCCACGATGAACGCGCCCGCAACCTTCGGTACCGGGGCTAGGGCGGTACCCCGGGGGCCCACGACCACGGGCCAACCAGCGCGCATGCGATCCCACTGCATTTCGCCCGACGCCACGTCGAGACCTCGCTGTTCGAGTCGACCTCGTAACCGACTGGCCCACGCTTCGGTCGGTACGAGGACCAGGAAGGACCCTTCCCGATCGAGCGTCTGTTCGTACGCGCCGAGCACGAGACTCAACGGATCGGTTGTGGGCGCGAGTTCCCACACGCCGCTCGCGACACTGCGAGCACTTTCGCGCACCAGTGCAGCCAGCGGACGCGGCGATGGTGCACTCGGCAGTGACGTGACGAGTCGTTTCGGTGAGGTGGAAATTAGAAAGCGCGACAGCGGGCTGTACCACCGCTCGCTCGCCCACGAGAGCAGCGTCATCAGCGCCGGCGGTGGACCGAAGCCCAACCATTTCGTCAGCGGCTTTAACTCTTCGCTCCACGTGGCGTCCCCGGCCACCCAACCACGCACCGAACGGTGGTTGAAGTCAACGCGGACCCGATCTCCGATTCGAACCGAGCTCGTTGAGTCAGTGACGGCGTAGTCGAAAGGTCGATCAACCGGCGCAACTTCAGTGACGACTTGTACCGCGCGAGCGGTCACTTACAGTGACAGTTCCCGGCGCAGATCGTCGACGCGGGTCGTCTGCTCCCACGTGAAGCCCTGGTCACTGCGTCCGAAGTGACCGTAGGCTGCGGTGCGCTGGTACACCGGGCGGCGCAGGTCGAGATCACGAATGATGGCCGCCGGTCGCAGGTCGAACAATGCTTCGATGGCCTTGGCAATCTTCGCGCGGTCGACGCGCTCGGTGCCAAAGGTTTCGAGGAGTACCGATACCGGGCGCGCCACTCCAATGGCGTAGGCCACTTGGACTTCGCAACGATCGGCGGCGCCCGAGGCGACGACATGTTTCGCGACCCAACGCGCGGCGTAGGCGCCCGAACGATCGACCTTGGACGGGTCCTTGCCCGAGAAGGCCCCACCACCGTGTCGCGCCATGCCCCCGTAGGTGTCCACAATGATCTTTCGACCCGTGAGACCGGTGTCGGCGTGTGGTCCCCCGAGCACAAACTTGCCCGAAGGGTTCACGTACACCCGCATAGAACTCGTATCGAGGCCCGCGGGCAGCATGGGTTTGATCACGTGTTCGAGCACGTCATCTTTAATAGTGGTTTGCGAGTCGTACCCATCGTCGTGTTGGGTGGAGATGAGTACGGTATCAACCGCGACGGGAAGGCCGTCCTCGTAAGCAATGGTGACCTGAGTCTTGCCGTCGGGACGCAAATAAGGAATCTGTCCCGAATGACGAACTTGTGCCAGGCGAATGGCTAGACGATGCGCGAGCCAAATTGGCAGCGGCATGAAATCGTCGTTGTCGTTGCACGCGTAACCAAACATCATTCCCTGGTCGCCGGCACCAAGCGAATTAAGGGAATCCTCTCCCCCGGCGCCCGAGCGGTGCTCGAGGGCCATGTCGACACCGCCGGCGATATCGGGACTCTGCTTATCCAGTGAGACGAGAATTCCGCAACTACGTCCGTCGAATCCCATATCACCGTCGTTGTAACCAATGCCAATAATGGTCTGACGTGCGAGTTGATTGATATCCACGTAGGCGCTCGTCGTAATTTCGCCCGCCACAATGCAGAGCCCGGTGGTGAGCATCGTCTCGCACGCCACCCGTGCCATTGGGTCCTGGGTGAGGATGGCGTCAAGCACCGCGTCAGAGACCTGGTCAGCGATTTTGTCCGGGTGACCTTCGGTCACTGATTCCGAGGTGAAGAGCGTGCGCTCGCTCATGTAGCTCCTTCAGATAACAATGAGGCCACCCTAGTCAAGATGGCTAATGAAATGGCTTCTTTCGAGCGAAGGGCGACGGTCTGGGCAACTTCACTGTGGTCCAATAACGTCACTTCATTGGTCGCGTGCTCGAAGCCGACACCGGGGGCGCTCACGTCATTGACGACGAGGAGATCAACCCCCTTGGCGCGAAGTTTGGCGAGAGCGTTCTCTTCGATGTTCGACGTCTCGGCGGCAAACCCGACGATCACTTGTCCGCGATGACGCTTCGCCACGAGGTCGGCCACGATGTCCGCGGTCGGTTCGAAGTTCAGTTGCGGGGACCCGGCGTGCCGCTTCAATTTCTCGCTCATCGGCGTAACGGTGAAGTCGGCAACGGCGGCGGCCATGATCACGCACTCAAATTCAGGCGAGAGTTTTAACAGTGCGTCGTGCATTTGCGCGGCGGTCTCGACGCGAACAATGTCGACGCCGCGAACGACGTCGAGCGCAAGATCACGCTCAACGGTCGTCACGAGCGTGACGTCGGCACCGAGCCGACGGGCCACTTCTGCGAGTGCGTAGCCCTGACGTCCCGATGATCGGTTGGATATCACGCGAACGGGGTCAATGGGCTCGCGGGTTCCTCCGGCACTGATGAGTACTCGCTTGCCGGTAAGCGGACCGCGGTAGCCGTGCACAATTCGGTCAACGAGCTCAAGAATGGCCTCGGGTTCGGCGAGCCGTCCCGCGCCCACGTCACCTCCCGCCAATTGACCCGTTGCTGGTTCCAGCACGAGTACGCCACGACGCCGCAGTATCGTCAGATTTTCCTGCACCGAAGGCTGCGCCCACATTTCGGTGTGCATCGCCGGACATAGCAGCACCGGGGCGCGAGTCGCGAGCAACGTCGCGGTCAGTAAATCGTCGGCGAGACCCATGGCGTAGCGAGCAATCAGGTGCGCGGTCGCGGGAGCAACCACCACGAGGTCGGCCATCTGGCCCAGGTAGGTATGAGGAATTGGTGTGGTCGCGTCGCCATACAGACTGGTGCGCGCCGGTTCGCTCGCGAGCGCGGAGAACGTGACGGCGCCGATAAAACGGGTGGCGTCGGGGGTGAGGACGGGAGCGACGTAGTAACCGGCGTCCGTCATTCGACGAAGAAGTTCAACTGACTTGTAGGCGGCAATGCCGCCGGTAACACCTAAGACAATGCGAGGAATCGGCGACTTAGGCGTCGCGGAGGGCATCGGTGAAGGCATCCAGGTCGTTATTAGCGTCCTGGCGGGCCTGCTCCAACGCTTCGGCCTGAAGGTTTTCGGCTTCGATCTCTTCTGGGGTGGGACGGTGGAACTCCAACTTGCCTTCGTAGAGCTCTTCCATCGCGAGCGACAGTGACTTGTTCGAGAGTGACGTGACCTGTGGCGGAATCAGGGCGCCGTGACCAGATCCGAGGCCGTTGTAGTACTCATTGATTTCGCGCGCCCGAATCGCGGAGACCGCGACCAGGGTGAATTTCGAGTCACCCACCATGTGCAACAGGGTCTCAATGGGTGGGTCAACGAGGGTGGGGCGTTCAGCCATGATTTCAGTCCTTTATCGAGGGCGCTCGCCGGCGCTGACGAAGTTCTTCCAGTATAGAGAGAATTTGGCTCGTCGCAGTGCCCAGATCGTCGTTGATCACCTCGTAGGAGGCCAGCGCACGACCTTTGGCCAGTTCCGAGGGGGTACTCGAGAGACGGAATTTGACGTGTTCTTCATTGTCGCCGCGAGTTCGGAGTCGTTCTTCGAGCTGCTCAAGTGACGGAGGCATGATCAAAAATACGACAGTTTCGGGCAACTTGTTGCGAACCTGTTCGGCGCCTTGGACCTCGATCTCTAACAACACATCCAAGTTGGACGGTGCCTGCGGTACTGGGGAGCCGTAGAGATGGCCATTGAACTCGGCCCACTCGAGAAACAGTTCGTTCGCGATTGCTTCGTCGAACGTGGCTCGATCAACGAAGTGGTACTCGGACCCGTCCTCGGAGTCGCGACGGGGTCGCGTCGTCCAACTCCTACTCAGCCACAGCTGCGGATCGGCGTCCACCATTCGCCGCGCGAGCGTACCTTTACCGACTCCGCCGGGGCCGATGAGAACCACCAGCAGTGGTTCAGCGGACAAGGGCTCGAAAGAGTTCGGCGCGTTGCTTCGGACCAAGACCGCGAATGCGTCGCGTCTTTGCGATTGACGCATTCTTCATTATTCGCTCGGCCTTCACCTCGCCAATCGCCGGCAGCGCACTAATGAGGTCGTAGGCGCGCATCTGGGCCACACACTCTTCGCGCGCGGCAAGTTCGAACAGTTCATCGAGCGAAAGCTCACCGGTTTTCACCAATCGTTTGACGTCAGCACGGCGTCGACGATTTGCGACGGCGAGACGCGAAGCCTCGACACGCTGCTCCTGTGACAAGGATGGTGGTGTCGGAGTCATGCAGTCAGATTACTCTGCTCGTCGAATTTCTGTTCAGAGCAGTGCTTGGCTCAAATCGTCGCGCCATCGTCGAGCGGCGTCACGCAGCGATGCACGCTCGGGGCCCGCCTCGAGAATTGCCCGACTCACGTTTACGAGTACGGTCCCCTGCGGACAACGACCGAATAGTCGAGCAACGTGGTCAGCATTGGCACCCTGGCTCCCTACTCCGGGTACGAGAAAGGGGCCACCCAATGACGCGAGATTGAATTCCGGATTTTCACGAGTAGCGCCAAGGACGGCGCCCACGCAACCCCGTCCGTCGCTTCGGTTGTTCACTTCCGCGATTTGGTTAAGCACGAAATCTTGGACCTGTTGATTTTCTGTCGTGCGCGCCGTCTGGATGGGGCGACCCTCGTCGTTCGATGTCGCCGCCAGGACGAATACCCCTCGACCGGTTTCGTTCGCCAGACTAAAGAGTGGCCGGAGCGACTCCACGCCGAGGTAGGGGTTCGCGGTCACCGCGTCAGCGCGGAGCGTCGATCGTTCACTCAACCACGCTTCGGCGTAGCCGTCGTTGGTCGAGGCGACGTCACCTCGCTTCGCGTCAGCGACCGTGAGAATATCGGCGTCGCGCGCGTCCTTCAGTAATCGCTCGAGCACACGGAAACCTTCGGCACCGAACCGCTCGAAGAACGCCACCTGCGGCTTGATCGCGACGGCGGTGTCGAGCACCGCGTCGAGGACCGCGAGCGCGGCAAACTCGAGACCTTCGACGGAGTCCGGGCGGTTCCAAGACTGCAGAAGTTCGCGGCTGGGGTCAACGCCCACACAGAGCGGACCCAACGCGCGCGCGCGTTCAAAGAGACGCACGCCGAAACTCTCACCCATGAGCAACTCCAATCAGTTCGGTCACGCTGTTGACGTGGTGACGTTGCATCCACTCTTTGAGTCCTTGTTGCGCGAGCCACGGGGCCCTCGGATTCGCAAACGACGCCGTGCCAATTTCCACCGAGTTCGCCCCGGCCATCAACATGGCAACCGCGTCCGACGCGCTCGTTATTCCGCCCACGCCAACGATGGCGCACGCCGGATACGCCGCGCGACAGTCGTAGACCGCACGCAGGGCTATTGGCAGTATGCCGGGCCCACTGACACCTCCGCCGCCATTGCCGAGTGATGCTCGTCGACGTTCGATATCAATCGACATTCCAAGTACCGTATTGACGAGCACCAACGCATCGGCTCCCGCCTCGAGCGCGGCACCGGCAATGGCTACGAGGTTCGGCGTATTGGGACTCAATTTTACCCACAGAGGCACTTGGGCGACTTTGGCCGCTCCCACGAGTTCGGCGGTCGCTAGCGCGGAGTGGGCAAACATTGACGAACGATTCTCCAGATTGGGACAGCTGGCGTTCACTTCGAGAGCGACAATGGCTGCCCCACGCATGGCACGAGCGGCCTCGGCGTACTCTTCAACGGTTCGACCCCAAATCGATCCGACGACGGACGCACCCCTCGCGATGAGCTGTGGCAGATAGTCCGATCGCCACGCGGCGACGCCGGGCCCCGCGAGACCGACCGCGTTCAACATGTGCTCGCCCGACGCCACCACGCGCGGCGGAGCGTTCCCCTCCCACGCGAATGCGGCGAGTGACTTCGTCACAATCGCGCCGAGCGCACCTAGATCGCCGTACCCGGCTAACTCATCGCCGTAGCCCGACGTACCGGCGGCGGTCATTATCGGCGACGAGAGAGTAACACCGCCGACGGATGTGGCGAGCACCGTCATTGATGGAGTTCCTGGAGCGATCGCACGCGCCAACCGTGAGCTCGGGTATCCGCGATTCCCTTGGCGCCGGCGAAGCCCGCGGCCAGCGTGGTGAGACAGGGTACGGCGTGTTCAACGCAGGCGGCCCTGATGAACGCACCGTCGGCGCGCGCGCCTCCGCCCGAGGGAGTATTCACCACCAGGTGTACGTCGCCCGACGAAATCATCGACACGGCGTCGATACCCAAATCTGCGACCCCGACTTTACCCACGAGCGTCGCGACAGTCACGTCATTGGCCCGCAGATAACCCGCGGTGCCGAAGGTGGCGGCGAGCGAGAAACCCAGTTCGACGAGTTGACGAGCGAGTACGAGGCCCTGCACCTTGTCGCGGTCCGCCAACGAGAGAAACACCTGTCCCTTATCGGGCAGTCGGGTACCGGCCGCCAGCTGAGCTTTAGCGAACGCAATGCCGAAACTTTCACCAACGCCCATTACCTCACCGGTCGAGCGCATTTCGGGACCAAGCACGATGTCAACGCCCGGGAAGCGGTTGAACGGGAGCACGGCCTCTTTGACACACACGTAGTCGCGCACGGTCGCGACGGTCGGCACGACGCCGAGGGTCTTCAATTCAGCCAGCGATTGACCCATCATGACTCGAACGGCAACTTGCGCGACCGCCACCCCGGTGGCCTTAGCGACGAAGGGCACGGTGCGGCTCGCTCGGGGATTGGCTTCGAGTACGAATACCTCCTCGTCCTTCACTGCGTACTGCACGTTGATGAGCCCGACCACTCCGAGTGCCTCAGCGATCCGTTCAGTGCTTTCGTGCAAGACCGCCAGTACCTCGGCGCTCAGGGTCTGGGGCGGCAGCGCACACGCGGAGTCGCCCGAATGGATACCCGCCTCCTCGACGTGTTCCATCACACCGGCAATGAAAATTTCGCCCGATTGATCGCGTACCGCGTCAACGTCAACCTCGATAGCGTCTTCGAGAAAACTGTCGATGAGGATAGGCCGATTCGCCGACACTCCCCCCTCACGCGCGAGCGAACCGTGCGCACTCGTGAGGTCATTCATCACACGCCCCAGTGACGTGTCGTCGTAGACAATCTCCATCGCGCGTCCGCCGAGTACGTAACTCGGGCGAATGAGCACGGGGTAACCCACTTGTCTCGCGATGGCCCGCGCCTCGGGCAACGTGAGAGCCACGTCACCAGGAGGCTGACGCAGACCGAGCGAAACGCAAATCGCCGACCACTGTTCGCGGTCTTCGGCGGCGTCGATGGAAGCCACCGGCGTGCCGAGCACCAGCGCGGAGTCGAGAAAATGTGACAGTTTGAGTGGCGTCTGACCGCCGAGGGACACGATGACGCCCACCACGCGTGCACCATCAACGCAGGCGGCCTGTTCGGCGGCAATCACTTCGGCGACGTCGTGGGGCGTCAGGGGTTCGAAGTACAACCGGTCCGATGTCGAGTAGTCGGTCGACACGGTTTCGGGATTGCAATTAATCATGACCGTCTCGTAACCCATGTCACGCAACGCCATCGCTGCGTGGACGCAGCAATAGTCGAACTCGATGCCCTGACCAATGCGATTGGGCCCGGACCCGAGAATGATCACCCGATCGCGCGGTGACGACACCACTTCGGTGGAGTCTTCGTAGGTGCTGTAGTGATACGGCGTCGCCGCCTCGAACTCCGCGGCACAGGTGTCCACGGTCTTGAAGGTCGTGACGACGCCGGCGCGGCGGCGAAGTGACGTGACGTCGTCCACCAATGCGCCAGTCATTTCGGCGATCTGGGGGTCCGAAAAACCCCACTGCTTATATCGACGCCACCTTCGCGCGTCGAGATCGTGGATATCAAGGCCGTTACGAAGTTCGCGTTCGCGTTCAATGATGCCGGCGAGCTGATGAATAAACCAAGGGTCGATCTTGGTTCGAGCGACGACCTCGTCAATTGAGGCGCCGCGCCACATCACCTCGTGCAGCGCGAAGAGCCGTTCGGGGGTCGCCACTTCGCAGCGATGCCAGAGAGTGTCACCATCGAGATCAGCGAACTCTGTACTTCCACCGAGCGCGAAACCCGGTCGTCCTTGCTCGAGCGACCGCACGGCCTTCTGTAGCGATTCGGCGAAATTTCGTCCAATCGCCATTACTTCACCCACGGACTGCATTCGAGTTCCCAGTTCGGGCGTCGATCCGGGAAGTTTCTCGAAGGCCCAACGTGGAATCTTGGTAACGACGTAGTCAATGACCGGCTCGAAGCTCGCGGGGGTCATCTTCGTAATATCGTTTTGAATCTCATTGAGCGTGTAACCAACGGCCAACTTTGCGGCGATTTTCGCAATCGGAAAACCGGTCGCCTTGGAGGCGAGAGCGCTCGAGCGGCTGACGCGGGGATTCATCTCAATGACGAGTCGTTCGCCGTTGACCGGATTTACGGCAAACTGCACGTTCGATCCGCCGGTCTCCACGCCTACTCTTCGAAGAACCGCAAACGCGTCGTCACGCATTGCTTGCATCTCCACGTCCGACAACGTCTGGGCCGGAGCTACGGTGATCGAGTCGCCCGTGTGCACCCCCATCGGATCGAAGTTCTCAATACTGCAGATCACGACGCAATTGTCAGCCACGTCGCGCATCACCTCGAGTTCGTACTCTTTCCAACCGGCAATTGATTTCTCGACCATAATCTCGTGAATTGGTGACGCCGCGATGCCTTCTGCCGCGAGTCGCCGAAAGGTCTCGACGTCGTGAGCTATCCCGGTGCCCGCACCTCCCAAGATATAGCTCGGTCGAATAATGATTGGCCAGCCAATCGCCTCGGCGATGGTGACCGCATTCTCCACATCATGTGTAAACCCCGACTCGGGGACCGCGAGGCCAATGTCGGCCATCGCCGCTTTGAAGAGTTCACGGTCTTCGGCCGTAGCGATCGCCACAGGTCGAGCACCAATGACTTCGACGCCGAGCCGTTCGAACACGCCGCGACGAACAAGTTCCATCGTCAGGTTCAGTGCGGTTTGCCCTCCGAGGGTTGGTAGAAGTGCGTCGGGGCGTTCTCGTTCCAGGATGTCGGTGAGGACGTCCGCGTCGAGCGGTTCAATATACGTGACGTCGGCGGTCGCCGGGTCAGTCATGATCGTGGCGGGATTGGAGTTCACGAGAATCACTCGGTAGCCGTCGGCGCGAAGCACTTGGCAGGCCTGCGTCCCCGAATAGTCAAACTCACAGGCCTGGCCAATGACAATCGGGCCCGATCCAATCACCATTATCGACGTGATGTCATTGCGGCGAGGCATTAGACCGCTCGCATTTCGCCGGTGCGTACGAGTGTGTCGAACCGGTCGAAGAGGTAGCGAGCATCATGGGGACCGGGTCCGGCCTCGGGGTGATACTGCACCGAAAAGCACCGCTCGGACGCCAAGGCGACTCCCTCAATGACCCCGTCGTTGAGATTCACGTGACTTACCTTTCCGCGTTCCAGCGAGTCCGGCACGACCGCGTAGTTGTGGTTCTGAGCGGTGATCTCTATGCGCCCGGTCGAAAGGTCCTGCACCGGGTGGTTGGAGCCGTGATGTCCGAAACGCAATTTGAACGTCGTGGCGCCGAGCGCCGTCGACAGCAGTTGGTGGCCGAGACAGATGCCGAAGATGGGCACAGTGTCGATCAGGTCCGCGACGACCGTGACGTTGGCGCCAAGCGCCGCGGGATCGCCCGGACCGTTGGACAGGAAGACGCCGTCGGGTGCCAACTGGCGAACTTCGTCCGCACTCGTCGACGATGGAACGACGGTGACACGAAATCGAGCGGCCAAGTGGCACACCATGGTGGCCTTGATGCCGTAATCGAAGGCCACGATGTGCAGTGCGCCATCGCCGCGTTCGTAGGGGCTCTTCGTCGAGACCATCGTCACCAGGTCGGTCTCGTCAGTGCCTACAGCCCGTGAAGCTGCCGCCGCGATTTCGTCGACGTCGGCGTGTCCAAATGCACCCGGCAACGCACCGTGCGTGCGAAGGTGCTTGGTCAATCGACGAGTGTCGACCCCGACGAGTGCGGGAATACGGTGGTCGCGTAAGAAACTCTCCAGCGACCCTTCTGATCGCCAATTTGACGCAAGCTCGGAGAGTTCGCGCACCACAACACCGCGACAATGGGGCCGTTGAGCTTCGCTGTCTGTCGCCGTTACGCCGTAGTTGCCAATATGGGGATAGGTGAACACAATAATTTGGCCCGCGTAGCTGGGATCGGTGATGATCTCTTGGTACCCGCTCAGGGCCGTATTGAACACGAACTCACCCGTCGTGCATCCGTCGTCGGGCAAGTAACCAGCGGCGTAACCTTCAAAGGTCGTGCCGTCAGCGAGCACCAATGTCGAGGTGGTATAAGTCACGTGAGCTCCCCGTTGTCGACGATCAGGCGGCCCTTCGCAATCGTGGCGCGGACTTTTCCCACGAGTGGCCGCCCGTGGTACGGGGAGTTCGTGGCGCGACTCGCGAGGGAGTGACGATCACCCGTCCACCTAGTCGTTGGATCAAAGATCACTAGGTTGGCGTCTTCGCCAACGACGACGTCACCGCCGTGACCAGAGTGCCGCACGCGACGATCGCCGTGACGAAGTTGGGCAATGCGAGCCGGACCGCGACTCATGACGCTGAAAAACTGTTCGGGACTGCTGGAATCGGCGCCGAGCGCTTCGTAGGTTAACGCGGCACAGTGCTCGAGGCCGAGCATGCCCGCCGGCGCTTCGTCAAACGGTAGGTCCTTCAGTTCGGGAGCGTGCGGCGCGTGATCGGTCGCCACGGCGTCAATGTCACCGTGGCGCAACGCTTCTCGCAGGGCCTCGACGTCACTCGCGCGTCGAAGTGGCGGATGGACCTTGAACAGGGGGTCGAACGTCGCGCACGAGCTCTCGTCGAGGGTTATGTGATGAGGTGCCACCTCACAGGTGACCGCGAGTCCCTCGCGGCGAGCGCCCACCACGAGTGCCACTGAACGTGCTGTCGAAAGATGTAAGAAATGCATCGTCGCGCCCGTCAATCGGACGAGTTCAATATCACGCATCACCATCAATTCTTCGGCCAGAGCCGGTCGACCGATGAGGCCCAGCCGACTACTCAACAGACCTTCGTTCATTGTCCCGTGCGCCGCGAGACGTTCGTCTTCGCAGTGCTGGGCCAACGTAACGCCGAGGGGTTTGGCGTAGGCCAGCGCGCGCCGCATCACCGACGGATCCTGCACTCCAATGCCGTCATCGGTGAAAAGTCGCACCCCGAGCGCGGCCATCTCGGCGAGGGGTGCCAAGAGTTCTCCACGACGACCCTGGGTAATTGCTCCCGCGACACTGACGTCAAGCGGCGTACGCGCGCCGCGATCTAGTACGTACGAAACTATCGCGACGTTGTCGAGAGCCGGTTCGGTATTAGGCATGGCCACGAGCGCGGTATAACCCCCGAGTGCTCCCGCGCGCGCGCCACTCTCAATATTCTCAGCCTCTTCACGGCCCGGGTCGCGAAGGTGCGCATGCAGATCAACGAATCCCGGCCCAATCCAACAGTCCCGAGCGTCTATCTCGTTGGCCCCACTTGGCGCGTCAATTCGCTCGCCAATCTGCGCTATGACTCCGTCGACAATCAAGACGTCGGCGACGTCGTGCGACGACGGAGTGATCACGGCCCCTTGGCGGATAATGATGCTCCTCATTGAGACTCCTCCACCGATCCGACGACACTGAGGTACAGGACCGCCATACGAATCGGTACACCATTTTGAACTTGACGTTCAATCACGGCGGACGACCTGTCCGCCACGACGGAGTCGATTTCGATGCCGCGATTCATGGGACCGGGGTGCATAATGAGTGCGTCGGGACGCATGGTGCGAGCTCGCTCAACAGTGAGACCAAACGCCGACGTGAATTCGCTCAGCGTCGGCACGAAGGACCCGCTGCCCCGCTCACGCTGCAATCGCAAGAGTCCCACGACGTCGGCCCAAGCAATCGCTTCATCAATGTCATCGACGACCGTCACTGGCCAGTCGCTCACGCACTCGGGCAGCAACGTTCCCGGTGCCGCAACTCGGACGTCCGCTCCGAGCGCGACGTACGCCGCGATGTTACTGCGCGCGACACGACTATGGCGTACGTCACCCACAATCAAGATTCGCAGCCCTTCAAAGAGCTCACTGCCGGTCTCGGTGCCGGTGGCCCCGTTGCGCTCTGCGAGGACCTGGCGAATGGTGAACGCGTCGAGGAGGCCCTGGGTCGGATGTTGGTGAAGTCCGTCACCGGCATTGATGACTCGCACGTGCGGCACGTAGCGACTTACCTGCAGTGCGGCACCACTCGACTGATGGCGCATGACGACCGCGTCAATGCCGAGGGCGTCCACCGTGGCGATGGTGTCGCGAAGTGATTCTCCCTTCTTCATGCTGCTCGACGCCACGGCGAGCGACAGTACGTCGGCGCTGAGTCGCTTGGCGGCCGTCTCAAAACTGAGTCGCGTCCGAGTGGACTCTTCAAAGAACAGTGACGCGATGACGCGACCCTTCAGGGCGGGTACCTTTTTGATGGTGCGGCGATTGACCTCAACGAACGCTTCGGCAACGTCGAGCACTTCGAGAATCGCCTGTTTGGTCAGCTCATTCAATGACAGCAGGTTCTTACCGCGAATGGAAGTGATCACGATGGTGCCTTCGAGCCAATCCATACGCCGTCTACGGTCGCAACGATGGCCTCTTCCAGCGAAGTGGGCAGATTCTTGCCAACGAAATCGGGACGAATTGGCAGTTCTCGATGCCCTCGATCGACCATCACCGCCAACTGCACCGCCCGCGGACGACCCCAGTCGGTGAGAGCGTTGAGGGCTGCGCGAACCGTGCGACCGGTGAAGAGCACGTCATCGACGAGAATGACAATCTGATTGGTCAAGTCGACATTGATTGATGTCGATGCAGGTCGCGGTGCGGGATTACGTAACAGATCGTCTCGATAAAACGCCACGTCCAACTGGCCCGACCGAATGGCATGTCCGGAAATCTCACCGAGCACCAGCGCCAATTGGTTAGCAAAGGCGACGCCGCCGCTCTGCAGTCCAATAATGACCGACTCATCGACGTCAGCGTTATGTTCAATCACCTCGTGGGCCATGCGGCGCAGGGCCCGCGCCACATCGTCGCTCGAAAGGAGTTGTGACCGGGCAATAAATGATGGATCGTGCGACGTCACGCTACGAAAACTGCTCTCTGCCACAATCTCTCCCGTCGTTCGAGCCTCACAGAACTCGCTTCACGACTGGATACAACGGTAGCAGAGCGACGATCGTCCGCTCTCGCTATTCGGAGACGAAGTCCGAGTTCGCTACTGCGTCACCGCGCGCTAGGGGACGAAACGACGCGATCGACGGCGCCGCACCGCGGCCCATCAATCGGTCAAATGTCCCCGTGAACGATCCGTCATTTTCAAGGGCCCGTCGAATGATGACCAGCACCGTTGGCAAAGCCCAGAAATCACCGCACACCCAAAGAATTGCCGCACCGATCTGCTGGTCGGCAAACGGCGACAACGTGACGCCGGGGACGTGGTTGTACGTCGCGTACCAACTCACGGCGGTGAGAATACTCATAGAGATTGCGAGCACCGTCATGAGTACGTTCGTCGCCACAATCGCGCTCACTTGAAAAACGGGACCACGGGCGGGCTTTAGCGGATACGAAGGGATGATTTGCAGCCAGAACAGCACGCCGGTAACGATGAAACTTCCGTGCATCAACCAAATATGAACTGACGAGTTCCGTTCGGCGAGATTGAACCACGACGGAATGTGCCAAACCAACATCGCAATGTTAAACGAAATGACTGCAACCCAAGGATTCCGGATGAATCGCCCCACTATCCGAAATCCCGCGGCTTTCGAATTGAGATAGAAAAAACGCCCCGTCGATCGGCGCCAGCGAACCGGCAGCGCGAACATTAAGGGAATCCATGGCGCGCCGGCCACGATCAAGATCGGCGCAAAGAACGAGAGAAGAATGTGCTCAATCATGTGTACAAAGAAATAGCGTGACGCCCAATAATCAATGGGCGATTCAATGGCGAGGACCAGTACGGTGAACCCGGCATAGAACAAGAGCGACGAACGTCGTCGGCGTGTGGATCGAGCCTTGGTTGACCGCCTACTCAGCCGGTGAAGACCTACTTCGTGCGCCACTACCGTGGCGGCCATCAGTACCAGCATCGGGTCGAATGACCAATGGTGGTTGACGTAATTCACGGGTATCGACGTACGTCGCGCGACTCGTCGACACGGTGTGCATCGAGTTGGTGCTCTTGCCACGCCGCCAACATGCCCTCGAATTCGGGCGCGACCGCTCCTTCTTTCTTACGGGGCGCCTTCTCCCGTCCTGGATGAAGGACGTGCCACCACATGTAGATCGCAAAGGCCGCGAGCAACGGCCATTCAAAGACGTACGCCCAACTTAGGGCGTTACCACTAGTCGCGCGCTTGAACTCAAACCAGAACGCGACGACGCAGAACGCGAGACCAACGCCGAGGGTGGCGTGCGCCTTGAGTGCTTCGGCTCCGTGCAATCGTCGCCCGATGGTGTTCGACGTTCTGTTACTTCCGACATCTTCGCTGCCCACGCAGTTACCCTACAGCGGTCGGTCGATAGAATATTGAGTCGATTCTTCTATTCATTACGAAGCCGACGCTCGAAAGCGATGTGGACCCTTAGATAAGGTGGTCACGAGCGGGCGGCGATGAGAGACCATGGATTCCGGTAGTACTGAGAGACAACGCGCGAGCGAACCTCTGACCGACGAGCAGCGTGCGGCGGTGTTCGCCCAATCCAACGCCGGTGTCGGGCGCGACGGACTCGAACGCATTGTCCGTCCTCCGATTCCCCAGAAGTTCGTCAAATTCGTGATCGCGGTTTTTGTCGTGCTCGGTCTCGGCGGAGTCGCCGTCGAGCACTTCTTTGGCGGCATCGGCACCGCTGGATCAACTTCAACACTGTCACTTACCGCAACGACGACGACTCCCCATTTTACGGCCGCACTACAGGCAGTTATGGGTCTCAAAGAGATCGCCACCGCGACTGCTCCCCCAATCGCACTGGAAGATCAGGCCGGTCATACGTGGAACCTCAGCGCGCAAAGGGGCAAAGTGGTCGTGCTCACCTTCTTTGATCAAACGTGCATCGATATATGTCCGGTTGAAGGCAAGGAAATTAGGATGGCGCAGCAGAAACTTGCAACGATGGCATCGAGTACTGAATTCGTCATTATCAACTCCGACCCCGGTCACCTGCGCTTCACTCCGACACCCCCCGCGTTGCGAACACCAAAACTTCAAGCGCTGTCCGGTGTTTTTTTCCTGAACGGTTCCTTGACCCAGCTGAATTCAGTCTGGGTTCACTATGGGCTCAGCGTAAGAGTTGGCCGTCGCTCCAGCCAGACTGTGCACAACAATGTGATGTACTTCATTGATCCGCGAGGTAAGTTACGTGCGCTCGTCGTGCCGTTCGCCTACGAACGGCACGACGGTACCTTCGTGCTCAAGGAATCTGACGTGCAACGTTTTGCCCAAGAACTCACGGCCGAAGCCATTAGTCTTGCGAAGTGAGTAACGACGTGAACAACGCGGAGCAAGTTGATTACGACCCCGCGTCGATGGCAACATCTTCGCTGAGTACTCAAAAGGTAATTTGGTATAGGCGTCCCTGGTTTTTGATCACCGTTGCCGTCGTCATGGTGGTGGCGATTTCCATCGTCAGCGATCTCCCCAAGCACATCACCGTGGCCCAAGACACCGCGGCGCAAAATTCCGCGCTGAAGCAGATCAACACTGACATAAAGCCATGTACGTTCGGACTTCAAGAAGCAATCGGCTTCTACCACCGAGAAAAATCCAGCCATTTGACGGCGGGCCAAATGAAGGTCATCACGACCTACCTCGTCAGTGACCAGACCGTCTGTTCGTTCGCCGGTCCCAGCATGTCCGAACTGACAAACAATTTGCAGCTCGTCGATACGTCGGCGGGAAAGTATCTTGAAAAGATGCGAATGGAAACCGTCACGTGGATGGATTCGGACGCAAATGGCGTGATCTACGACATTTGGTACTTATCCACACACCACAGCACCGCCAAGAACTTGGCCGACCTGCAGCGACGAATTTCCTTCCTCGCCCAAGATCGACAGGTCGCCTTGGCGGACCTCGCCAGCGCTGACGCAATTCTCGGAACGACGCTCACGATGCTAAATCTTCCTTCGGTATCACCGATTGCGGGACTGTAGCGAGAGTCGCCACCGCAGAGATTCGGACCATGACGTGCCACGTGATCTAGTCGGTGCCAAAAAAACCTCGCGTGCGCTCCTCGCGCAGTAATTTACCCATCTCGGCGTTGGGATCTTCATCGGCCTGAAGCCAATGAATCAGGTTCCAAAAGATTGTCGGCACAAAGACAATTGCCGAAAATAACCACAGGAACCCGGCACTAAGTTGCTGGTCCGCGGCCAGCGAAACCCCTTGACCCGCGACGTGATGAAAGCCGTGGTACCAAGAGTTATGTGACATGGCCTCCAAATACGCCGCCACCCACACCGACCACATCACCCCAGTGGCAATCGAAATTCGGTACGGCCGCGTTGCTCCTGGAGTGAGAGGCGGCGACTCAATCAGGTCAGTAAAGAGAAGGGTTCCTACCCCAACGAGGCTCAACGATTCAATAAAAGTTAGCCACTCGTGGCGGATAAGGAAATCAACAACCGGCGCAACCCGCCAAAAAAGTGTCAATGCAATAAAGACCATGGCAACCGTGATTGTTCGACGTTGATGTGTTGACGACGACCGGGACAACGCCACCCGATCGATCAGTTTGAGGTCCCGTTGGTCATCTATGGTGCCATCGGGCCCCATTTGTACAGTTGAGTATCGGGCCAGTCCAATTCGCCGCCATGGCGCTCCCGCAACGAGAAGTGACGGAATGCAGAACGCAAAGAAAGCGTACTGAATTGCTTGCACGAACTGGTAGCGCCCGGACCACGTCGACCAAGGCGGCGCCAATGCGAGGACCCAAAGAACCAATCCAGCAATCCACATCCACACTCGCAGCGGTGTGACCCACTCACGCAAAGGTGCCGAGCGAACTTCTTCCGTCACTCGGAATGGTGACGCTGGAAAAATCCCCAGAGACATACGGCGAACAGCACCCCGAGCATTACGACCATCGTCTGTACCTGCGGGCCTATGTAATGGTCAACAGCTTGCATCATCACCACCTAACAATATCTAGAAACCAGTTCTCATCGAAGAATCGAATGCGAAATTCGTAACTTTGATTACATTACGTAAAACATTGCAGTGAGTAGTGCGCCACTGACCGCAAGAAATCCCCAGAAATACGCCATCGACGCCACACCCGCTCGATACGACTGAGCAGTGGGGTGTTTGGACAGTTCAGGAGTGTCGCCCCCTAGCTCACCGCGTAGGCGCAGCCCACGCGCGAGGGTTGTCTCCAACCAGTACACGCCAAGCACGAGGCTCAAGATATTGATCACTGCGAAGCCAATGAATGTCGACGTGTAGCCGCTCGCACCCGGAGCAAATGACAACTTGTGCAACTGCCAAATCTGGAGGAAAAGTGCGACGAGCCCACAAAGAACACCAGTCCAGCCGGCGACTTGGAAGTCCGTGATACCACCTTGGTGCAGCCGACGCTGACCGTACATTGCCAGTAACGCCGTTGCGAGGATCAATATGTAAATTGCCCATCCGTACGCAACCGGTGCGTGCTGATCGTTAATACGCCAGAGATTGGCGTTGTTACTGGATCTCAGATAGAAGTACGAAAATACCAGTGACGCAACAAGAAACGTGTACATACCAATGAAGAGGCGGCCGCCGGACCAAATCGATCCAATATGAGCTCGCAGTTCAAACTCTCGCTCTTCGGGAGTTTCGCTGGGCATCCCCGGCTTTTTGTAGGTGTCGGTCATTTCTTCTGTCCCCTCGCCCTTACGCTTCGCTATTACTGTCTTGAGCCGATTCTTGGAATGAGCCTTGGCCCATGTCGGCGAAGGCGGGAGCACCAACCTCGCTGTATCGGTAAGGGTCGGTCATGACCACGGGGATCCGCTCGAAGTTGTACGACGGCACAGGATTGGCGGTCTGCCATTCCAGGCCCAACGAGTCCCAGGGATTCGGGGGCGCCTTCACGGGACTAATGAACATCGAGTACATCAAGTTCGCGAAGAAGAGGAGGAACGAGGCGCCGAGTAGGAAAGCGCTCACCGACGAAAAGTCATTCAAGACCTGGAGGTTCTTCGCGTAAGTAAACACTCGACGTGGCTGACCTAGAAGTCCAATGACAAACATCGGAAAGAATGTCAAGTTGAAGAAAATAAACATTGTCCAAAAATGCCACTTACCGATCCTCGAATTCATCATTCGTCCCGTCATCTTGGGTAGCCAGAAGTACAACCCCGCCATGAACGCAAAGATGAGTCCACCCATAATGGTGTAGTGGAAGTGCGACAAGACGAAGAATCCGCCGTGCACGGTCACGTTCACCGGGACGTCCGATAGAAACACACCGGTGACTCCACCGATCAAGAAGTTGAAATACAGGGCCATGCAGAACAGCATTGGCACCTCGTATCTGATCTTCGCCTTGTACAACGTCCCCATACCGACCAAGAAAATAAAGCCCGTGGGAATTGATATCAATTCAGTCGTGAGCATGAAGAGCGGTCGCATGTCAGGGTTAATGCCGCTCTGGAACAAGTGATGTTGCCACACGAAAAACGACAGGAGCGCCACACCGATCATTCCAGCGGCCGAGACCTTGTACGCGAATAGAGGCTTACGAGCAAAGACCGGCATGATTTCACCAACAATGCCAAATCCCGGCAAGGCCATTATGTAGACCTCGGGGTGACCAAAGAACCAGAACAGGTTTTCCCACAAGTAAGAACTGCCACCATGCTCGTTGACGTAGAAAGCTGTCAGCACCGTCTTGTCGAGCAGGCCAAAGAGGCCGCCCGCGAATAAGACCGGTGTTGCCAATGTCAGGAGGGCTGCCGTCGCGAGAATCGACCACACGAACACCGGCAATCGGTTCCACGTCATACCGGGCGCCCGGTAATTAATAATCGTTACCGCAATGTTGAATCCAGCGGCCATCATGCCGAGTCCAATAACGGCGAAACCGAATAGATACGAAACCATTCCCGGACCTGCTTGAGTTTGCAGTGGTGCGTAGCCGGTCCAGCCGGTTGGAAACCCCCCAAAGGGCAGAGCCGAGAAGATCACCATGTAGCCGGCAACGAAAATCCAGAAACTGAAAGCTTCGATTCGAGGAAACGCCATGCGTCGTGACCCAATCATGAGCGGAACCAAATAGTTGCCCAGCGGCCCGACGACGATCGACGTGGCCATCATCATCATGATGGTGCCGTGCTCGCTCACGATCTTTATGTACGTATCCGCGGAGAACACGTGCGTCGTTGGGTTCAGAAGTTCCGTGCGAATAGCCATGGCGAGCAGTCCACCGGTGAAGAGAAAGAGCAAGACGCCCACGACGTACTGAAGGCCCACAACCTTGTGGTCGAGACTGTAACGGAAATATTTGCTCCACCCTTCGACCGACTCTTCTTTTCCACCGGAGCGGCCGACGATTTTGCCGAGCGGGTAGTTCAACGCGCCGATGCCCAGTAGCCAACCAAGTACTCCGACCATTAGGCCGAGCGCGTCGGCGACGGTATTCTGACCGCTGGTCGTCACGTACGAGTAGCCACTTGCGAGGTAATTGCCGAACCAGTGACCCAGTACGTATCCCAAGATCGCACCGATTAATGCGGTACCGAGGTGTTGGCTGAACCAACCAGGACGTTGCGTCCACACCACTCCGGTCGCCGGCGGCGGAGACATGCCGGGAGCCACCACTACTGCTTGATGATCTTCGCTGATGCTCATCGAGCGATCTCCATTTCTTTGATCGTGTACGTAGGGTTCGTCATGTTGCCACTTCTCATTACGACACCGGAGTCTTCGCGCCGTAGATCTCGACAGGCGAATACGGGGTCAGGGTTCCATCGGGGTAGAAGCTTCCAGACGCGCCATTGGCGTCAGGTACGTACGTCCAAGCAAAGGGTGGGAGATTCGCCGTATTCGCGGCGTTCGCACTCTCGGTGGTGGCGGCCCAGGTCGAAAAGTCGGTGGGCGACACGACTTTTCCATCGTTGAACATCGATCCGTGCCAAATTCCGCACAGCTCACTGCAACGAACAATAAATTTACCTAACTGTTTGGTTTCGGTGTAGGCCACATTGTTCACAAGTGGATTTGCGTCGGCCTTCACACTGAGCTGGTAGGCCCAGAAACTGTGAATCACGTCAAGGGAGGTCACGTTGAACACGATCGTCGTATCATTTGGCAACACCAATTGATCGGTTTCCATTCCCCCAAAATTCGGGTACCGGTACGAGAACTTCCATTGCTGAGCAATGACCTGTACAACGAGGGGATGTCCCGGCGACCACGAGGAGTTCCCCGAAAACGAGTCTGTTTCGGCGGTAATGGCGCCCTCTGGCGACCACACGGGGTTTGGACCTTCACCGCCGCCCGAGCCGTGTTCCACCACGACCGCCCACGTCCCGTAGGCCGCGAGTAATATCACAACAACTGAGGTCACGGTGATCCACCACATCTGGACCGTGCGATTATTTCGTGCACCCTCGCCGCCAACAGATTCTGGTAGGTCGCGGTGCTTGGCACTCCACACCGTCGCCGCATAGCCCAAGTAGGTCCATACGCCGATCAGCACCGGAAGTGCAATGACGAACAGTACGTTAAACGTTCGCTGGGTATTTACTGCTTGCTCGGTCATCCGCCCCGGCGGCACGTGTGGACCGAGCAAGAACCAGTACAAGATGTCGCCCACCACCGAAAGGGACAGCACGATTACAACGATTCGGCGTAAGTGACGTACCTCATTGTTTGAGTTGTCAAGAGCCATAATTTATGCCACCACCTTCAAGAACCCGCCCATATAACCCTGTGTGGACATCGGTCCCCCATTTCCAAATAGATAACCAAGGCCGCAAGGAACGAAGCACTGCCATGAGTAATTTCCTGGCCCCGGCGTCCTAAAGCTAAACGTGAGGGTGTTGTGATCGAAGTTCGTGCCACAGGGGGCCAGCCCACAGATGTTCTTCGAGGTCGATGAGACGGCCACGAGGGGTACGTCAATTCCCAGGGCGGGAACCGTGAACGTGTGACCAACGCCGTTACCGGTGTTGGAGTTGTACTCGCTAATTGGCGAGCCGTTGAGGCTGGCTGTGCCGCCGACCGTGCCCGTGACTTGCCCCCACTGTTGATTGCGCAGTGGACTGCCCGAGTCGTATTGCAACACCGTCATGTTCACGAGGGTGTTAGCGGGAAGTTCCCAGTCGGTACTGTGTATCCACTTGCCCATTTGGTCTTTCACCATGTAACTCACCCACGTGGGGTGATTCCCGTAGCCAATCGCTCCAAAGGTCTGCACCGTCAGATTCACGGGCTGACCAGACGTACCGCCAGTGAAACTAACAGCGCCGCCTGGTATTCCCGGCTTAAGAAACACGACGGTCGCCATAACGATCACAGCTACGGCTACCGCGAATAGACCGAGAACCGTCGCTAGCCTTCCATTTCTCGACATGTTTCTCCCTTGACGACGCGACGACGTACTGGCGCCTCGCCATGAAGAATAGGTGTAAGCGAACAGTAACGTCAGTATTCATGACGCATAAATCTAAGAAACCTATTAGCATTCACTTGGGATTCGTCATCGCAGAATCCATCTGCATTTCGGCATTTATTCTCGAAATCTCCCGGGCACTCTCGGGCAACACGCTTTCGTGGGCCTACGTATTCGAGTGGCCAATTCTTGGCGCCTACGCCGTGTACATGTGGCGAAAGTTGTTGAGCGA
>JBBQGY010000004.1:0-27224 GCA_038323435.1 Acidimicrobiales bacterium
CAATGGGAATTCTGATCATGTTGGCGATGTCGGGCATTTCGGTCTATGGCGTAATGCTGGCGGGATGGGCGTCGGGGTCTAAGTACCCGCTCCTGTCATCAGTGCGGGCAAGCGCGCAAATGATTAGTTACGAAGCGGCACTCGGCATGACGATAGTCACGATCGTGCTCGCGACGGGGTCGCTGTCCGTTCACAATATTGTCGACGCTCAGGCGGGCGGCATCTGGCACTGGAACATCATTCGTCTCGGCGTGGTGCCGTTCATCGTGTTCGTCATCGCTATTACCGCAGAACTAAATCGGCCACCGTTTGACGTCGTCGAAGCGGAGAGTGAACTGGTCGGCGGGTTTCATACTGAGTATTCCTCGTTCCGATTCGCCATCTTCTTCCTCGCCGAGTACATGAACACCATCACCATGTCGGCGATCATCGTGACCTTGTTTCTCGGTGGCCCGGCCGGATGGATTCCTCCCGTTTCGCACCTTCGTTGGGTCTTCCCGATTCTCTGGTTCCTCGTCAAAACCGTGGGTTTTGCTTTTTGCTATATCTGGTTTCGGGCCTCGTTACCGCGATTTCGCTACGACCAACTCATGGACCTTGGCTGGAAGCGACTGATTCCGCTGAGCCTTGGTTGGATGCTGATCGTGGCCGGATTCCTTGTGGCGAAGGGCTGGGGCTTCATCATGACCGCGGTGGTAGTGCTTGCGTGGACGGTGTTGACCCAAGCATTCGAAATCGGCCAGAGTCGCGAGACTGGCAAGGACGCGGTGCTGCCAGTGGTCGGTGCTCGACCACTTTTGCCCGAGCTCTTACGCTCGGTGACCGATGAGGTGGAAGAGTAAATGGGCCTTCCATTCAGTTTTTTTAGCGGATTTAAACTCACGCTGCAACACATCATGCGACCCACCGTGACGATCAGTTACCCGATGGCCAAACGACCAAAGCAGCCGCGCCAGCACGGCCGACACGTGCTAAACCGCTACGAAGACGGCATGGAAAAGTGTATTGGCTGTGAGTTGTGTGCCGGCGTTTGTCCGGTGAACTGCATCTACGTGCGTGGTTTGGATAACCCGCCCGACCATCCCGTGAGCCCCGGCGAACGCTACGGCTACATCTACGAGATCAATTACTTGCGTTGTATTCACTGCGACCTCTGCGTCGAAGCGTGTCCGACCCAGGCGATCACCGAATCGAAAATGTTCGAGTTCTCATTCACGAATCGGGCTGACGCGATCTACACCAAAGCCGAACTGCTGGTTGACGATCAGGGCTTTCCACAGCGTCTGCCGTGGGAGGATTGGCGTGAGGGCGAAGCCGCAATGACGGGCGGTTGGATGCGCGCGACGTCACCGTCGGGTGACGCGTCCTACGAAGGTGTCGTCCAGTGGACCGGCGACCTTGGCGTTGGCGTGCGCGAACCCGAAGCCGGTCAATCGGACCACCGCAACGATGACGCGACGGGATCAAAACAGCTGCGCAACGTCTTTCCCAAGCACCTCCAACCCGAAGACGTACCCCTCGAATTTCGTGGAATTCAGGGACTGATCAAGACCGTGCGCGAAAAGATACCGCACCGTCGGGTGAAGAACTCATGATCGCAACCACCTACGCCGTGCCAAGTGTCTTGATCTTTGTGACCTCAGCTGCATTGATTCTGATCGGCGCACTTGGCGTGATTGTCGTGAAGAATCCTGTGCACGCCGCTCTCAGTCTCATTATGACCCTCATCGGTGTCGCGGTTGCGTTCGTGGCGCAGTCGGCGGACTTTCTTGCCGCGGTGCAAATCATCGTGTACGCGGGAGCAATCGTGGTCCTCTTTCTATTCGTCATCATGTTCCTCGGCGTCGATCACCGTTCAACGACCGAACTTGAACCTCTCGTCGGTCAACGGGCCTTTGCCGCCATTGGCGTGCTCATCACGATCGCTGGACTCATCACTCTGATGGCGAAGTCGAACTGGGTGACCGGAGCACTCTCGGTGTCGAACGCCGGCCAACCAATCGCGACCGGCAACGGGAACGTGAAGCAACTTGGGATGGCGGTCTTTACAACCTACATTTTTGCGTTCGAAGCCACCGCGGCGCTATTGATCATCGCGGTCGTCGGCGCGGTCGTGCTGGCCCGACGGGAGCGCACGATTCTGAGTGATGAGGTTGACGTATGAACGTTCCTGCCGCCTGGTACTTAGTTCTGGCTGCGATTCTGTTCGGCATCGGGGCCTTTGGGTTACTAACTCGTCGTAGCGCACTCATCATGCTCATGTGCCTCGAATTGATGCTCAACGCGGCCAACCTCACGTTCGTGACGTTTTCGCGCACCTTGTCCGACATCAGCGGTCAAGCGATTGTATTTTTCGTCATGGTCGTGGCCGCCGCTGAGGTCACGGTTGGTCTCGGTATTGTCGTTGCGATCTTTCGACGCCGTTCTTCGACATCGGTTGACGATCTCTCAGAATTGAAGGGCTGAGATGGGCCACGTTGCAACACTTATAGTGCTGTTTCCGTTACTCGGATTCCTCCTGGTACTCCTCAACGGACGCAACATGTCCGAGCGGCAGATCGGCGCCATCGGCACCGGAGCGGTCACGGCGAGCTTCGTCGTCTCGGTAATCTGTTTCTTCCTCTTACTGCACCACTCGTCTCGTGAGGTAACGGTGCACTTGTTCGGATGGCTGAACGTGGGGACACTCCACGTGCCCGCGGCGCTCCTCGTTGACCCACTGTCCATCACGATGTCGCTCTTCGTTACGGGGATCTCGGCGCTGATCCACCTGTACTCAATGGCGTACATGCATGGTGAGAAGGACTATCGGAAGTTCTTCATCTACATGAATCTTTTCGTCTTCTCCATGCTCGTGCTCGTGCTCGCCAACAACCTAGTGTTCACCTTCGTTGGGTGGGAGGGTGTCGGTCTCTGTTCGTACTGGCTCATCAGTTACTATTTCGACCGCGACTCGGCCGCCTCAGCGGGACAGAAGGCCTTCATTTACAACCGAATTGGTGACTTCGGTTTATTGATTGCGATGTTCCTACTGTTCTCACGTACGGGAACGCTCACGTACCTCGGCATATTTGCCCGGGCCGGCACCCTCTCACCAACAATCGCGACCTTGACGGTGCTGGCACTTCTTCTCGGCGCCACCGGAAAAAGCGCGCAGATTCCGTTGTTCAACTGGCTCCCTGACGCTATGGAGGGCCCCACGCCCGTGTCGGCTCTCATTCACGCGGCCACCATGGTGACGGCTGGTGTGTATCTCCTCGTTCGCATGTCCCCGGTCCTCGCGATGTCATCGTCGGGGCGAATGTCGATTGCCGTGATTGGGGGAGTTACCGCCTTCGTCGCCGCCACAGTTGCTACGTCGCAAAAGGACATCAAGAAAGTCCTCGCATTCTCGACCGTCTCGCAGATTGGTTACATGGTGCTCGCGGTGGGCGTCGGCGCCTACTCCGCGGCGATTTTTCTCATGATCAGCCACGCCTTCTTCAAGGCCCTGTTGTTCCTGGGCTCGGGTTCAATTATTCACGCGCTGAACGGCGAACAAAATATGCGATTGATGGGTGGTTTGCAGAAGTTTTTACCACTTACATTCCCGACGTTCCTCGTCGGCTGGCTCGCCATTTCGGGCATTCCCCCGTTCGCTGGGTTTTGGTCCAAGGGTGACGTGCTCACGAATGTCTTTGAACACAACAAGTTGCTCTGGGCGCTCGGTTTGTTAACGGCGATACTGACTGCCTATTACATGACGCGACTTTTCGTACTGACTTTTCGCGGTAACGAACGATTCGGCGAGGTCATGAATGGTCACGACCCTCACGAATCGCCGTGGGTAATGACGACACCGCTCATTATTCTCGCGATTCTTTCAGCGGTCGGGGGGGTAATGGACTTGCCGTGGTTGCACCATGACTCGCTCGCGGGTTTCTTGGAGCCGACCTTCGGGTATGTGGTGGCCGGTCACGCGAGTACCGCTGCGCAGTTCGGACTCGCGCTTGTTGACACCGCCGCGGCAGTCATTGGACTACTGGCGGCGTTCTCCATCTGGCGTTCCATCAGCAGCTCGTCGCGCTACGAATCGTCATTCCTTGAAAATGTCTGGCACTGGGATGACTTCTATGACGCCACAATTGGGCGACCGCTCACTCGTGGAGCGCAGTTCGCCGATGACGTCATTGAACCCAAGGTCATCGACGGTGCCGTGAGTGGCGTGGCCGTTGGACTTCGCCGAAGTGGTGAAGGCTTGCGCAAGGTGCAATCGGGTTTCGTGCGCCACTACGCGCTCGCGACGCTCCTCGGCGTCGCGGTCATTGTGGTCTATCTCGTGGCGAGGGTTGGTTAGCCATGCACTCATCTCTATGGCTCGCTGCGCTACTTGCTGTGCCCCTAGTTGGGGCGCTCGTCGCACTCCTCAGCACTAAGACCGAAGGACGCTCGTATCTCGCCGCGGTCGTGACCGCGAGCGTCGAGATGGCGCTGTCGCTGGTCGTCGCACTCTTGTACAACAATCATCTAGCTAAAGCGTCGACGTACGACTTTTATTCGCGTCACGTATTGGCCGCTCCGTTTGGCTTGGCTTACGACGTGGGGGTCGACGGGATCTCACTGCTCATGGTGGTACTGACGTCGCTCGTTGTGCTCTTGGCATTGCTCGGTTCGCGTGAGCGTCGTCACGAACCGGCTTTTGTGGGTTGGCTACTGTTGCTAACGACGTTCACGATGGGTAGTTTTGTCTCACACGACCTGCTCGAATTCTTCATCTTCTTTGAGCTCACACTTATTCCTTCCTACTTCATCATTGGTCAATGGGGAGGCGCAGAACGAGCACGCGCCGCACTTAAATTCTTTATTTACACGTTTGGTGGATCGGCCTTTCTGTTCGTGGGCATCATGTACCTCGGCTTCCTCCACCAGCACGAAGCGGGTGGCCCACTGACCTTCGCCTACGGCGCATTGTCGACTACGACCATGACGCACGGCACGGCCGTATGGATCTTCATTGCCTTCGCGATTGCCTTTGGCGTCAAAGCACCGATATGGCCACTGCACACCTGGTCACCACTGGCCTACGCGGAGGCGCCGATAGCCGGAACAATCGAACTCTCTGCGATCCTCGCGAAACTCGGCACCTATGGTCTGCTTCGCTTCGCGGTGGGGCTGCTGCCGCTCGCGTTGGCGGACGTACGCCCAGTCGTACTAACCCTCGGGGTGATCGGCATCCTCTACGGATCAGCGCTCGCGTGTGTCACGCCCGATTTGAAGCGACTCGTCGCGTACTCGTCCGTCGCCCAAATGGGTTTCATTGTCGTCGGCGTGATGTCGGGATCGACAATCGCAACCGTTGGTGCCGTACTACTGATGTTCAATCACGGCGTCATCACGATTGGCTTTTTTCTGATCATCGGATTCATCGAACAACGTCGCGGCAGCATCCTCGTGCGTGACTTCACTGGTCTTCAGGGTCCAGCGCCGGTGATGGCGGCGCTCTTCACGGTCGTGATGCTCGCGTCGATCGGACTTCCGGGACTGTCGGGTTTCGTGAGTGAGTACTTCATCTTGATCGGTACGTTCGCGACGCACGCTTGGTGGTCGGTCGTTGCGTCGACCGGGGTCGTGGGAGCGGCGCTCTACCTCCTCTGGGCTTATCAGCGCGTCTTTCACGGTCGTGCTGAGGGCGCCAACGCCCAACTCCCCGACGCAACTACTCGAGAGCGCTGGGTGCTCGTGCCGGTCGTAGTCCTCATTATTGTGCTCGGCGTTTTCCCCCAGCCCGTCCTTGACCGTGTCACGCCGTCGGTCCAAGAATTGATTCAGCACATTGCACCCGCGGGGTTGAACAAGTGAAACTCGCCATCCCTTCCATTCACTACCTGGCCATCTTGCCAGTATTAATATTTTTTGGCGCGGCGATTTCGCTCCTGCTCGCTTCTGCTCTTTCGCGCTCGAAGGTGCCACTAAGCGTGGCGACGACCGCGACCGCACTCGCCGCGCTCGCGACGCTAGTGGTGAACTGGCAGCAGTGGCGTTGTGTCGCGAGGGCCGGTGCGAGCACGACTATTGCTCACGCCATCGTGCTCGACGATTTCTCAGTTATTGCGACGGCGGTCATCGCGGTGTCTGTTGTGATGTCGGCATTCGTGGCACACGACTGGGCGGTTCGCGAGCGAGTTGCGGGCGTGGAATTCCATATCCTGGCGCTCACCACGAGTGGTGGCGCAATCTTGATGACCCAGGCGAACGACCTCATTGTTATCTTCCTCGGTCTCGAGATTCTCTCGATTGGGCTCTACGTGCTTGTCGCGTTTGACCGACACCGCGCGTCGTCGTCCGAGGCGGCGTTGAAGTACTTCTTACTGGGTGGTTTCGCGTCAGCAATCTTCATTTACGGCGCTGCCTTGGTGTACGGCGCGACCGGGTCAACAAACCTGACCTCGGTGTCGTACTTCCTCGGATCGAACGTGCTGTTGCGCCCGGCGCTGCTGTACGCCGGTGGTGCACTGCTGCTCGTGGGCTTCGCCTTCAAGATCGCCGCCGTACCGTTTCACTTGTGGTCACCCGACGTCTACGAGGGTGCCCCCACCCCGGTGACCGGTTTCATGGCCGCGATCGTGAAGGTCGGTGCGTTCGCGGCGCTGGTGCGCGTACTGATCTCGGCGCTGGGCACTCAGCTCGATACCTGGCGACCGATTCTATGGATCCTCATCGTGCTCACGACGGTCGTGGGCGCCACCGTGGCCCTAGTGCAGCGCAACGCTAAGCGACTGCTCGCGTACTCGTCCATCAATCACGCCGGCTTCATCCTGCTCGGCGTATGGGCTGGCACCATCCGCGGCACCGCGGCAACGCTGTTCTACCTGATGACCTACGCGCCCACCGTCGTCGCGACCTTCGCCGTCGTCACGCTCATGGGCGGGCTCGGTGACGACCACCACGCCATCGAGCGCTACCGGGGCCTCGCTCGGCGCCAACCGTGGTTGGGTGGCGCTCTCGCGGTTCTGCTCCTCAGTCAACTCGGTGCACCCCTCACGACCGGCTTCTACGCGAAGTTCGCGGTACTGGCGTCAGTGGTCGACGTCGGAGGTGGCGCGCTCGCGATTGTTGCCCTGCTGAGCGCCGCGATCGCCGCATTCTTTTACCTTCGCTGGGCGATCACGCTCTACTCGGACGACGACGTCGAAGGTACGCGAGTCGCGGTACCTCTCGGCACCGGTCTCGTCATTGGTTTTGGCACCGTCGCCACGCTGGTTTTTGGAGTCTGGCCGGGTCCACTCGTGACGTTGGCCCAGCACGCGACCATCCTCTTCACGCCGTGAGCCGCGTCGCCATTGCGACGTGCGCGGTCGAAAACATCGATCCCGATGGGCCGCTGCTCTTGGGGGCATTGGTCGCAAGTGGTGTTGAGGCCGAAGAGGTCGCGTGGGACGATGCATTGGTCAACTGGGACTCCTACGACCTCGTCGTCGTGCGCTCCACGTGGGACTACGCCGCACGACGTGATGAGTTTCTAACCTGGGCGCGTAGCGTGACGAACCTCGTCAATCCCTCTTCGGTGATTGAGTATTCGAGCGATAAGCACTACCTCGACGACGTGGCCGCTCGGGGATGGCGGACAGTGCCGACGGAATTCTTCGACGTCGGTGCGACACCAGAGTTTCCCGAGGTCGACTTCGTCGTGAAGCCGTGCGTCGGTGCCGGTTCCATCGACGTCGAGCGGTACGCGAGCGACGAACAGGCCCGTGCTCGTGCACACGTCGAGCACTTACACGGTCGGGGCCGATCGGTGATGGTCCAACCCTACGTTCACACCGTGGACACCCTCGGTGAACGAGCGCTCATTTACATCGATGGATCGTTTTCTCACGCAATGACCAAAGGGGCCATGCTCAACGTCGCCCCCGACGATCGTGACTTTCTCTTTCGTCGCGAGCAAATGTCGAGGGCTTCGCCCGAAGTTGAATCCCTGGCGTTCGCGGAGGGCCTGCTTGACGAACTGGAACTACGTGATCTCCTCTACGCCCGCGTTGACCTCGTCGCGGTCACCGACGGTTGGCTACTCATGGAACTCGAGCTCGTCGAACCATCTCTCTTTCTCGGGTTTGATGACACTGCGCCAGCCCGTCTCGCCGCAGGAATTCAGCGACGCCTACGTTGATGACGTCTCCGTGATCAGCTCATTTCGTGCGCGCCGCCTCCCAGGCGTGGATCGCTCGTTTTCTGGTCAGTCCCCAGTGGTAGCCGCCGAGATCGCCACTTTGTTGAATGACGCGGTGACACGGAATAAGTAATGCCACCGGGTTAGAGCCGACCGCTCGTCCCACGGCTCGAGCCGACCCGGCCGCGCCGATACGCTGGGCCACCCACGAATATGACGCCAGGGCGCCGGGCGGGAGTTCGAGCAACGCTCGCCACACGTTGATCTGAAAATTGGTTCCCGTCACGTGCAGGGACGTAGGAGGCGTCGATTGATTTGTTGGCCCAAACATTGTCGTGATAATTCGTTGCGTTGTTTCGCCATTTTCGAGCAGTCGCGCCCGCGGCCACTGCGTAGAGAGTCGGGCGACGCTTTCGGTGACGTCGTGGTCATCGAGAAACGAGAGTCCGCAGACTCCTCTCGGAGTGGTCGCGACAAATGCGTCACCAAAGGGCGTGGGGTGAGTTCCAAATTCAATGGTCAGTCCATCGCCCCGTTTCTTGAACTCACCGGGAGTTACCGCGTCGAGTTTGACGAAATGGTCGTAGAGGCGCGACCCGCTACTGAGGCCGATCGAGTGTGCCACGTCGAGCAACGACGCAGATTCGCTAAGCAACTCTTTAGCCCGACGAACCGTCAGTACTTGCAGGAATCGTTTCGGCGTGACGCCAGCCCATCGCGTGAAGAGTCGCTGAAAGTGAAACGCACTGAGGTTGAGATGGGCCGCGACTTCGTCGAGGGTCGGCTGCTGTTCGATCCGACTTGCGATGAAGTCAATGGCTTGGGCGATACGGTCGTAATCGGCCGAGGACTCTGACGTCATCGCAAGACTCATGATGCAACCGCGTCGCCGCGAAATCTTGTCGAATCATTCATGTGACGACTGCCTCCCCTTGAATTTGCCATCGGTCCACAGTCTTGATCATGGTCGTTGACGGTGCGACCCGAATCTTGCTCTCTTTTGAACTGTCTCCTTCTCTTAGGAAAATCAGCGTATTTTGCGGTCCGCACTGCGCGTCGTGGGTGCCAGTGTTGACGGGGAGAATCAGTCTTTAGGCTCGAACGAAGGTACTCGGAAAAGGATGACTATGCGATTGTCCAATTGGAAGCAGAAGCGTACGTGGAGCGAAATGACGGAGTCGCAGAAGGCGATCGCCGTCGCCACGGTGGCGCTGCAGTTAGTGATGGCCACCCTCGCGTGGAGGGATCTCGCACGGCGGTCGAACGAGGAAGTACGAGGACCGAAGTGGCGTTGGGCGATCGCGATTGGTGCGAACTTCTTCGGACCTATCGCTTATTACCGCCGGGGTCGAATTACTGCGTAACGATGCTCAGCTCGACGAGCGGCTATCCACTTTTTTGGCGGCCTCGAGAATCTCGTCGGGCACGACGGTGCCCGGTCGATTCGATGGGTCGCTCGTGAGAAATCGCCCTAGGACCGGAATTTCGGTAAGTGATTCAGCCCGCAACACTGCGGCCGCGACCGGTACGAAACTTTCGGCGGCGGGGTAGACCAGATAACGCGGCAGCCACGTCGGGTGGTACTTGGAATTAAAAGTCCAGAGTGACTCAATAGGCAAAATGCCCGAAAGTCGCTTGAGCGCCCAGCGCTCGACCCTGGTGAAGGTGCCATCACCCGGCCCCCCCTCTAGGACGGAGCGAAATGCGGCGAAGTTCATACTGAGTCCTCGTGCACCTTGTTCGCGCAGGTGCTCGATTGTCGAACAGAGCGCGAAGTCAATGAGGCCGTTGGGGTGTTCGCCGGGGTCGCGGCGCATGAGGTCGAGTGAGTAGCCGTTGATGGCGGGCGACGGTACGAACTGACAGACCGCGGCGGGCTTGGCGTCGGGTCCGTGGACCAGCGTCAGCAGTAGCCCCTTGTCTTTGGGATTGAACAGTCGACCGAGCATCATGGAGAATCCGCGCTCAGCCTCGCCGCGGCGCAACATCGTGATCAGTTCGACAATCTCCGTGACGTGACTCGGCTCAATATTGGACGGGTCGATGAATTCAACGGTGTAGCCATGACGGGCTAGCCGGGTGCACGCTTGACGGAGCCCCTTCATCTTTCCGCCGGCGAGATTGAACGTTTGGCAGTCGACGATGGCTTCGTCACCGATGTAGAGATGGTGGAGACCGGCCGCTTGATAGATCGGGAGCCACTCTTCGCTCGCGCCGACGACACCGACCGTCCATCCACGGCTTTCCGCGTACGCGCGGTACGCGCTGAAGGCTTCGGTTCGTTCAGCGATCGGACCGATGGGGTCGGGCGAGACCAACGCGACGCCGCCGTAGACGGCGTAGGCGACGAGTGAATCACGAAAGAAGTAGAACTGCTTGTCGTCGCGCAGCGCAAAGTAATCGAGCGTGCCTCGGCCGTGGCGACGCACGATCTCTCGTGCGCGCAGTTCGGCGAACCGGCGTTCCGCACTTCGCGATGTCGTCGACAGCCGCCGGTCCACGACCGGACGAGTCAGGACGTAAAACACCGAAATGATAAGTGAGAAGCCGACGGCCAGCAACGTCGGGTTGACGAAGTCCCCGACTCGGTCGGGGAGCGTAATCGAGTTAATGCCGACCAGACGCTCAACACACGCCGCGACCACGACACCGAAATTTGGAAGGTGATGATGATGCTGGGACGCCTCAATCCCGAGCGACGCGGCAATCACTGTGACCAGGGCTATCAACCCGAGTCGCGGCAGCGCCGCGCGCACGCTCGATCGATCAGTCGTGGCCTGGAAGTGGCGCCGTGCCACGACTAGTAACACGAGAACGCCCGCGGCGAATAGCGACGCGACGACCGTGCCACCGCGAACCAGGTGAGCGACAATGGTCACCGCGAGCACCCCGACCGCGAGGAACCACGCCCGGCGTTGACCGCGGCGAATACCGCGCGCGGTCATGATCATGGCGATACCCGCGACCGCGGTGAGTGCCGCCGCGGACTCGGCGGCGCCGAGGGGCAGGACCGTCAGCACGGCGTGGAGTCGACGGTGCAGCGGCGGCGACGCGGTGATCACCACGTTGCTCAGGCCGGCGACGAAAAGAAGTCCACTCGCCCAACGACGAACGGCGCGTTGACGTCGTTGGTCCCGCAGTCGCTCCATCGTGACGGGGAAGGGATCACCGGTCGGCCACGATCCCACCGTCGACGTCACCAGTGACGGCGCCGGTTGCACGCTGGTATCGGCCACGAGACGCTCGAGCAACCGGGCGCGGCGCCGAGGGGACTCGCCCGCGTAGAGACGGACCTGCACGGTACTCGCCGCTTCAATTTCAACAATGCCGATTCGGTCCACGGAAGTGAAGACGGGCGGTAAGCCAAACCGTCCTCGTCGTTCGACGAGGACGGTTCGTGAAGGACCCGGCGTCGCACACACGCCACGATCAAGAAAGGCGAGGGCCGGACGAGGTGCGCCACCCACGACGGCACCCGCGCCACCGTATTCGGCATTTCGTCGAGCAAATTCGAGGGCGTCGACATCGTCAACGTGGGTGAGCGAGAGTGGTTCGCTCAGTTCAGGGACATCGTGGCGAGCTCCCCGATCAAACCGTCGTCGCACAATCAACCCCGCGATTCCCGCAACGAGAGCCTCGACGAACACCACAATCAAGAGATTGATGAGCAGGTTCCCCCAGAACGAGTGGGTGTGAGGAGTGTGGACCTTTAGACGATCGTGAGTGAAGTGCGTCACGATGGAACTGACGGCGCCGAAGAGATCGAAGAGCAGTAACGCAGCGACGGGAATCCATACCCATACTCCGAGGCGACGATAGAGCACACGCGACGCCACGAAGCGTGGAAGTGCGAGCGGGTCCTCGAGTCGATCCGCGTCGGCCTGATCGTTGTGATCGGCTCGTCGTTTGTCGACGTAACAGCTGCCAGCTGCGATAGCCAGGTCGCGAACATCGTCGGCGGTGGCGACTTGCAAGATGAGATCGCTCGCGAGCGAGATGCCGAACTCTTCCAACATTGCTTGGGCCCGTACGTTCGTTCGAAGTTCGACGTCGTCGGTGCCGGGAAGCACGATGAATTGATGGCCGTCTCGCGCGATGAATTCGGTGATGGCATCGCGAAGCGCGGGTAGTGCCGCAAACGTCGCTTCGACGAAGGCGGCGAAATCGGTGGTCGCGCTCGGGTGAAAGAGATTGCCCGCGACAATAAAAGCGGCGGCGTCGTCGATGTCGCCGAGCAGGTCGATCAAATCCTGAATCGGTCGGCTCGTACTGTCCGTCGTGGGCGAGATCGACAGATCACTTACGACGTAGACGTGATGCCCGTACGGAATTGGTAGCGTCTGTCGCTCGGTCGCTCCCACGGCGTCTAGTCTCGCAGACTTCGCCACGGTTGCCGTTAGCCTGAATCGACAGATGAACGCGGACTATCGACGAGAGAACTGGCACTGGCGCGCCGAGGCGCAGGACGCGGGACCGGCCGTCATTTTCGACATTGACGGCGTGCTCGCCGACGCCGCCGGTCGCCAGCACTACCTCGATTGGGGTGACTGGAAGAGCTTTTTCGACGCCTGCGGCGACGATCCGATCATCGAAGAGATTGAACGGCTCCTGGAATTGCTCGATCAATCTCTCAAAGTTGTACTGCTCACGGGCCGACCGCGGCGAGTCCAACCGCACACCGTCGCATGGCTCGAGCGCTATGGCCTGCGCTGGGATCTACTGATTATGCGAGAGTACGGAGATTACTCGGGGGTCGATGAGTTCAAGCGAGGTGCCTTGGGCGATCTGGTGAAGGAGGGATTCGACATCCGCCTCGCGCTCGATGACGACCCGAAGAATCACGCAATGTACGTCAGTGAAGGCGTACCGTGCATTTATATTCACTCGGGGTACTACCTCTAGCAACCGTGAAACTCGTCGCTCGATGCCGTGAGGAATGCCAGCGTTTCGCGCGCCGCCCGTCGTCCCGATCCAATGCTCGCCGGAACCCCCACACCGTCGTAGGCAACGCCGCACAGCGCGAGGTTCATCGACGCCGCGGCCTCCTTCGCATCCGCGACGAGCGTGGCGTGACCAACTCGGTACTGGGGGAGACCGTTGGGCCATCGCTGCACGATCGACACCCGCGGCGTACCGAAGCGTTGGAGAATTTCGCTCAACTCCTTGGCTACTCGCAACGTGAGCTCATCGTCGCTCAGCGCGGCCCAGCGATCGTCGTCGATGCGACCAACGTGCACGCGTACGAGGACGTCGTCGTCGCGGCGCAGTCGGGGCCACTTCCGATCGAGAAGGGTGACGGCGGTAACCATCATGGAACCTTCTCCCGACCAGGCGGTCCCGAGAGGCACGAGGATGCCGGTGCCATTCACGGGCAGCGTGATCTGTTCGCGCGAGACGCTGAACGTCACCATCGCGGCGCTGGCGCTGTCGATGCGAGTGAGCCGCTCGAGTCGTGGATCGTGCGCTCCGAGGAGGGAACCAGTCACCCACGCGGGCGTCGCCACAATTACTACGTCGGCTGGTGTGGTGGTGGTCGCGGTGTCGACCTCCCACGGATAACTACCCGACGGCGTTCGCCGAAGTGCCGTGACAGCAACACCAGTGCGAAAGACGACGCCGCGAAGCGTTAAGAGTCGGGCCAGTTCGATCGGAAGTGCACCGAGGCCGTGAACGAGCGAGTAGAACAGCGGCGCACTCGACGGACTTTCACTCGATGGTGCGATCGCCGGCGTTACCGGCTGCATCGCTTTCATCAATGAACCACCGCGCGCAGCCGCCTCATAGAGCGGAGGAAATACCGACTTTGCGGAGAGATCATCGATTCGTCCGGCCTGGATGCCCCCAACCATTGGTTCAATAAATTTGTAGCTGAGTTCGCGGCCCAGTTTGCCTCGCACGATGGAACCGATCGAGATATCGTCACCGACGGAGAGTCGAGTTGGAAAGAACTGGTCACGTCGGGCCGCGAGTCGAGCGCGCCACGTCAGTCCACGAACGCGGCGTACTTGCGCGACTGAGGTAGGGATGCCCATGGCCAGTCCGGTCGGAAGCTCGTAGAGCGCACCTTTCAACAGAATCGATGCGCCGCTCGCGTCGATGGGCTCTAGCTGGTCGAACCACCCAAGTTCGCGAATCAACGCGGTGCCTTCGGGCCGCCGCGCGAGAAATCCGTCGGCTCCGAGGTCAATCGTTCGATCGGCGAATTCGGTGGTGACGAGTGCACCGCCGAGCCGTTCGCTGACTTCAATCAGTTCAATTCGAGGTGTCGATTCGTTCGGTCCCACTGCAGCGCCCGACAGTTCCCACGCCGCACTCAGTCCCGCGATACCCCCGCCCACGATGACAACCGAGCCTCGTGCCACCTAGGACGCCGCCGCGCGTACGACACGGGCGAGTAGTTCCACGAACGCGGGATCGGCGTTGAGCGAGGTCGTGCGCACGACGTTGAGATTGATTTCGCGTGCGACACCCTGGGCCTCAATGTCAATGTCGAACAGCACTTCGAGGTGGTCGGCGACAAAACCAATGGGACACGACACGATGTCGGTGAGGCCTTCGGCGCGCTTCGTACGAAGGATCGTAAGGATGTCGGGGCCAATCCACGGGTCGGCCGTGCGCCCGGCCGACTGCCACGCCACGTCCCACGTCGTCACGTTCGCAATCGCTGCGGCGCGACGAGCGCTCTCTCGTAACTGCTCGGGATAGTCATCGCCTGACGCAAGAATCTTCTCGGGCAAGGAGTGCGCTGAGAAGATAACTTCGGTCGTCGCCCGACGTTCGAGGGGAACGCAGGACAGCGCGTCGAGCACCCGTGCCGCAATGAGTTCTAGGAAACCGGGAAACTCCCACCACGCGCCAATCGCCGTGAAGTGGACGCCGTCGCCCAGTGCCTCCCTGGCACGTGTCATGTACTGATCGGTCGACATCGACGACGAGTGGGGGGCGAGTACGAGACCAATGACCGACGTAAAGCCGTCGTTACTAAATGACCTCGCCGCATCTTCGAGGAGTGGGGGTTCGTACTTCGAACCGAAGCGAACATCGAACTCTCCGGGCGCGGCTCGATCGAGCGCCGCCGCGATCCCCGCGACCTGGTCAGCGGTTCGTTCGGCGAGCGGCGACGTGCCACCGATGGCGTTATAACGACGTTGAAGGTCGGCCAACAGTTCGAGGGTCGGCGGCCGACCGTGGCGAATTCGTGTGTAGTACGCCTCGACGACGTCGGGCGTCGAGGGCGTTCCGTACGCCATGACGAGTACACCGGTGGTCATCGCACCCCCGCTCGACCTTCGTCGTGCACTACTCGCACGACCGCTTCGAGGACCGCAGGATCAGTGGACGGCAAGACGCCATGACCGAGATTGAAGATGTGGCCCGCGTCGTTGCCCGCGCGTGCAATCACCGCGCGCGCGGCGCTCAACGCAGACTCTTCGCCACCGAGACAGCGAGCCGGATCCAGGTTTCCCTGGACCGGCATACCGGCGACGCGACGGCGACCTTCGTCGAGGTCCACGTGCCAATCAATTCCGACCACGGAACAGCCGCTCGTGGCCATCAGGTCCAGCAGTTCTCCCGTACCGACGCCAAAGAGAATGGTCGGCACGTTGAGATCGGCGACACCCGCCAGCACCCGTTGCACGGCGGGCAACGCGTAGCGGCGATATTCGTTGCGCGTGAGGGCCCCCGACCAGGAATCGAAGAGTTGGAGGGCGCGCGCGCCGTGCGCCACTTGGGCGCGCAAAAAGGCGACCGTGATATCAACGAGGCGATCGGTCAGTTGGTCAAAGAGTGTGGGGTTGGCGTGCATCATTGTCTTAATGACGCCGAACTCGCGCGTTGGTGCGCCTTCGACGAGGTAACTGGCCACCGTGAACGGCGCACCGGCGAAGCCAATGAGCGGTGTATCGGTGCTCGCAAGTTCTTTCACAACCAGGTCGACGGTTTGGGTCACGTGCGTGATGTCGACGTCGCTGAGGTCCCGCAGTCGATCGAGGTCCGAGCTGCTCGCGAATGGTTTTTCGATGACGGGTCCGCGTCCGGGCACCACGTCCACGCCAAATCCGAGCGCGTGAAATGGCACCACAATGTCCGAGAAGAGAATGGCGGCGTCGACGCCGTAACGACGGACCGGTTGCATCGTGATCTCGCACGCCAGTGCAGGATTGTCAATGGCGTCGAGGATGGATCCGGTGCCGCGCAGCGCACGGTACTCGGGTAGGGACCGCCCGGCTTGGCGCATGAACCACACGGGCAGGTGCTCGACCGTCGCTCCACGACAGGCCCGAAGGAATATTGGCTCGCTCACTTCGCTCCTTTACCCCTTCCAATCTAGGGGAGTCACCGAGCCCCGTCTGTCGACGGTGGTGTTCGAAGGAATTAGACTTACTAATTCTCAATTTTGAGGAATGAATCGAGGTCGCGATGTCGCACGAGCGAGAGATCACCGAGGAACAGAAGTTCCTCGACGTGGCGCTCTCGGCCCTGGACCACATGCGCGACGAAGCTCGGTCACTGCGTGATAGCGCCGCCGTCGCAAACATGCGTGGTGCGGGTGACCTCGTGGAGCGTGACGTGGTCATGGGCACGGCGCTGAATCGACTCGACCAACTAGCCATCGGTGACCAGCCGCTCTTCTTTGGACGTATTGACTACGTGCCCAATGAATTGGGCGTGGCTGATAATTATCACGTCGGGCGATTGGCCGTGTCGGACGATCAACTCAATCCCCTGGTGGTCGACTGGCGCGCACCCGTCGCCGAAGCGTTCTACCGCGCCACCGGTGTTGAGTCGCTGGGGCTTTCGCGCCGACGTCACGTCGCGATTCGCGGTCACGTTGTCACGAGTGTTGAAGACGAATACTTCGCTGACGCCAACGGAGACCTCATGTTGCCCGACGACGAAGTCCGTTCGGCGACCGCCGAAGGCCTGGTCGAAGGGGGCCTCGCACTCGGAGGCCCCGGGGCGCTGCTGGCGGCGTTGGGCCGTGCTCGGACTGGTCGGATGGGCGACATCGTTGCCACAATTCAGGGTGAGCAGGACCGGATTATTCGAAATCCCCTGGCCGGCGTGCTCCTCGTTCAGGGCGGGCCAGGGACCGGCAAGACGGCCGTCGCGCTGCACCGAGCGGCGTATCTCCTCTTTACCCACCGGTCAACCCTCGAACGCCAGGGTGTCCTCGTGGTTGGTCCGAACCCACTGTTCTTGAACTACATCGAAAACGTGTTGCCGTCGCTCGGCGAATCGGGCGTCACGTTGTCCACGATCTCGGGACTCGTCACGAACGTCGAGATCCGTGGACGCGACAGCGAACCGGCGGACGAGTTGAAGGGCGACCTGCGCATGGCCCGGCTCCTCGAGCGTGCCCTTCGCACCCGTCAGCGCGGCCTTCGTGACGACGTCGAGATTCCCGTCGGACGAGCGATCGTGGTATTAAAGGCTCGTTACACCCAAGAGATTGTCGAGCGCGCGCGTCGTCGCCCCGGCAATCACAATCAACGTCGATCGGCCGTGGGACGCGAACTCGCCAATCGTCTCGCCAATGAGTACTACGAACGATTTGTTCGCGAGGGACTCGACGACGTGAACGCTGTCGGAGAGTTGTCCGAACTCATTCGCACGACGACACAGTTCAAACAGGTAATGCAGCGGATTTGGCCACGTCTTTCGGGCGATGAACTGTTGCACGACCTCTGTGGGGCGAAGGCACGCCTTCGTGCGGACGGTGACGGCGTACTCAGTGAGCACGAACGTGAACTGCTCTACCGCCCGAGGTCGGAATCACTCGAGAATATCAAGTGGACCAAGGCCGACACCGCACTCATCGACGAGGCCCGTGTACTGCTCGGACCGCGTCGTCGACCCCGTCCCGTGCCAAAACCCGGTGACCAGGGAATCCTCGATGGTATTGACCTCGACGCGTACGCCGGCGACGTGCGTGCCGCGGCGTTGCGTGAAGCACACCGCCTCGCGCCGGTGCAGAGTACGGAACTCGACGAGGCCGAATTTGTTACGTACGGACACATCGTCGTCGACGAAGCGCAAGATCTTTCGCCCATGGAGTTGCGCGTGCTGAAACGACGCGACCTGACCGGATCGATGACCATCGTGGGCGACATGGGCCAAGCGACGATGGCGTCGTCGTCGGCGTCGTGGAACGCGGTCCTCGATGTACTCGATCCCCGGCGTGAACCAACCCGGGTCGACTTAACAGTGAGTTACCGCACTCCCGAGGAAGTCCTCAATTTCGCCGCGCCGACGTTACTCGCCGCGGCACCCGACCTCGAACCGCCGCGTCCGGTGCGACGCGCCGGATTTAGTCCCACCGTTGACGAGGTCGCGCCCGACGAGTTCGCGCGAACGTTAGTCGCCATTACCCAGCGTGAAGTCGAGGCGGTCACCCCCGGACGGGTGGCGGTGATCGTGACGTCGAACCGAATCGAAGAGATTGTGGAGATTCTCCAGGTCAACGGTCTCGGGGCCATTGATCCCCGTGACGAAGAGTCGCGTCGGCTCGGCGCCGACCTTGTGGTCCTCGGAGCCGAAGGAGCCAATGGACTGGAGTTCGACGCGGTCGTCGTCGTGGAGCCGTCGCAAATTGCCAGTCGCGGGGCGAGTGACCATCGGTCGGTGACGCCGCGTGGTCTGCGCACGCTCTACGTTGCGATGACTCGTCCCACGCGACGCCTCGCGATCGTCGCTTCCGAACCGGTTCCGACGACCCTGCAATGACCATTTCCGCGCACCCGACACACTGGGGTCACAATTTCCGCTAGAAATGTAGCCGTGAGTCAGGCGATTCCCCTCAATAGCCTGGCGAAGCAAGGGAAGATTGTTCACGATCGACCGCCGATGCTGGCCATCGGCGTGATGATTTGGCTCGGCAGCGAGTTGATGTTCTTCTCTGGTCTCTTCGCCGCATTGTTTACCATCCGCGCACACCTGGCGGCGTGGCCTCCCGTCGGAACGCACCTCGACGTACTGCAGTCGGGCATCTTTACGATCATCCTCGTGGCCTCTTCGTTCACCATGCAGTGGGCCGTGTGGCTCATCGAGCATCGTCGCCGCGCCGAAGCGCGTAATTGGATCATCGTCACCATCATTATGGGTGCGTTGTTCGTCGGCAACCAGGCGTACGAGTGGATCCACTTAACAACACGTTGGTACACGAACTCGTACGGATCGGTGTTCTTCATTACCACTGGTCTGCACGGACTGCACGTGTTCCTCGGTCTCGTCGCCATGGCCTTCCTACTCTTTCGCATGCGCGGCTCCGAAGGCGACCCCGGTGAGCTGTCAACTTTCCAGGGTGTCAGTTACTACTGGCACTTCGTCGACGTCGTATGGATCGGGCTCTACTCAGCCCTGTTCTTGTTGAAGTAGGAATGACCTTGTCGTTAACTCTCACCAAGCGCATCGGTGCACTCACGATCGTTGGTTTCATTGCGCTAGGACCACTCGTTACTTTTGCCGAAAGCGCGCACGCGGCGTATCAATCGGATCCGTACCAAACAACGCGCAAGAACGCGGGCACGCCCAACTCTGACGTCGTGAAAAAGGACAGCAACGGAGTGGTCATCAGTTACGGCGACACCGCGATTACGTACGACGCACCTCCTTCGTCATTACTGCAACTCGGACAAGCCTTGTTTTTGCAGAACTGCGCGTCGTGCCACGGTAACGAAGGAACCGGAGTACCGGCGAGCGGTACGAGTGGTGCATATCCGAACCTCGTGGGCCTCGGTCCCGCGACGATTGATTTCTGGATTGAATCGGGCCGCATGCCGGCCGCCGATCCGAGGAACATCCAAGCAAATCGCCGCGTGCCGCGGCTCTCGCACACGGAGGCGTTGGCGGTGGCGGCGTGGGTGAACTCACTGTCACCGGGTGTGCCCCTGATCCCGACGCCGAACCTCGCTATTGCCAACGTGGCTGACGGGTTTGCGTTATTCGCGCTCAACTGCGCGGCCTGTCACACCATTGAAGGTGACGGCGACGCTTTGGCGGCCGGTACGTACGCGCCGTCGCTGCGCAACATTCCCGTCGTCCAAGTCGCCGAAGCAATCCGAACCGGTCCCGGCAACATGCCGCGGTTTACCGGCAACCTCAGCGATTACCAGGTGAACGACATTGTCAAGTACGTCACGACCGAAATTCAGCACCCCCAAAACATTGGTGGATTCGGGCTGGGCGGACTCGGTCCGGTCGCCGAAGGGTTTGTCGGACTGGCCCTCGGCGTGGGGCTCTTGGCCCTCATTGGATTCTGGGTAGGGGAGCGGAATTGAGCGACATCGAGGAGATCCGCACGCCGGTCTCGGTGACCGGTTTGGACACTAATGACATCCACATGCAGCCGGCGGCGAACAATCCGCAATTGGTCGAGCGAGTCATTGCCGTAAATTTTTTCGTTGGCATAGTGCTGATCATCGCTTTTGGCGCATGCTTCTGGATCAACGCCCAACCGTGGAAGCTCGGCGCGACGTTGGGCGGCGGGATGTTTTTTCTTGGCGTTGGTCTCATCGCATGGGGTAAGTACCTCATGCCGCGGGGTCCGTTCGTCGAAGAGCGCCACTCACTCGCCAACACCCAGACCGACCGCGACGCCTTCGCCGCGGCGATTGTCGAGCGCGGCGGCGACGTCATCAAGCGTCGCAAGTTGCTCGGTGGGTTGCTCGGTGGTGGTCTCGGTATTTTCAGCGTTGTCGCCCTCTTGCCCGTATTGCGAAGTCTCGGACCACTGCCAAAAAATACCCTCGACCACACGGACTGGGCCAAGGGTTCCTACGTCGTGGATCAGTCCGGTCGGCGCGTACAAGTCAGTGACCTCGCGGTGGGATCGATTACGACCGTGTTTCCCGAAGGTACCCAAGACAGTGATCGCGGTCAGGCCGTGAATCAGACCGTGCTAATTCGACTCTCCAACGAGAACTTCACGACCCAGAAGGGTCGCGAGACCTGGGCGCCCAAGGGGTACGTCGCGTACTCGAAAGTCTGTACGCACCTCGGTTGTCCCGTCGGGCTCTACGAACAGCAGTTGCAACTACTCGTCTGCCCGTGTCACCAATCGGCATTTAACGTGAACAACGGAGCGATCCCTCAGTTCGGTCCGGCGCCACGACCGTTGCCACAACTTCCTCTGTATATCGACGCCAGCGGTTATCTCCGTGCACAGAGTGACTTCCACACACCGGTCGGACCTGGATTCTGGGAGCGCCACTGATGACTGACGTACTCAACACCAAACGCGCGAAGAGTGCGACGCTCGGACCTTACGGAAAAGTTGGCAAGACCCTCGGAGAGCTGGACGACCGCCTCGGCGTCGCCAAGGGCGGTCGGACGTTCCTCGACAAGATCTTCCCCGACCACTGGTCGTTCATGCTCGGCGAGATTGCGCTCTATTCGTTCGTGATCCTCTTGGTGACCGGTATCTTCTTGACGCTGTACTACGTGCCGAGTCAAGCAATTGTCACCTACCACGGCAACTACTTGCCGCTCGACGGCCAGAAGGTCACCCAGGCCTTCTCCTCGACGGTCGACCTCTCGTTCGCGGTACGCAGTGGTCTCTTAATGCGCCAGATGCACCACTGGGCCTGTGACATCTTCGTCGGCGCGATTGTCGTGCACATGGCCCGCGTCTTTTTCACTGGTGCATTTCGCAAGCCCCGTGAACTCAACTGGACTATTGGTGGGACGCTGCTGATTCTCGCGATCGTGAACGGCTTCCTCGGTTACTCGCTCCCCGACGACCTCGTGTCGGGCACCGGCATTCGCATTGCCTATTCGATCATCTTGTCTATACCGGTCGTGGGTTCCTACTTGGCGTTCCTCGTCTTTGGAGGCAACTTTCCAGGTACCGCGATCATCCCGCGATTCTTTATCCTCCACGTGCTGATCGTGCCACTCATCATCATCGGACTCGTGTCGGCCCACATGTTCTTACTTATTCGCCAAAAGCACACCCAGTTCCCCGGCGAAGGACGAACCGAAAATAACATCGTCGGTTCGCCAATGTTTCCGATCTTCATGGCCAAGACCACCGGCTTCCTCTTCGTGATTGGTGGCGTGACCGCGTTACTGGGGGCCTTCGCGCAGGTCAATCCGATTTGGCAATTCGGACCCTACGACGCGGCTCGGATTTCGTACGCCGTGCAACCGGACTGGTACATGGGATTTCTCGACGGCGCGCTACGAATATGGCCGTCGTGGTCGTTCCATAGCTTCGGTTACACCATTCCACTCGAAGTCTTCATTCCTGCCGTCGTCTTGCCGGGACTCATTTTCAATTTGGTCTTCGCGTGGCCCGCAATTGAGCGCCACTTTACGAAGGACAACGAGATGCACAACTTGCTCGACCGCCCGACCGACCGTCCCAAGCGCACCGCGTTCGGTGTCGCTCTCCTGGCACTGCTCGGCATGCTCTTCGTGGCGAGCTCGACGGACGTGCTGGCGAACTTCTTCCACGTCCCGCTCGAGACGGTGTTGTGGACCATGCGCGTGCTCTGCATCATCGCGCCGTTTGTGGCCTACCCGATCACCTACAAAATCTGTAAAGAGCTGCAGGGCGTTAAGGGTGGGGGCAAGCGAAAGACGCCAAATGTCGTTGTTCGAACCGCAGAGGGCGAGTACGTGGCAACGTCGGCGCCCGTCTACGTCGATGACGTGCACCACGGACCGGCACCTACCGAAGTGCCGACCTTCATCACCGCTTCTACCGAAGAGCCGAGCGACAGCGGTGTGCGTATCGTCGAGCGATAAGTAGCAGTATGAGGTTGCATTCGCCGCAGGATTTCGCACGCTACGTCCGCCCATTCGTGGCGCTGGTGACCGTTTTCTCGGTGGCTTTCGTAAGTGTCGTAGCCGACGTCCCCTCGGCAACGTCGGCACTCTCAGGTGTGGGGGCGATCTCGACGACGCCCGAGGCGCGCCAAGCGGGCTGGACCGCCGTCAGTGTGTCGAGCCGCGGCGTCATGGTGGACTACCGGGACCTCAACGTCAGTGGTGCGGTCTTTCGAGCAATCCGACTCCGAGCCCGCACCACGTTGCTGCGCTGGCACGTCGGAAGCGGTGACCCCAACGCCTGGGCCCAGGCACCGGCGGACGCCGCACCCCGTATTGACTGGCGCAGCGAAGGGCCGCCCGGTGTGGTGGCGGTATTCAATGGTGCGTTTAAGCAGTCGGCCCACGCCGGGGGCGCGGTCGTTGACGGCGTGGTGATGATTAATTTGGCCGTTGGCTCGATGACGATTGCCTTCGACCGCGCGGGACACTGGGAAATGGGCCCGTGGGGAGCAAAGAACTTTCCGACGCGGGGCTTTCATCCAATTAGTTACCGGCAGAATCTCACCGCCTTGGTCCTCGATGGTGCGCTCACGCCGGGCGCCTCGTCGTCGAACTGGCACCAGTGGGGATCGCCCCTCAATTACAATCCGCTGACCGCGCGCACTGGTCTCGGCGTTGACGCGCACGGCAACCTCATCTACATCGCGACGATGACGCCCGTGATGCCCGTGACCCTCGCGAGTGCTCTCCTGCGGGCGGGCGCAGTGACGGGAATGCAACTCGATATCAATCCCTTCTGGCCCATTGCCGGCGTCGCGGCGCGGCCGCTGCATACGAGCACCGGTCAGTTTGCCCTGCAACTTCCCGCGAGCCAACACAACGCGTCGATCTACGACAGCGGTTGGCAGCGCGACTTCTTCGTAGCCCTGGCCGAGCCCAACTCGTGGCTCTGTAGCTGGACGAGTGCGGGCGTGTTATCGGTCGTGCACCACGTCCAGCCCCAGCCCCTTCGAATTGCGGGGAGGGGATGCCGTCCGCCGTCGCCTACGTCGACCCCCACGTCGACCCCCACGTCGACCCCCACGTCGACCACCACCACTACCGCCCCGACGTCAACTGCGCCCACCAAATAGGGGAAATTGCGACGGTGCCTAACATGGCGACGTGGTGACTTCGAGTGATTCCAATTGGCCGTCGGCCGCGTCGCTCGTGCACCCCCGACCCGTCGAAGGACGACGCAACGCCGCTCTGGTCGGTGTGCCCACGTACGCGACGTCGTTGACGCGGCGCTCGTCGATCAGTACGCCCGACGCGGTGCGAGCGGCCCTCGATCGTTACTCGACCTGGTCGTACGCGGACAACGTCGACCTCGCCGAGGATGTGGCGCTCGTGGACTACGGCAACGTCAACGACCCCGACGGCGATGACGGTCACCGGCGTGTCGCCGACGCGATTCGTTCGTTTGACGCCGGCCTCGAGCTCAGCGTCATCCTCGGGGGTGATAATGCCGCGACGTGGCACGCCATGAGGGCAATTACCGGCGGCGACTATTCGAACTTCGCACTCGTCACCCTCGACGCGCATCTCGATCTACGTGACGGCGTGTCCAACGGATCACCTGTTCGCCAGTTGATCGACGACGGTCTCGACGGACATCACGTCGTCCAGGTCGGCGTCGCTGATTTTTCAAACTCCCCGGCGTACGCGAAGCGGGCGAGCGACGCCGGCATTCACGCCATACCGCGCGACGCACTTCGTCACGACACCATCGAAGAGGTGGCGGTGCGCGCGGTGCAACTTGCGAGTGCCGGTGGTCGACGGGTCTACCTTGACGTCGACATGGACGCGGCCGATCGCGCGGCCGTGCCCGGCTGTCCGGCCGCCGCCCCCGGAGGTCTGAGCGCCGATGAGATGCGCCGCTTCGTGCGCGTCGCCGTGACCAATCCTGTCGTGTGCGCGATCGACATCCCCGAGATTGACGTGGCGCTCGATAGCCCCGATCAACGCACCGTACGTCTCGGTGCGCTCCTCGTCCTCGAGGCGCTCGCGGGACTTCGAAGGAGGGTACGGTGACCGTTATCGTCGGACTGGAACCGTTGACGCGCCGCCAACTGGTGGCGGTCGCGAGAGGTTACGAACCGATTGAACTGAGCGCACCGGTGATTGAGCGACTGAACCGTCAGCGTGACGCCATCGATGCACTGGTCAGCAGCGGTACGCCGGTCTACGGACTTTCGACGGGATTCGGCTCACTCGCGACGACGTTTATCTCGCCCGACGAACGTCGCGATCTGCAACGCTCGCTCATTCGAAGCCACGCGGCGGGCGTCGGCCCCGAAGTGGAAACCGACGTCGTGCGCGCAATGATGGTGTCGCGACTCACGAATCTCTGCAGTGGCGTGTCGGGGGTGCGATCGTCGACCGCTCTCGCGTACGCGGCGTTACTGAACGCCGGCATTACGCCCGTCGTGCACGAATTTGGATCTCTCGGCTGTTCGGGCGACCTCGCGCCTCTCGCGCACGTGGCGCTCGCACTCATTGGCGAGGGCGACGTACGCGATCGCGGCGGACAACGAATGCTCGCTACCCAGGCGCTCGCCAGCGCGGGACTACGACCGATTGTGCTGGCCGAAAAAGAGGGCCTCGCCATGATCAACGGCACCGACGGCATGCTCGGCCAACTTATCCTCGCCATTGACGACGGTACCGAGTTGATGCAGTTGATGGACGTGGCGGCCGCGATGTCCATTGAAGCCCTGCGCGGTACCGATCGAGTATTTCTTGACGAAATTCACGCGCTGCGCCCCCACGCGGGTCAGCGTCGTAGCGCCGCGAATCTCGCCGTGCTCTTGTCCGACTCCGAGATCGTGAGTTCACACCTCGACGACCCCAGCCAAGTGCAGGACGCCTATTCGCTGCGCTGCGCGCCTCAAGTCCACGGAGGCGCGCGCGACACCTTTGTGTTCGCCGCCGACGTCGCCGACGTCGAATTGGCCTCGTCGATTGATAATCCCTCGGTCCTCGCCGACGGTTCGCTCGTCTCCAACGGAAACTTTCACGGCGCACCGATTGGCTACGTGCTGGACTTCCTCGCAATCGTGCTCGCCGACGTTGCGTCGATGTCCGAGCGACGGACCGATCGCATGCTCGACGTCTCTCGTAGTTACGGACTTCCTCCGTTTCTCGCCCACCAGGCCGGCGTCGACTCGGGCCTCATGATCGCCCAGTACGCCCAGGCCGCGCTGGTGTCCGAGATGAAGCGGCTCGCGAGTCCCGCGAGCGTCGACTCGATCCCGTCGTCGGGAATGCAAGAGGATCACGTGTCGATGGGCTGGCACGCGGCACGAAAGCTTCACAAGTCACTCGACGCCTTCGCCGACGTCGTCGCGATTGAGTTATTGACCGCCGCGAGGGCGCTGGCACTTCGCCAACCGCTTGAACCGTCGCCCGTCACTCGCGCCGTGAGTAATCGAGTGAATGCGGTGAGTGGCGGACCCGGTCCCGACCGGTGGCTGTCGCCCGAGATCGCCGGGGTGGGCGAACTCGTGCGCAGCGGCGAGTTACTCGATATCGTCCGACGATTTGTCACATTGAGCTAACGCGGTAGAGGAGTTCGTATGGAAGGTGCCCGTCCCGTACGTGCCGCTCGCGGTACGTCGCTGTCCACACTCGGCTGGCCCCAAGAGGCCGCCCTTCGCATGCTGCAAAATAATCTCGACCCCGAGGTTGCCGAGCGCCCCGACGACCTCGTTGTCTACGGTGGCACCGGTCGAGCGGCCCGCGACTGGCGCAGTTTCGATGCCCTGGTGCGCACGCTCACGACCCTGAAGGGCGACGAAACCATGGTCGTGCAGTCCGGTCGGCCCGTGGGCGTCTTTCAGACCCACGAGTGGGCGCCGCGGGTGCTGATCGCTAACTCGAATCTCGTGGGCGACTGGGCGACGTGGCCCGAATTTCGACGGCTCGAGGCGTTGGGACTGACGATGTACGGCCAGATGACGGCCGGTTCGTGGATCTATATCGGCACGCAGGGAATTCTGCAAGGAACTTACGAAACGTTCGCCGCCGTCGCCAATAAGCGCTTCGCGGGCACCCTCGCGGGAACCCTAACGCTGACCGCGGGTGCCGGTGGCATGGGCGGCGCGCAGCCGCTCGCGGTGACGATGAACGACGGCGTCTGTCTCTGCGTCGACGTCGACCCGAGTCGCCTCCAACGGCGCGTGGATCACCGCTACCTCGATGAATGGACGAGCGATCTGGACGTCGCGCTCGCCAAAGTGCTCGACGCGAAGAAGGCGCGTCG
>JBBQGY010000005.1:0-26869 GCA_038323435.1 Acidimicrobiales bacterium
TGCTCGATGAGCCGTCGCTCGGCCTCGCGCCACTCGTCACGGCGCAGTTAATGGGAACGATCAAAAATCTGTGTTCAACGAACAATCTAACCGTGATTCTCGTCGAACAGAATGCGTCCTCGGCGTTGCGGATCGCCCACCACGCCGTTGTGCTGCACGTGGGACGTATCGTGGCCAACGACGTCGCAGCTACCGTCGCTGCTGATGAGAAGTTGCGTCAGTACTACCTCGGGATGGTTGACTAATGGATCTTTTCCTCACTTCTAGGATCATGTCGGACGTACTCGGTGGTCTCACAAACGGCGTCATGTACGGACTCGTTGCCTTAAGCCTGGTGCTCGTATGGCGCTCCACGGGTATTTTGAACTTCGCGCAGGGTGCGATGCCGATGTTTGCCGCCTTTCTCGGTATGGGTCTTTTGTCGTACCACCTCTCGTACTGGCCGTGCTTCGCCATCGCAATCGTGGCGGGCTTCGTGATTGGCGGGCTCACCGAGCGAGTCTTGGTGAGAGGACTGTACGGAAAACCAGAGATCAATCCGATTGTCGTCATGGTCGGATTTTTGATAGTTCTCGAGGGCGTGGCGGCCGCAATCTGGTCGACCACGCCCCGTGGCCTGCCGGTACCATTCTCCCCCATCAATTGGCAGATTGGCGGTAAGCCCTTTGGGCTCTCCGATTTTACGGTGTACGAGATCGTGACGGGTCTCATTGTGATGGGCGGCGTCGCGGCGCTCTTTCGATTTACGAAACTCGGACTACAGCTTCGCGCATCGGCGCTCGCACCCGAAGTCTCACGACTGCTGGGCGTTCGAGTTGGTCGGATGCTCAATTTCGGCTGGATGCTCTCAACGGGCGTCGGCACGATTGCGGCCGTGCTCGTTGCTTCGAATTTCTTCTCCGGACTTAACCCACAAGTAATGGACGGCATCTTCGCGTTTGGATTCATTGCTGCCGCAGTCGGTGGACTCGATAGTCCGGTCGGAGCTCTCGTCGCTGGAATCTCCCTCGGGATCATCTTGCAGTTCGTGAGTGACTATTTAAATTCGAATGCAATAATTATCGTGGCGCTCGTCATTCTCGTCGTGTCATTGATGGCCCGTCCCAATGGACTTTTTGCCAAGAGTTCGGTTCGACGCGTCTAATGGCAGTCAGCAACGTGAGCCGCCGCACCACACTGAGCGTCGCACTGATCGTCGTTGCAACGATCGTGGCGTTTCTTCTCCCTTCGTCCACACAACTGAGTTTCGCCACGGCGGTGATCGTCGATATTGCAACTGTGGCGCTCGCCGCTCTCACGGTCCCCGGACTTCGAACCGACCACCCCGTACTCTTTCGTTCGATGCTCTCGCTTTTCTTTGCGGACGCTGCGTTGTTCGGCTCCTACTTTTTCTCCGCCACCACGAATTACAACTTGGCCATCGGCGCCGCTATGGCCATTGTGCTTCTCGGCCTATCGTTTCTTACTGGAGCGTCGGGTCAAATATCGATTGGCAATGGTGCCTTCATGGGTGTGGGCGCGTTCGCCATGGGCATATGGGCCAACCATCACGCGACGACGCCCATCGTCATTACTCTGATCATCGCCATCGCTGCCGGTGCCCTCGTGGGATTGATGTTGGGACTGCCGGCCACCCGACTGCGAGGTCCGTACCTTGCGGGCATGACGCTGGCATTTGCCGTGGCATTCACGGCCATCGTCAATTCATTTCACTCCTGGACCGGCGGCGACTCCGGTTTGCAACTTCCTACTGCGGTCACGCCACCGCAATGGCTCGCCAACTTCTTCAACTCGTCGACGTCGCTTCTCACGATCAACAGCATGTGGCTGGCTGATATCACCATCGTGGTCACCGGCGTGGCCTTTTTCTTCATGGCAAATCTGTTCGCGAGCAGGACCGGCCGTGCGATGCGCCTCATTCGGGATAACGACGTCGCGGCCGAACTGGTGGGTATATCACTGCCGCGCACTCGCGTGATCGCCTTCGTAGTCTCGTCGGCCTACGCTGCTCTGGGCGGGGCCTTGTGGACGATCATCAACAATTCGGTCTCGCCATCCACGTATTCCTTCGCGTTGTCCATCACCATTCTCTCGTTGGTGGTCATTGGCGGGATCGGTACCATTTCGGGCGCATTAATCGGCGGCGTGATCTACGCGTACTCCGCGACCGTCATAACGTGGATCACCAATCAATCAGGACTGAATCCACAAGGCAACGTCGCGAGCCAATTAAACGGAATTATTTTCGGTGGTTTACTGATATTGACAATGTTGTTCGCCCCCATGGGCATTGCCGGCGCGGTCATACGACTATGGCGCAGCAGGAAAGTGGCCCGGGGGTGACTTGCAACCCTCGTGCCCGAGCCCTACGCTCACGCAGTAAGAGATCCATGCATTTCACACAAGGAGAGAAGAATAGAATGGCAAACATAAAAGTGCGCCGCTTTACGACTGGTGGGACTGCATTGCTGCTGTCCCTCGGGCTCGTAACGGCCGGCACGTCAATCATTACGGCCGGCGCCGCAACCAAAAGGGTGCCCGGTGTCACTTCGAGGCTGATCACTATTGGTGCCACGGTGCCCGGTTCCGGCATCGCGTCGCCGGGTTACAGCGATGTCTCCAAGGCGGCGAACGCGGTATTCAAGTACGTGAACCACAAGGGTGGTGTTAATGGACGCAAGATCAGGTACGTCTTAAAAGACGACTGCTACGGCACACCCGGCTTCGGTTGTAACGGGAATCCCAACACCGCGACCCAGACCCGCGCACTGCTCGCGCTACCCGTGTTCGCCACGGTTGGTTCGCTCGGTACCCCAACTCAGGACTCGGTTCGTTCACTGCTCAAGAGCAACGGCGTACCGCAGTTGTTCGTCAACTCAGGTGCGCGCGACTGGAACAACCCGGGCGTGTACCCGGGACTGTTTGGATGGCAGAGCAGTTACAACGAGGAAGGCAAGATCTTCGCCAAGTACATCAACGACACCTACCCGACCGCCAACGTCTGTTACTTAGGACAAAATGACGACTTCGGTGCGGACGGCCTTGCGGGGCTGCTCGCCGGTGGCGTATCGCTCACCGATACGCAGTTCTACAGCGTCGGTGCGCTAGTCGTCTCACAAGGCGCTTCAGTTGGACCGTACGTCGCCAAGTTCCAAGCTGACAAGTGCACTGTGGCCGTGCTCGACACGATTCCCGGTGCGACCGACGCAGTGCTTGGCGCTTCCCTGAAGCTCGGTTACAAGCCCAACTGGATCATCTCCAGCGTGGGATCGGACCCCGTGACGGTAGATGCTCCATTCGCGAGCCTGCCATTCCCGGACCCTGAGATTGGTGCGGTTTCCTTCAGTTACCTGCCCACGACTACCGACAACAGTGCGTGGATCCCGTGGATGGATAAGGTACTGCTCGCTGACAAGACCGACTTCCCGAACTTCACCGCAACGTCGCCGATTACCGGCAACATGGCGTACGGCGCTGGCTATGCAGTGGCGTTCGTCGAAGCGCTGAAGGCCGCAGGCAAGAACTTCACCCGTGCGAGTTTCCTTAAGACGCTCACCAGCACGACGTTTAGTCAGACCCCGTCGCTGGTGCCGTTGCGCTACACGCCAACGAATCACCAGGGACTGAACGGTGGTTACTTGACCAGTGTCGTCAGTGCCTCGGCACTCAAGGCGCTTGACGGCAAGATCTACGTCACCGATAGTTCGTCGGCGAATAACGTCAAGAGCGCACCAAAGCTAAGTTCCAGGGCAATTCCGGCCTGGCTGAAGTAGTCGCAGTTACGCAGTAACAACAAACCCCGGTGTCTAGCACCGGGGTTTGTTGTTTCTCGAGGCCAATTGCTTTCTACGCGGCTATCGTCTGCGTAGGACGGTGATTCCGCCAGAGAAACACTAAGAAAGTCACTATGAGCCGACATCGATCATTGCGATCAGAGCTCTACCGCGACGCACGCATGCTTGGCAATCTTGACGCTGCCGCGCGTGGCCCCGTCGCCTACTCGAAACGCTTCGCGAGGCGTAAAATGTACGCCGCGACCAACGGAGTTACTCACTCGATACTGCGTTCAATTGGTCTCAGTAAATAGTTAACGAATTCGATCGACGGCCGTCGATGGTGGTTCACGTCGAAATAATGGGTGTCGCGGTCACTTCGGCGCGCAAAACGTCGAGCAGACTTTGCGACTCGGTGAGTGACGACGTGATGATGCGTCGCGCGACGTCGAGCAATTGGTACAGATTTCGGTCAATCACCGAATAAAAGACGGTGGAACCTTCCTTACGAGTTTGCACAATATTGGCGCGGCGCATGACGCCGAGCTGCTGGGAGAGATGGGAACTTTCGATGCCAATCTCACTGACCAGAGCGCTCACCGATCGCTCACCACTTCGCAACACCTCAAGAACCTGGATCCTCGCGGGGTGTCCCAGCACCTTGAAGAACTCCGCCTTTGCCTCGTACACCGGCTTATTCATGTGACTGCTCCCTTGGTTGTCGACTACAACGTGATTTCGTGCGTGCGCCCAATTCGATTCGATCTACGTGGGTGGGGGTTGTCTCGGTCATAGGTCATTTCCGGCGTACGACAGATTGAAGCTCTTGTTGGCCAGCGGAAAGTCCGGAATTATTGTCTCGGCGAGACAGATCGGCAGAGCGGGCCAGTTCATGAAGGACGGGTCCACGATCTTCACCCTCGAGAGGCGTCCGTTACTGTCGATCTCGACGCGGTGGACAATGGTGCCGCGCCATCCCTCGACCACGCCGAGTCCACTGCGAACGGTGCCCGATTCATTTGAATCGAGCACCGGATCGTCACTCGCGGGCGGGTCCACTTGCACCGGTTCGTCCGCGGCGACTCGGTTCCACGCCCGCACGCACGCCAGTGAGGCGCGGATTTCGTGTACCCGAACATCAAACCTCGCCTTCACGTCACCTCCCCGTGACGAAACGGTCGCAAAGTCAACCGGCATCGCGACGAAGGGATGATCAATACGGGCGTCAACGTCACAGCCCGATGCTCGAGCCACGACACCCAATGTCCCCATCGCCACTGCGTCGTGGTGCGAGAGAACGGCCGTTCCGATAAAGCGGTCGAGGACGAGAGCATTGGAGAGAACCAGCGCAATGAGTTCGTCAATATCGTGCTCGATCCCGCTCAATTCATCGTCCGACGCGAGTCGGCGTACTCGAGCTCCACCGAGAAATACACCATCGCGCAATAGTCGGTGACCGGTGACCTCACTGTTCAGGCGAAGTAGACGCTCGCGGATCTCCAAAGCGAAAGCGTTCGCAATTGAGAAGCCGACGTCGTTGCAGAGAGCACCGAGGTCGGCCACGTGATTATACAAACGTTCCATCTCCACGAGGGTGGCGCGAAACTGTCGGTCACTACGCGACACGACGACTCCTAGGGCCTCTTCAATCGCCATGACGTAGGCCAGCGAGTGGCCGACCGCGGTATCACCCGACACGCGTTCTGCTATCTGGAGACCCTCTTCAATACTCTTGCCTTCCATCAAGCGTTCGATCCCCTTATGCGTGAACCACAAGCGGGCCTTCATTCGCAGGATTGTCTCACCCACCACGAAAAATCGAAAATGTCCCGGCTCTATTAGCCCGGCGTGCACCGGGCCGACCGGTATCTCGTACACGCCTGGTCCGTCAACCGGAATGAAGGGGAACGAGCCGGCACCGTTAATCATCGGTGGAATCGGTCCGGCTCCGTGTCGCATTGGGAACCAACCTTCCGGCCAGTGTTGGTGCAAGACGAGTCGACGCGCTTGAGGGTGGTCGAGCAGTTCGACGCCGAACAGATCTTTGATTTCTCGCTCGAAGCGGCTCGCCACAAAAGAGAGACTCGCGAGCGACGGGAGCACGGGATTCGAAGCGTCCAGGCGTACAACGAGTTCGGTCCGTTCGTCGGGGGGTCCCTTCATGAAGACGTACACAATACGGATCACGTCGTCATCGTCATGAGCGGCGACGATCGCGAGGCGCCAACCGCCGTCGAGCAGAGAGGCCGCGGCAGCGAGTAGCTCCGTAGCGGTCGTCTCTTTTATAGAACGCGTGGATGGTGGGACATCTACGTTCAATTCTGCAGGGTTCACGAGGTCACCAACTTTGCCGCGGCGTGCAGTAGTGGAACCAAGGGCCACGTCAACGTGCCAATAAGTGCACACAGTGAAAGACCCAGCACCAGTGGTGCCATGGCCGACCAGGGTGTACGCAGTCCGGTGGCCTGCCCGCGGGGACCCGCGAGCAGGAGCCGGCGTCCAATCGTTGCGATGCCCGCGAACGCGATAGCCAAAGCCACCAACGAGAGGCCCACTGCCCAGGCCATATGGTTGGCAACTTCACCGCGCATCATGGTGAGTTCGCTCAGGAAGAGACTGAAGGGAGGAAATCCGAGAAGTGCGGCGAGTCCCACCGCAACGGCGCCGCCGAGGGCGGGGCGCCGCGCCAGCAGTCCACCCGCCTCGTTAACGTCACTCGTACCGTCCGCCAGCGCAATCTCACCCGAGGATAAGAACAGCACTCCCTTCGCGAGACCGTGTCCGAGAATATGCAGAAGGACACCGGAGATCGCCAGCGGTCCTCCCGCGGCCGCGCCGAGCGCGAGTAGTCCCATGTGCTCGGTCGAACTGTAGGCGAGCGCGCGCTTCAGATCACGTTGTGAAAGCAACAAGAGAGAGGAGAGCGCGAGCGACATAATGGCCAAAGTGACGAACAGTACTCGCGGATACGTCTCTCCAAGACAGAGCACCGCGATCACCTTGAATCGCAGAAGGGCGTAAAAGGCCACCGACAACAACACTCCCGACATCAGTGCCGACACCGGCGCCGGAGACTGGCTATGGGCATCGGGGAGCCAGCTGTGCATCGGCACGAGACCGACCTTGGTGCCGTAGCCCAGTACGAGTAGCCCAATGGCGAGACGCATGATTGCGGGATTGAGCGCGTGGGCGTGCGTCGTCAGCCAGGTCCAGTCAAGGGCGTGTATCGAGTGTCCCCCGGCGTGAACTGCGGCCAGATAGACGAGCACCGTACCGAGGAACGCCAACGCGATACCCAACGAACAGAGCACGATGTACTTCCATGATGCTTCGAGTGCGCCCCGGGTACGTCGGTGCCCGACGAGAAACGTGGTCGTAATCGTCGTTGCCTCGACCGCTACCCACAAAATTCCAATATTGGCGGCGAGTACCGCGAGCAACATTGTGGCAACGAACGACTGCATGAGTGCGGCGTACTGCACGGCGTGTCGCGAAGTGCAGTGTTGCGACTCGACTTCGTGACGCAAGTAACGGACCGACCCCCACGATGCCAGCAGTGAAACGATTCCGATGACGATGACCATGAACGCGCTCAGCGAGTCGATCCGCAGATTCCCTCCGACCGTCGAGTGAGCCCGGTGGCCAACGTCGTGCAGTGCCGCGGCGAATCCAATCGTTAAGACAATCGCGTCAGCCACGACACCCACCCACGGCGTCGACGGTCTCCATCCAAGCCCCAGCGTCACGAGCACCGCGGCGACCGGCAGACCAATAATGAGAAGTGACAGCATCAGTCGTGCAGTTCCTGAAGTGCGTCCAGGTCGAGCACTCCGAGTTCCGCGTGCATTCTTGTCACGAGGACTCTCAGAACCACGACCACAAGCAGGACATCGAGCGTGCCGCCGAGCTCGATCAACATTGGTACTCCAGTAGTGAGCAGCAGCGCAACGAGTCCGATCCCGTTATCGACCAAGAGGAGTCCGACCATCTGTGAGACGGCCTTGCGCCGCGCCACCAGCACAAAACAGCCAATCAAGACTGCGGCAAAACCAAAAGGTACGAGAGAGACCGGGAAACTACGTGCCGAATCGACAATTGGTCGCGTTGCCACGAACGCCACCATCGTCAAAAAGACCGACGCCACGAGCGACGCCGGAACGTTGATGACCGGTTCGGTTTCACTGCTCGACGGATCGAGGTGAATGAGACGCGCAAACAACTTTGGAATCACGTACCCCTTGACCGTCACGAGCAGCGCTGCCGTCACGATCAACAACGGATTATGGAGTTGGAGACCGAGCAGCGCCGCCGTGGCGCCCAGCGCTAGTCCCTGCACGCGCAGCGCGTTGACGATGCCCCGCGCCACTCGGCGCCACAGGGCGAGTGCCGCGCCGAGCAGCACTACGCCACTGGTGAGAGCCAGAAGCGATGCGATAACGCCGTGATCGGTCACGAGATGACCAATGAACTCACTACCGCGAGCACGCTCAGTACGAACGCTCCCGCGAGAAGTTCGGGCACCCGAAAGAGTCGAAGTTTGGCGACGGCGACCTCCCCCGCGGCAATGGCTACGGCGAGCAAGGTGACTTTCGCCACGAGAGCGATGACGGCAACGACGAGTGACGGTGCGCGCAGCGACGTCGAGATCCCCCAGGGAAAGAAGAGATTCGAGAGCAGTGCCAGTAGCACCGTAAAGCGCATGCTCTCGCCCAGCACCACGAACGCCAGGTCGGGACCGGAGTACTCGAGCATGAGCGCTTCGTGAATCATCGTCAGCTCAAGATGCGTTGCCGGGTTGTCCACGGGCAGACGACCGCTTTCGGCCAGTACGACGATGACGAACGCGCCGAGGGCCAAGAGTCGCTGGGGGGTCGCAATCCACACCGAATGATGCAGCGAACCCACCACGATGACCGACAATGAAGAACTGTGCAGTGGTGCCGCCACGGCCAGAATCGCCACCAAGAGCGCCGGTTCGGCGAGTGCGATGATGGCCATTAAGCGACTTGATCCCATTCCCCCGAATGCCGTTCCCGTGTCGAGTGCGGCCAAAGCGAGCGACATCGACCCGGCGAGGAGCAAGAACACGATCGCGAACAGGTCCGATCCCCCACTGAAGATCGTGCGCGTGGTGATCATCGGAATGAACACAATGATGGCCAACGTGGTCGCGACGAGAACGACGGGAGCACTGGTGAAAAAGATGCTCGATCTCTCCGGCTGCGTGCGCTGTTTTTGAAGGAGCTTGCGCACATCTCGCCAGGTCTGAACTACTGGCGGACCGACACGCCCTTCCAGGCGGCACCGAACGGTTCGCATCAAACCCACCAACAGTGGTGCTCCGAACACGCAGAGCACCACCTGAGCCATCACGGCGGCAACCGAGGCCAACGAGACTTCCGCACCGTTCATCGGGCAACCACAAGAACGACGAGCAGAGCGGCAAATGAATACGCGAGGTATCGATGGACGCTGCCGTTTTGCAGCAGGCGCGCCTTATTGGCGATTACTCGCACGAACGAAAACACGGGTTGATACAAATGTCGTTCGAAGAGGTCCGCTCCCCTCGTGCCAAATTGAACTGATTCAACGTAATAGCGCGATTCGCCGCTCGGACTGACGTCCAAATCATGGCTGGGCTGGAGAACGTCGTCGAACACTCGCTGCAGCGGCTCGGCAAACGACGTTGCCGTATAGGTCATCCGAGCGGTCTGGAACGATCGGCCACCGGCCCACACCGGGGCCTGGCGAACACTGTAATGACGCGACAGAATTCGACGCGCGCTAAAGGCGACGCCGAGCGCCACGACGAGAACAATCGCGATGAGCGATGGATCAAACATGGCGTGAGCATTTTGGATGGCGAACGATTCTCCGTGACGACGCACAATTGAATTCGGCCCTGGTTCGAGTACGAGCACTACCCGGTTAAAAAGACCCACCATCATGATCGGCGCGACACCAATGACCACGCAGAAGGCGGCGAGCAGCCCCGAACCGACGTTCATCAGACGCGGCGGCTCCTGCGCCGACTCGGCAGCGGACGATCGTGCGACGCCGAGAAACCCAACGCCAAAGGCTTTCACAAACGCGGCGGCGGTCAGGCCTCCAGTGAGGGCGAGCGCGCCGACCGACAACGGCATCAACACGACCGACACGGTGCCCGACGATGAAATCCCGTGAAGGAGGCCCTGCAAGATGAGCCACTCTGAAACGAAGCCACTCAAGGGTGGCAACGCCGTGATCGCCACCGTGCCGAGGGCAAAAATCGTCGACGCGATGGGCATTCGCTTGAACAGACCACCCAATTGGTCGAGATCCCTCGTACCCGTCACGTAGAGGACGGAACCGGCCGACAGAAAGAGCGTGCCCTTAAACAACGCGTGATTCACAAGATGAAACATCCCCGCGAAGAGTGCCAGGGCCGCGAAGGCCGGATGGCCGGTGGCGCGCAGCAAACCGGCGGTACCCACCGCGATCAATATCAATCCAATGTTGTCGACTGTTGAATACGCCAACAGGCGTTTGAGATCAGTACTGGTTGCGGAGTGGATGGATCCGAACACCGCGGAAGTCGCTCCGAGGACGATCACGATAATCCACCACCACGCGGGCCCACCACCGAGCAACGTGTTGCCTACGCGAACTATGCCGTAGATCCCGAGGTTGACCATGGCGGCCGACATGAGTGCCGACACCGCGCTCGGTGCTTCCGCGTGGGCTTTGGGCAGCCACACGTGAAGTGGTACCGCTCCGGCCTTGGACGCGAAACCCGCCAACGCGAGCAAAAACACGGTTGAACGAACCGCCGGCGATAACGATGGCGCATGAAGTGCTATTGCCGAAAAACTCTGCGACCCGGATTTCACGGCCAAGACCACCATCGCAAAAGTGATCGCCGCCGCTCCAATCTGAGTCAACACTGCGTACCAGAGAGCGGCGCTGCGAACACTGGCACTTCGCTGATAATCACTGAGCACCAATACGAGTGACGAGACGGCCATCAATTCCCAGCAGAAGAGGAACGTCGTCACGTTCCACACCGATGGAATGAGCAGCATGGAGACGACGAAAATCGGTAATGCGCACGCCGAAGTCCTCGACATTGTGTGACCACGCGAGTAGCCAACGTTAAAGATGACAACGGCGATCGCCACCACCGCGGTCAACCCTACGAACAGTGCGCCCACCGGATCGAGTCGCAGCTCCACGCCGTTGAAGGGAAGAATCTGCGACGTCGCGAGATGCACAGGGTGACCCGACTGGACGACCCACACGGACACGATCAATCCACACAGCGATGCGCCGATCGCAAAAACGGCGACGAGAACGGCGCGCGCATTATTTGGCGCTGCCGCGGCGCAGGCGGCACCAACGCCACCGCACGCTGCCATTGCGACCAACCACACCGTCATGACTGTGAGAGCCGTCGAAGGGCCGCGATAATGTCCGCGGGTGCAGGCGGACATCCCGGAATCTCCAAGCGGACATCGGTGACGTCGGTGACGCTGCCTTCGACGCCGTAGGCGCCCGCGAACACGCCGCAGTTTCTCGCGCAGTCGCCGAGTGCGACGACAACCGAGGGCACACTCATTGCTTCAACGGTCACTCGCAACGGACTAAGCATGTTTTTCGTGACCGGCCCAGTTACGAGTGCGACGTCAGCGTGGCGAGGTGAGGCGACGAGACGAATACCGTACTGCTCGGCGTCGTAGTACGGCGAAAAGATTGACGCTATTTCCATTTCACAGCCGTTACAGGACCCGGCGTCGATGTGGCGAATTTGGAGAGAACCTCGCGGATTCAGTCCGTCGATTTGGGCCACTTCAGTTGGGCTAAGCCCGCGTGGGATCGTCACCGTCACCCGAGCGCGCCGACGCCACCAACGGATGAGAAAGCCGTACATATCTGACAATCTTACAATATTGTCAGATTGTCAGATTGTCAGATACACCATTACTTGTGGGGCTCCGAAGCAGTAGTCGAACGGCACTTCACGGCATTGGCCCGTCACTTGAAAGGAGATTGGAGGGGTCAGGCCCGATTTCAGGATGTTTCAGAAAGGCGACGAGGTGGACGACGCCGTGGCGAGTGACCGACACCCTTCACACCGTACCCCTCTAGAACTCGCCAGCCCAATCATGGTGCTCGAGTACATCTTTCAGTCGCCGCATAAATGCGGCGACGTAGGCGCCGTCGAAGGCTCGGTGGTCCCAGCTAAGGACCAGCATGCCCACCGAGTGGATCGCAATCGATTCACCACCCTCGCTGTCGGTAACCACCACTGGCTTTCGAGTTACTCCATCAGTGGAGAGAATCGCGACTTGTGGTTGGTTGATGACCGGAGCGACCATGAATGTTCCAAAAGGTCCCGAGTTGGAAATGGTGAAGGTTCCGCCTGACAACTCATCGGGGCGCAATTTGGCGTTTCGCGCCCTCGAGGCGACGTCGGCAATATCTCGGGCAATGGCACCAATGCGCCTATCCTCGACCTGTCGAAGCACTGGCGCGAGAAGACCTTCGAAGTTGATATCAACAGCAACACTCAAGTTCACGTGATCGTGCAGCACGAGTCCGCCTTCGGCCACCGAGGCGTTCATCTGAGGAAATTCGTTCAGTGCTTGCACGAGAGCCCGAGCAACGAACGGGAGGTACGTAAGGGTAAATCCCTCCTCCTTCTTCCAACTCTCCTGCATCGAGCGCCGTACGGTCTCGATGCGCTCGTAATCAACTTCCACGACCGTCATAACGTGAGGAGAAATTGCCTTGGACGTGACCATGCGTTCGCCGGTAATTTTGCGAATCTTGTTGAATGCGATGAAGTTTGCCCCGGCGGGAGCAGGCGGAGGTGCTGGCATTGACGAAGTCAGTGTGCGTGGACTTGACTCGAGCGTCGCCTTTGTTGAGGCCAAATGATCAGGTGAGAACGCAATTTTTTCTGCGTCCTTGCGCGTAATGCGCCCTTCGGGTCCGGTGCCAGTGACGAGACCCGCGTCGGTACCCAGTTCACTGATTAACTTTCGCACGACGGGAGATGTCACCAATCGAGCTTCTACGACGTCGGTGCGCTGAACGGCTGGAGGAGGCGTGGCAAGTAATGGAACGGCCGGTGCAGCCGATCCGCTCAGTGCAGGATTTGGTGTTGGGGTCGCTTGAGATGGCGGCGGCGCAGGCGCTGTGGCGACCGGTGCCGAGAACGTCGAAGGACTCGCAGCTACTGCTGCGCTCGATGTGACAACCTCGGGAGCTGGCGTGGGAACCGCTGTCGCCGTCGAACTTGCTCCAGTATCCACCTTGGCGACCACACCGCCGATCGCCACGATATCGCCAACGTTGGCCAGAATCTCGGTGATCGTGCCCGAGATGGGCGACGGCACCTCAGCGTCAACCTTGTCGGTTGACACCTCAAAGAGTGACTCACCAGTAATTGCGGAATCACCAACGCGCTTGAACCACTGGGTCACAGTTCCCTGGGTAATGTTCTCGCCAAGTTCGGGCATCTGTACGTCGGCCATCGTTTACTTCTCCTAATTGGTTGAATTAGCGGACGGTCGCCTCGTCACATGCTGGTGACGGTCGATCACCTCGTCCTCGGGTCATCGAGCTCGGGGTCAAGTCCGTAATCCTTGATCGCTTTGTCAACAAGGTCGAGTTCAATCTCTCCCAGTTCGGCGAGACCCGATAGTACGGCAACCACCACGTGACCCTCGTCAGTCTCAAAAAACCTGCGCAGCGCCTCGCGAGTATCGGACCGGCCGAAGCCGTCGGTACCGAGAGTTACGAACGGGCGCGCCCGAGACGCCGACGCCTTTTTGGACTTAGTTTCGAGCAGAGGGATGAAGCGCGCAATCTGATCGGGTACGGCCTTCATGAAGTCGGTCACGGCAATGATCGGGCCGGGTGCCGAAGCGAGACGCTCCGTGACCGGTGCAACGTGCGGACTCTCCACAGGGTGAAGGCGATTGTGGCGCTCGACCGACAAAGCGTCTTCACGAAGGCGCTTGTAGCTCGTGGCGCTCCACAGTTCTGCTCCGACTCCAAATCGATCGGCGAGCGCCGATTGTGCCGCGCGCGCGGCACCCTGGGCCGACCCCGAAAACAAGATCGTGGCGGTCGCGTCAACGCCGTCAGGAGCAGATGCCCATTTGTACAGGCCGGTCATGACGTCCTCGTCGCTGACGCCCTCAGGACGGGCCGGCATGACGTAATTCTCGTTGTACAACGTGAGGTAGTAGAAGACGGAATCACCGGCACCGTCGTGACCATTGGCGTCCTTCGCTCCGTACATCCGGTGCAGACCGCTGCGAATAATTGCGGCGACCTCGTAGGCGTACGCCGGATCGTAGGCCTGACACGTGGGCACCGTCGACGCGAGCAAGAGGCTGTGGCCGTCTTGATGTTGTAGTCCTTCGCCGAGCAACGTCGTCCGGCCGGCCGTTCCGCCGAGAAGAAAACCCTTGGCCTGTGAATCGGCGGCGGCCCAGATGAGGTCGCCGACGCGCTGGAAGCCGAACATCGAATAGAAGGTGTAGAACGGCACCATAGGGACCCCGCGCGTGGCGTAAGCAGTGCCCACCGCCGTGAAACTCGCGAGCGAACCGGCTTCGGTGATGCCCTCTTCGAGAATTTGGCCGTCCTGAGATTCGGTGTAGCTGAGCAGCAACTGCGAATCGACGGGATCGTAGTGCTGTCCATCGGAAGCGTAGATGCCGAATTCACGAAAGAGTGAATCCATGCCGAAGGTGCGACCCTCGTCGGGGATGATGGGCACGATTCGAGGACCGAATCCATCAGTCCGAGCGAGCGTGCGCAACAATCTCGTAAAGCTCATTGTCGTCGACACCTCAGCGCCGTTCGATCCTTTGTCAAACTCCGCGAGTGTTTCGAGCGGCGGGAGTTGAAGGGGCTTGCGAATAACCGTCGAACGCATAGGCAACGATCCCCCGAGCAGGTTTCGACGCTCTATCAGATAACGGCATTCGTCCGAGTCAACTGCCGGACGGTAGTACGGCGGTTCTTCGGCATCGAGGGCCGACTCGTCGATGACGTCTTCAAGGTGTAAACGACTGCGCAGACTCGTGAGTTGCTCACGGGTGAGTTTCTTAACCTGGTGTGTCGCGTTGCGAGCCTCGGTCGCGCTTCCGAGGGTCCATCCCTTGACGGTCTTGGCCAAAATGACGGTCGGGCTTCCCTTGTGCTCCATTGCTGCTTTGTAGGCGGCGTACATCTTGCGGTAGTCGTGCCCGCCACGGGGCAAGGTACGGAGTTCGTCATCACTGAGGTGTGCGACAAGTGCACGTAGGCGTGGGTCGGGACCGAAGAAGTGCTCGCGAATGTACGCGCCCGATTCGGTGGCGAATCGCTGAAACTCACCATCGACGGTGGTATTCATTTTCTCGAGCAGCACTCCATCTGTGTCGTTGGCGAGCAGCTCATCCCACGCCGCTCCCCAGATGACTTTGATAACGTTCCATCCGGCGCCACGAAACTCGGCCTCGAGCTCTTGAATAATCTTGCCGTTACCGCGCACCGGCCCGTCGAGACGTTGCAGGTTGCAATTAACGACCCACGTGAGATTGTCGAGATGCTCTCGTCCCGCGAGGCCAATCGACCCGAGCGTCTCGGGCTCGTCGGTTTCACCATCACCGAGGAAGCACCACACCTGCGAGTTCGACGTGTCGTCGATGCGACGATTGTGAATGTAGCGGTTGAATCGTGCGTGATAAATCGAGTTCAGTGGACCCAGCCCCATGGACACCGTCGGAAACTCCCAGAATTCGCCCATGAGCCAGGGGTGAGGATAACTGGAAAGGCCGTGTCCGCTCAGTTCACGACGAAAATTATCGAGATGCTCTTCGTCGAGACGGTGCTCTAGGAAAGCGCGGGAGTAAATTCCCGGCGACGCGTGTCCTTGGAAATAAATGTGGTCGCCCGCCTGCCCGTGGGCCTTGCCGCGAAAGAAGTGGTTGAAACCTAATTCGTAGAGTCCGGCCGACGACGCGTAGGTCGAAAGGTGTCCCCCAATACCATCAGCGCGGTGGTTGGCGTTAACGACCATAACGGCAGCGTTCCAGCGAATGTATGCGCGCAGGCGATGTTCGATTTCAATATCACCGGGAAACCACGCCTCAGCCTGCACGGGAATGGTATTGACGTAGGGGGTCGATACTTCAACTGGCGTGCCGACGCCCAGTGCCCTCGCCCGGTCGGTGAGAGTTGCCATGACGAAGCGCGCTCGACGCTCGCCGCCGGCGTCAACGAGTGCGTTCAGCGAATCAACCCATTCCGACGTCTCTTCAGGGTCCACGTCAGGAAGTTGTCGTACGTAGCCGTCGCTCACACTTCATCCTCCTTCAAGGGATTACCCTCCAACGTTACTGGCTTTGGGTAAATGGTCGACTTCGACTCGATGCCGACTCGAGGGACTACACGACCGGACAACCGCGACAGTGGTCTCGTGGGTTGCCAAAAAGTCCCACGACAGGACGTCCGCTCACTCCTGGATGATTTCAAAGGCTCGCAAACCGCGAATCCGGTCGTGACGGCGAGCACGCAATCGTTTCTCTGACAGTTGTGAGAGCTCGACGTACGAACGGAGAATTGCACCGTGTATCCGTTCGACGGTGACGAAGGGATTGTCGTCTTCGGGTATCACTTCGTCGATCAACCCGAGATCCAATTGGTCCTTCGCCGTCGAGCGCATCGTGGCGAGAGTGGTCCTCACTTGGTCACGTGTCGGATTCGCAGTCTTGTACAGGATTGACGCAGCCGAGCGCGGTTCGGCGACATAGGCCATTGCCTTTTCCATCATGATGACGTGATCGGCCATTGGTGTGGTCGCGAGACCTCCGCCACTACCAAGCGCACCGGCCACCAGTGAAATAACCGGTTCTGAGTAATCAATGCCCTTCAGGATCGATCGCGCAATCGCGCGCGATTGTCCCCGCCGTTCACTCTCGAGCGTTGGCTTCGCGCCCAGGGTGTCCGTAACAAACAGTGCGGGAAGTCGTAGTCGCTCGCCCATTTCCAACATTCGTTCCATGAAGGCAAAATCTTCAGGTGCCGGATTCGACGGTCGCTTGATAATCGTGTCGCCGAAGCGCTGGTAGGACGGCTGCGTACCCACGATGACGAACGGTTGACTCCCAATTTTCGCAAACGCGCCGACGATTGCGGGATACCGCTTGTACTCGGCTTCTTGCACGTAGTTATAGACAGCGATGGCTTCGGTGAATCCATAGCGCACGATGAACTCAAGGTCGACCCGGTTCGCGTCGGTCATGAGATCCTGGTACTGCTCCACGAGGGCGTCAGAGTCATCCAGCGATGGTGCGTCGCGCGACGGCGCGGCGAGATATTCGAGCGATACTTTTTCTTCGTCAAATCGCGGTCCGTGGATGCCGACCGGTCCAAAGTTGAACACGCGACGTTGACCGGAAATACTCACGTTGCGAACGAGCGGCACTGAGTCGAGAGTCAGCTGATGATGTTTGTCGGGCAGGGCGGTCGCTTCGAAAATCGCGCCGAGATACCAGACGAGGTCGTCGACGTCGGAGAGCACGACGTCGATATTGCGATCCAACAGATTTGCTTCGGCGCTTTGTGAGTCGGTCGGAACCGATGTTCCCTCGAAGGCTTCAATAACGTTCGGTCCGGCGAAACCGAAGTTCGTCCCCGACGTTGCAAGAATAAGGTCCGCATTCGGAACCGCACTCGCCGACACCCCGCCCCACACGTTGCCAAGGAGTACCGCGACGTGCGGCAGTGCGACCTTTTCCTTGTAGTAGCGGATTGCTTCGACCATCCGGGTCATTTGAGTGAGACCAGCAAAATTCTCATGCTGTCGCACGCCGCTCGACGCGTAGACGCTTACGAAGGGAAGTTTCTTACTGACCGCGAGATCGGCGGCGGCTTGAAACTTTTCTCCCGACACGACGCCAAGTGACCCTGCGAAAAAATCCCAATTCATTGCGTACAGCACCACTTGTTGTTCGCCGACGGTGGCGAGACCGTAGGTCGACGACTCACTTTTTCCCCGCTTCGTTTCGCGACGAAGTTTGTCGGGGTACGACTCATCGACCTCTCCCCCGTGTCCCCGACGAATGAGCCCGACGAGATCCTTTCCTATACGCCAGCGACCGTGGCTCGCTTTGAAGTGAATAAGTTCTTGAAAAGTTAGCAACTGCGATGGGCTATTTACTTTGCGTCGGTTACGCAGGTGCGCCAAAATTGGCGCCTTGAATATGGGCAGACCGGCCGGGTGACCTTCACCCAAAAGCCGCGAATCTAAGTCGTCGTCAGGACTCAGTCCTTGGCGCTCTGATGGTTCTGACATGAGCATCCATTATGCCACGCGACGCACTTTTCGCGTCCGTGAACACGCGCGTTACAAGTTTGGTGTATTAGTTTGCCGTACTCGCGCGTACGGCACGAAATAGTTCGTCGTGGATGCAAGGCGTTACTGACGGGTATGGCTAATCTCTATTTCTATGGCGACGCGCTGGTTCCCCCAGCGAACCGCTCAGGGAAGCGCTCGTAACTGATGGCCAAGCTCAGGATCAAAGAAACTGCACACGATCTCTCGCGCGAAGAGTTCGGTTTACCGGGATCGCGTAGTCGTATTCGGACTCCGGCGCTCCTGTGCGACATCGATGCATTAATGAGCAACATTGCCCAAATGGCGACGCTGGCCCGTTCGGCCGGTGTGGCACTACGACCGCACGTCAAGTCACACAAATCGGCGTTCATAGCCAAATGTCAACTCGAGGCCGGCGCCGTGGGACTTTCGTGCGCGAAACTCTCCGAAGCTGAGGCGCTGATCGATCGTTTCAACCTTTCCGAGAGCGAATCCGACATCTCGATCCTGCTTACATCACCTATCACGGGCGATCTCAACGCACCGCGGGCAGCGGCGCTCGCCCAGTTGTGCGAATTGATTGTCGTGGTGGACCACGTAGACGGCGTTAACGAACTCGACGCGGCGTTACACGAGGTCGACGCGTCACTGGAAGTTCTCTGTGACGTTGACGTTGGACTGGCCAGGACGGGGGTGCGTGGAGCAAACGAGGCGATCGCAATCGTTGAGCGACTCGCGGCGTGCTCGCAACTTCACTTCGCTGGCGTACAGGGCTACGCCGGTCACGTCCAGCACATCGCTGGACGTGAACGTCGCTTGGAAGCCAATACGTTATCGATGCACGCACTAAGTCAGATAATTGACAGTCTCGAAGTGCACGGACACCCGGTGGCACTTCGTACCGGCGGCGGCACCGGTACGACATCGATCGACGTGGAATTCGGTCTACTCAACGAGTTGCAAGTTGGCAGCTACGTCTTCATGGACCGTGAATACCGAGATGCGCTCGCCGGTGACCGAGAAGGTGAGCTCCGCCAAAGTTTGACGATTGCGACCACCGTAATCTCTGCGAATCACGAACGGTTTGTCACGGTGGACGCTGGACTGAAGGCAATGGCTACCGACGCCGGCGCGCCTACCGTCGTGGGTCACGAAGGCGAGGCGACCTATCAATTCTTTGGTGACGAGCACGGACTCGTGACGAACGGTCCCCGGGTTCAGTTTCAACGAGGCGAGCGACTGGCGTTAGTGCCGCCACACTGCGATCCGACCGTCGACAAGTACGACCGGATTTGGCTCGTGCGCGGTGACGAGGTCATCGATGAAATTGACGTAACGGCCCGAGGCTGTTCGCAGTAATTCAGGTCTCGAGCGATAAACCTCGATCAGCATATGATTCCGTGATGAGCGACACACTTCACACCAAATTGAAAATTGCGTCGTGGGACGAAAATCCCAAAGAAGAATTCGTCGACCACGCCAAGATCACAACCGCGCACGTGACGCTGAGCGAAGGAAGTGACGGAGTCACGTCGGGAACGTTTCATTCGGCGATGTACTACCGACCTGACGGTACTGGCCAATACTCGATGCTGATGAGGCTGAGCGCCACACTGTCGGGAAGGAGTGGAGAGTTCATGCTGCTGGGTGAAGGGACGTTCGACGGAGAGCGCGCGGTGAGCAGCGTTCGCATCGTGAAAGGTTCCGGTACCGAAGCGCTGGAGGGAATCTCTGGATCATGCGACAGTTCATCTACGCATTCCGACTATCCCTATATGCCGCTCACACTCACCTTTGATTTCGCGTAAGTTCGTATGCGTCAATTCTTGTCAGCGAATATTTCGTCCAGTCCCTGCGGCTCCAGTGAGATCAGACGACATCTTCGAGTTAATTAGCGGTTGCGTACTCACTTCGCCCGTGCGTCAACCGGTGCATAACATCGAGCAACCCGAAAAGGTCGTAGGGCTTGACGATGTACTCGATCGCACCCGCCTCCATGCATTCGTCGATCTACTCCTGATGCGCCTCGGCGGACAACACCAGCACGGGAATCGTTCGAGTCAAGGGATCGTTGCGTAGGTACCGCAGCAGTGCGAGTCCACTCATGTCGGGCAGGTTGAGATCCAGAAGAATCAAATCGGGACGCAATCTTTGCGCCATGGCGAGGCCGGTCTGTCCCAACGTCGCGCTGAATAAGTGGCAGTTCGTTTTAGAGCGCAAAATTCGTCCGATGAGATCGATTGACTCGGAATTGTCATCGATGTACAAGATCGTCGACGTGCAACCAAGGTGAAGGTACATTCTCTGATTCATCATGGTGTCTGTCCCCTGACTGTTCAAGATAAATCGTTTGGTCTTGTCAATACCGTGAACCGGCTAACAGACTCCGAGCGAAAACTAGAACCACTTCCAAAGTACCGAATGCGACTTTGATGGACCTGTGAGGGTGCCGATAATCACGTGTGAAAGGAGTCGACCGATGAGAAATCTGCCCAATCGGGATCAATTTCTATTCCAAAGGTATTGATCGTTCCTTCCACGGTGACGAGGCGTTAGAAACCCATTCGACGCGCTCGATTTTCCACATCGATATCTCCCACGCGAAGAGCGCGAGTGAGGCATCGGTTCAGTCGCCCGCCAGCCACGAAGGGCATGGATGATTGCGTCAGCTCGATGCAATATCGACCCGCCAACACTTGGTTGGCGGGCCGATACTTACGAGTCAATTATGCGAATCGCTCGAATGCAAAGAGTCGCGTGATCTACTTCGCTGCGAAGTAGAGGAACAGGTTCGTTGGGATGATCGGCGTGGTCAACTTCTTCTGTACTTCTTGGTTCAAGAACGAGAAGGACTGGTGCATATTGATGTCGGCCCATACGCTCTTAGAGGTAACGCCAACTACATCAACGTTCCACCATTCACCCTTGCGACCGTTCAAGGTCGTAATGAAGTGCTCGTGACCGGGGGTCGCGAAGTTCTTCAGTGCGGCCGTAAGCTGCGCATCCGTGAACTGCGGGTAGAGCGGCTTGAGGGCGGGCTCGAGTCGACTCAGGTCGATCGTTCCGGGGTGGTCAACGCAGACCAGACCGGCTGGGCATTCCATCGACGCCATAGGAACCGTGAAGCCGAGTGGCACCGTGATGTACAGAGGGTCGAAGCTCTTGGCCGGCGGAACCTTAAAGTTGGCACCAGCTTCGCAACCGGAGCTTGCCACGGCCGAAACGTGCCTGTCACAGTAGAAGCCCTTGGTGTAAGTGAATTCCACGGTGTGACCGTTGAAGTACGACTTCGTCAGACCGAATTGGTCCATTCCTACGCCTACATGTGTCGCGTTGCTGAGAGTTGGTGCTGAGGCTGCGGCAGCCGCAACCCCTGCGCCACCGGCGACGACGATTGCCACGGAGGCTGCAAGCACCCTCGCGCGATTTGTAAATTTATTCATTATTGTTGTCCAATCTCACCCCGACCACGATGATCGGGCAACGTATATATTCGGAGCCACGTGGCGCCATGGATGTCGAATCACGAAAAACTTGACGTCGCCGCCGCTGGCGAAGGATTACCGGGCAGCCGAGTGGTGTACTTCTGTGCATAAAGGGCCATTAAAGAACTGCGCCCAATCGCAGAATAACGCTGAATTCGGGCTCAAAACCTGTCGATTTCGCCGCGAAGCTTGCTGAAATTCATTTTCGGGGTGTTGCACACCCTTTCGGTCACGAACTCGTGGCAACCAACTTCTGTCAGTTTTTCACTTCGCGAAACTCTTCAATCACTTTGCGTGATTCCACCAATTCAGTAACTGACCGACGAAGCGCAATCTCGGCAGATACTGCTTGGGACAACGTGGCGAGAATCAGAATGTCCCGGTCCGACCACGGGTGCGGACTGGAGTCGATAAGACAAAAGGTTCCGAGAACGGCACCGTTGACGTCTTCTATTGGGTATCCCGCCCATGCAGCGACTTTAAGAAGATCAATTGCCGGGTTATCTGACGTTCGAGCATCGTTGACGGCGTCATCCACAATGAGTAGTTGGCCCGTCCCGACCACGTAACGGCAGAACGACTCGGCGATGTCGCCACTGCGCGGCTCATCGTCGCCTATCCCGACGGCGCTCTTATACGTGAAGGTCTCAGCGTCGACTAGGTTGATACAGCCTCGAGGAGCACCGGTGAGCTCTGTTGCGAGTTCAATGAAACGATCAAAGGGGGCTGCTGTACTTCCGTTGTAGTTCCAAGTCGCTTGCATCTGCTCTTCGGACGATTGATTTAAGCCGCAGCCGCCGATACAGAAATTGAAAGTCACAACTTTCTGGTGAGTGGTAAGCGGGCTCGCGGACAACGCGCTCGAGGCAGAACCCACCAATGAACTTGAATCGGCTGTCGAACTCTAAACGCCTAGACTGCAATTCCTTGCATCAAAGTATTGAACGACTTGCTGGAGCGTCATCCCCGGAATCGGCCTTGCGTGATACTGCGACGTCGCGCTGGCATTCAGAGACGACGGGCATGTGTCGTGAGACGAAACAGTTTGCTGAGTGTCGGCACCGGCGGAAATCGGTACGAAACCGATAGCCATCGTGATGATCATGGTCGCAGCAATTCCAAGAACTTTGAAATGCGTTGACTTCATTTGACCTTCCTAGTTGATGATTATTGCCATGCCCCCTCGAGGATAACTAGATACTTGGTGTGTCACGTTGCAGTCGTGTGACGATTGATGAGCGCGAAGTACGCGAAAAGTTTTGACCAACACTGGTATGAGCTTTGTAGCGTTTTTGCAATCACACAACATGAACAACTTTCCGAATTGGAGCCTTGAATACGTAAAGAAAGTTCTCACACGCCCACCGCGAGAGCGCTTCGGAATCCCCCCAACTCTTGAGAAATAGCGCCCTGGGGCGGCGCTGGGACGCCTAGTGGCCGAGCGCCACCAACCGGCCGCGGAGAATCGCCAGCGATGGAATAACGGTCAGCGGGTCGTGCCACCGAAACCGTGAAGGCTCTGCCGCAATCACCGATCTACGAGGTGCGCGTGGACTTCAAGAGCTCCTTCCGGCCGCCGTTCCAGGTTCCTCTGCGTAGTGACGAGCCGGTTCGCGCACTGTCCCTATCGGTAGACCTTGAGTCACACAATAAGAACCAGGTTTCAAAGTTCAGCGAAACGATCAAACTCTCCTGAGATTAACCACGATTAGGTGCCACTTTGACGGTTCGAACCGAAAGATCAATTAAAGATCCCGTCTCTTCAAATGTCGCCAGATACTCCAATTCTCACGCAATCAGGAAGCGCTCGTCGCCAATAGACACTTCGACGCGTAATTCGCCGCCGACTGCTTCGACATACTTGCGAACAGTGTCGAGCTGCGCACGCTCAATGTCGCCATGCTCAATCTGTGAGACACGGTTTTGGCTGACCTTCAACCGTTCCGCCAGTTCTACTTGAGACATATCAGATGCCTGGCGAAGTTCGCGAAGACGATACGACCGGACTTCTTCCAGCATCCGCTTTTTGTGCGCGTCAACGTTCTTTCGATTCACTGGACGCTTGGCCAGCATTTCCTCAAGATTCTTCGTCATCACTGTTTTCCTTTCAGTTTTCTCACGTGTTCATCGAATCGGTCATCGGCCAATGGAATGTTTACCTCGTACCATTTCTTCCAACTTCGTGATTTATCTCCCGCGACCAACAGCACGCCGTTGCGATCAATATCAAAGGCGAAGAGAATCCGCAATTCCGATCGTCCCCTAGAGCCTGGTCGCAATTCCTTCATATTCTTGTGCCGCGACGTCTTCACCGAATCGACCAGCGGACGACCCAATTGAGGACCTCGTTCTGCTAAAAGCTCAAGTGCGGCAACCACTTGTTCGTAGGTGTTCTCATCGAGTTCGTCGAGCCACGACTCCACGAACTCGATGTTCACCTCCCACACGAGATTCATTATACAACACCTAGGTTGTACAATGCAAGAGTTGTATCGACTCCAAGCTTGGGCGTCTGAGACGGACCGGCCCGAAAAGTCTGAGGTCGTGGACCATTTTCAATCCAAAACACATTCTTGTAAGTCGTGCTCCCAGTTCCCACGAACCGACTTGCCTTCCTTTGCGGTTCGCGCAAGCGAATTTTGTGGACCTTGGGTCCCACAATACGAACCGCTCTACAACAATCACCTGCTCCGCCATCGGCCTATCCTGACGGCCTGACCAGCAACGGGCTTTCAGTTAGCGCGATCACGCTCTTCGTCAATGTTCCAGTCAAGATCGGTGGTGGTGCCGGCGAAGACTTCGGGCTCATGCCTACGACGATGTTGGACTGCGCATCAAAGACCCACCACGACCATCTACGTCGACGGGGTCGCAAAGGTCACCGACCACTGCACCACGTGCTCGCTGCTGCGAGCCCGGTGCACACCGCGTCGAGTCTCGGGAGAAAGGTCCGCCTCGGGGTGCACGAGGCCACCCTCACTCGAGCTCGCCGAGGGCAGACTGAACCTCTCCGCCGCCGCCAACATCACCGCTTGGCGAGGCGGGGTTCGATCGGTCCCCGAGGGAACTGAGCGCTGGCCTAGACAACGGATGAAACATCTCCGCGTGCCCGAGTGCCCTCGAAGATCGACCCACGCCACCCGCCAACTATTTCCGTGCCGCCTTGCGCAGGTCGCGACCAACACGAATGTATACGTGTCAACGACGAATGGCGAACGGAACTTCACGGCAAACCCCCGTTTAACACCAATCACCTGAACCCAAGAACTTGGGCCGCGATGGCATTACGAAGTTGTGGATCCCGAATGCGCTGAAGAAGGCTATCGAGAGCGTTAGTCGTCAAGTGGCCCCTCATTCGAGATCATTCTTGTCGTAGCGTACGCAATTGACCGTTGCCAGAGATACTTTGACCACAATCGCCCTGGCTACTGGCATGAGCACGTCGGCAGCAAGCCAGGTACGGTCCGGAAACGAGTCTCCACCCGCGGCATTGGCAATCGTTAAGCGCAACTCGTTGGGCCTGATTCCCATTGATCACATCGCTAAAGCGATCGATTGAAACAGTCTTGCTTGATTCATACCAACCTACTAGATTTCGCCAGATGGGTGACCGCTACGCAGTCTTCACCGAGGCAGTAGCTGAATTTGCGAATCGACGCGAGTGGAGCCAATTCCACACACCGCGGAATCTCCTTCTGGCGCTCGTGGGCGAAGTGGGCGAATTGGCCGCCGAGATGCAGTGGTTGCCGGAGTTCGATCGATCGACCATGGAGTCTGACCCAGCGAAAAGCGCACATATCACGAATGAACTTGCCGACGTCTTCACCTACCTCGCACGCCTCGCCGACGTGCTCGGTGTCGATCTAATTGATGCAGCTCTAGCCAAGCTCGCGCTGAACGAGGACCGATACCCCGAGGACCAGTCGCGAGGACGGTCTGCCAAGTACACAGAATTCTCGGAACACCATGGTGTCTGACTCGACTTTTGGCGACAATGCCTGGGTCGGTGCATTGCAAGCCCACGACGTCGCCAACTGGGAAATATGCAAGGAGTACGGACTCTGGGGAACTGGATCGAGCGCGGCCCGTTCGGTTCGAACTGGCGACGATTTGTTTATATGGAAGTCCGGCTCGGGCTGGTTCGCTCGTTGCATTGTGACGTCGGACGCCTTCTCGCCTTCATCCAACCAACCAGAGCCGTGGCATGACGGCCGGAACTATAAGTGGATGTTTGGGATCCGCGTCATCAAGGAGAACGACGAACCGTATCAACCAGGCAGTACGAACAACCGTCAAAACATTACTGACATCCCTAACGTACGCTTGAGCCAATTCCCAAGATTAAAACCTGAGGAACGGCAAGCTGTCGTCTCGTTTTTTGGACTTACGAATCCACCAATGGACGAGCAGTTCGAAGAGATCGAGCGAATGCTCGATGACGAGCACGAGCGAGAAATGCTGCAGCGATCCGACCTGTCACCTAGGGATGTTGAACAGGTCACGATGGCCCGCCGTGGACAGGGAACATTCAGAAGTAGTGTCGAGCGCATCGAAGTGAGCTGTCGAATCACTGGCCTCCGCAACAAGCAGCACCTTCGAGCCAGTCACATCAAGCCGTGGCGGGACTCCGTCGACTTCGAGAAGGTCGACGGCCACAACGGGCTACTGCTCTCGCCTCATGTTGACCACCTTTTTGATCGGGGATGGATCAAGTTCAATGACGATGGATTCTTTGAAACCTCACGTCGGCTCGATCCCGACGTTCTGAGATCTTGGAGGATCGAACAGCCAACTTCGCCAACTTCCTTCCTTCCTCGCCAAGTTGAGTATCTGGAGTACCACAGGGAGTTCATCTTCGGTCCGAAGAAACTGGAGTGACCTGATGAGTACTGAGCAGCAATCGCGTTATCAAATCCACAGTCATCGTCAGTTCATCTCGAATTTTCCTGCGTGTAATTGCACTCCGGCGACGAGATCTAACGCGTGCGCTGGCATCACGGATCCATTAATTCGTTGTACTTCCAATAAAGGACCGCGTAAGTCTCATTTGCCAGTGCCATCTCTCCAGATCGCCACGCCGTATGAAAGTCGGTTTGTAGGCTGTCAATCTTAACGAACTCATCCTTGAACGTTTCCTGACGTTGGCGCTGCTGTCGGTTTGATTGACATCTAACTTCCAGAGACGTGGTCTCTGGGGAAAGATGGACCAATGGCAAAGAGATACCCCAAGGAGTTTCGTGACGACGTGGTCCAAG
>JBBQGY010000006.1:0-25131 GCA_038323435.1 Acidimicrobiales bacterium
GCGCGAGACTCAACCCTCCGAACCCCGGGGGAGCTTGGACGACAACGGTCGACCCACGGCGCAATCCGCCACCGGGCACCAGAGCGCTCCAGGGCTCGCCGAGGGGCAGTAGTCGACTCTTCGCGAACGTGACCGGGCGCAACGTTGCCACGAGGTCACTCGGCAACGTAGGGCGATTGGGAGAGAAAGCGAACATACGTTCGTAAGAGTAGTGATTCGTAGTGACGTCCGCCAAAGGGCCATTTTTCACGGCAGAATGGGTGTCTATGTGCGGTCGCGTCGCCCTCTTCACTCCCCCAGCCCGTCTCGCGCGACTACTCGACGCCGCCCTCGCCGCCGGTATCGAGCCCGACGGCTACCCCAGTTGGAACGTCGGACCACTGCGTCGCCTCTTCGTCGTCACCGAGATCGACAACCAACGGGTGCTCGATCGCTACCGGTGGGGACTCGTACCGAGTTGGTCCAAGGACCCCGCCATTGGCAACCGACTCTTCAACGCTCGCGCAGAAACCGTGGCGGAAAAACCGTCGTTCCGCAGCGCCTTCGCGAAACGACCGTGCGTCATTCCCGTCGACGGTTTCTACGAATGGGATCACCGCGCCGGACGCGCGAAACAACCCAACTACTTCACGCGCACCGACGGCCAACCTCTACTCCTCGCCGGACTCTACGAATCCTGGCACGACCCCGAGGCGCCGAGTGACACAATGTCGCTCTCGACGTGCACGATTATCACCACCGCCCCCAGCGTCGACATGGACGAGATCCACGATCGCATGCCGGTCGTCCTGGACGCCGATGACGTAGCGACGTGGATCAACGTGAGCGACCACAGCCCCGACGAGCGCGCACTGCTCTTGCGTCCCGCGCCTAGAGGAACACTCGGTCACGTCGGCGTTGACAGCGCCGTGGGATCGGTGAAGAACGATGGTCCCAATTTGATAGTGCCGGTCGAGCCGCAAGCTCTTTTTTGAGCCCGAACGGCCGAAAACCCCGAGTGACCAGTGAGTCGAAACTCACCCGCCCCTCGGGGTTCCCGAGGCACATCACCCGATTACCCGTGTCGGACAGGCAACCGTTTGACGGCTGGCACTTCACGTCATTCGTTGTACCGAACCGCGGACCGAACTCCGCTGTCCGTTGGTGGAAATCCGTCTCTCTTGCGAGGTCCCTCTTTCCCCCCGATCCAGAATCCCCTTGCGGTTCTCTTTCTCGTCAACAGGTGCTACGTGAACTACGAGTGATACTGTGCCAGATCCCGCATGGCCGGTGACGGGAAAACGATGAAATCAGGAACTTTTGCCCAGTTCCTACTCCTTTATCCACCGGTTTGTTCGCCAATCGTGGAGATACCAACCACTTAGTCGCATGTTTTGCACAGACGAAGACAGTCGAAGGACCCTGATTCGTCGAAAAATAAGTACTCTGACCTAGCGCGGCACCCGTAGTGGTCGACCTCTCATCGCCATGCGGTCTCGGGGACATTTCACGCTCGCCTAGCGTTCCTGCCATGACCGGTACGAGCGCGCGCACGACGAGATTCGAGCACGTGCATCAACTTTTCCGTTGGTCCTCGCGGACAACAGTTGCTGCAGGGACGACCCTGCGTCGAACTAGTGCGCGCGCCATCTGATGGCAATCATTTTTGGACTACTCACCGCGTTGTCGAATGCGTTCTCAGTTACCACCCAACACATCGCGAGTACGAGCGACGTAGAAAAGTCGTCGGGCCTACGACTCGTCTTCTATCTCGTGCGACATCCCCTTTGGCTCTTGGGATGGGTCGGTTTGCTGGCGTCGCTCATCTTGCAATCATTGGCGTTGCACTTCGGGCCACTCTCAGTTATTCAGCCTCTGCTCGTGACCGAGCTCATCATCGCGCTCGCGTTGCGTCGCGTGTGGCTTCACCAGTCAATCCGTGCGGCGACGTGGGTCTCGGCAGTAGTGACGGGCGCGGGGCTCGTGATCTTTCTCGTCGCCACAGCGCCGAGCGGACGCGCGTTCGTGCCCACCACGACACGGTGGACCGTGCCGGCCATTGCGTGCATTGGTGCCGTGACTGTCTTAATCCTCTTCGCGCAACGGGGATCACCGGTACGTCGCGCCGCGTTGTTCGCGTCGGCTACCGCGATTACCTGGGCTCTCTTAGCCACTTTTATCAAAGCGACCACTGATTCGATCAGCACTAGTGGTTGGCTTGGGGCGTTGTCACATTGGCCGGTGTGGGCACTGTGCGCGTGCGGGATCCTCGGGCTCTTCTGCGAGCAGTCGGCGTTACACGTTGGCCCGCTCAGCGTCTCGCAACCATTCATTGTCATCGTGGACCCCATCGTCAGTGTCGCGCTCGGCATCTGGCTCTACCGCGAGCACTTTCGTTCCGGAGTGCTGCACGTGGGCGTCGGAGGACTCGCCTTCGCCGTCATGTGCGTCGGGATCGTCGCACTGACGCGTACGGCACCGCCATCAATGAACGCCGACGTGCACCGAATCTAAACCACGCGTCGTTGAACGTTACGACGGTTCGTGCGTACCCAGTCGCTCACGCAGGGCGTCGCGAACACCGGCCCACTCTGAGGGAAGTATGGAATACATCGCGGTGTTTCGTGCGCGTTGTTCCTCGCCCCGAACGGCCGATGGCTGCCAGTTTCGAAGGATGCCGTCAAAGTGAGCGCCCAGCCTTTCAATGGCGGCGCGCGATCGAATATTTCGTTCGCCGGTCTTAAGATCCAGGCGCTGTACGTGCCAGGTGTCAAAGGCGTGCGCGAGCATCAATAACTTGGCGTCGGTGTTGATGGCGGTGCGCTGCGCTGAGGCCGCGAGAAACGTACTGCCGATCTCGGCGCCGTCGGGAAATTCGCGACCGTACCACCACCGTAAATTCAAGAATCTCGTCATGCCGACAATGCTGCCGGTCACGGTGTTGCGCGTGGTGAAGGGTACGCTAAGACCTCTTTCGTGCTCGGCCAAGTGCTCGCGCACCAGGCGGCGCATGCGGTCATCCGTGTCGGGCACCGGCGTGAATCCGTAGGAGGATCGATCTTCGCACGCCGCACCAAGGAGTCCGGGCACGTCGTCGAGCACGAGTGGGCTGAGCGTCGCGAATTTGCCCGCCAATTTCACGTCGAGCAACGGTGTCATGCACTTACTGTAGGAGACGCAAGAACGGACTTCCTAGGCCGTTCCTAGTATTACGCCATGGACTTGGAACTACACAATCGCGTCTTTCTCATTACGGGTGGCACCGACGGCCTCGGTCTCGCGCTCGCGCACAAACTCATTCACGAGGGCGCGCTCGTGGCGGTCTGCGGAAGAAACACGGACCGCTTGCACGAAGCGCAGCAATCACTCGGCGCCAAGGTTCTCTGCTTCGAAGCGGACGTGACGAATGCAACCGACGTTGATGCGTTCCTTGACGCGACGTTGGCGAAGTTCGATCGACTCGACGGTGTCGTCAACAATGCGGGACGTTCTGCGGGCGGTGCGGTAGCGGACTCGAGCGATGAGCAATGGCGTGAGGACTACGAGTTGAAAGTCATTGCGGCGCTGCACACTGCTCGGCGCGCCCTGCCCGCGCTCGCCGACACCCAAGGAGTGATACTCAACGTGTTGGCGATTCTGGCGCGCGCCCCGCGGGCAAATTCAACACCCACGTCAGCGTCGCGCGCGGCGGGGCTCGCGCTCACCAAGGCCCTGGCCGGTGAGATGGGACCTCGCGGCGTCCGTGTGAACGCAATCTTGATTGGTTTAATCGAATCCGGTCAATGGGTGCGCAAGGCCAAAGAGGCAAAACTATCGCTCGATGACTTTTACGAAGAGATGACCAAAGCCTCGAACATTCCGCTCGGTCGCTTCGGTAGATCGGACGAATTTGCCGACCTCGCCGCCTTTCTCTTATCGTCACGCGCGTCGTACATCACTGGCGTTGGCGTGAGTATTGACGGTGGGATGTCACCCGTCATTTGAGCATCGGTGCCGCGTCGTGAATTAGTCTCCAGCGAGAACCACCTTGCGTCCGGAGGCATTATGACTACGATTCAGACCGTCAATGGACCAATCGACTCGTCGACCCTCGGAAGAACCTACGTCCACGAACACATCTTCATACTGACCACCGACGTCCAGCAGAACTATCCCGACGAGTGGGGCAACGAGGACGACCGCGTTCGCGACGCCGTCGAGAAGCTCTCGGCGCTCAGTGCTTCTGGCGTACAGACGATCGTCGATCCGACGGTGGTCGGTCTCGGGCGTTACCTTCCTCGCGTGCAGAAGGTGGCGGCACAGGTCCCCGAACTCAACATCATCGTGGCGACCGGTTGCTACACCTACAAGGACGTGCCGTTCTTCTTCCATCATCGGGGGCCGGCGCTCAACGAGGCACTCGCAACGGAGGTTCCCGACCCCATGGTCGACTTTTTTATTGGCGACATCGAACGCGGCATTGCCGGAACTGGCGTACGAGCGGGACTCTTGAAGTGCGCGATTGACGTTCCGGGACTGACGACGGGCGTCGAGCGAATCATGCGAGCCGTTGCGAAGGCCCACGTGGCGACCGGCATCCCCATCGCCGTGCACACGCACCCTACGACGCAGCAGGGTTTCGAAGTGCAGCGTGTAATGAATGAAGAGGGAGTTGATCTCAGTCGAGTCGTCCTCGCGCACAGCGGCGATTCAAATGACACGAATCATCTCGCGGGACTCGCCGACGCCGGTTTCTGGCTCGGCATGGACCGCTTCGGTATCAACCTCGAGGTCCCCTTCGAAGTCCGTTGTGACACGGTGGTCGAGATGTGCCGGCGCGGCTACGCCGAGCGAATGATGCTCTCACACGACGCAGCGTGCTACATCGACTGGATCGATCCCAACGTCATGGCGTTTATGCCCGACTGGAACTATCTACATATTGGCAACGAAGTGCTCCCCTACTTACGCGATCATGGCGTCAGCGACGCAGAAATAACCGCGATGTTGGTCGACAATCCCCGTCGGTATTTTGAGGGTGCCTAAAGCGGCCGTCGTGGTTCCCTCTGTCCACTTGACGACGTGGTCACCGCTCACGCACCTGGGTGCGACAGTTTCACCAGATCACCGAACGATTACTTCCTCGAGAGTCGGTGGAGCGAACGTGTGAGCTGGAGCAAAGGTGACCAAATGACGTAACGATAGAAATCGGCAGGTGTTCGCCCGTAAACGATGCCGACTTTTGGAAAGGTATTGCAGTCCCCGCCTTTGGCAGGGAGTTGGCCACCAAATGAGCAGGTCGCACATTCTCGGCGACCGAAGTGCTCAGCGTACGTGCATGGACGCGTCGGCATCTGACGCCGATAGGTGATGAGCAGTTGCCAATAACGCGACCAATCAAATCCATGGATTACTAGACGATGGCTCCGGTACAGGCGCTCGGGGTCTTAACTCGCGGGCCGGTGAAAGAGTGATCCCTTAGTCGCGGCGCCAGAAAAAGTGATGCACCACCCCACTTGGACTGGGAATCTTCTCCAAATGAAAACGATCGATGAGTTCGTCGGGACTGTCCCAGAATCTTTCACCGCGACCCAGTGCGGTGGGCGATACCGCGAAATGCATCTGGTCGATGAGATCGGCATCGAGGAACTCACGCACCGTAGCGACACCACCGCCGATTCTCACGTCCTTGCCGTCGGCGGCGTCGAGTGCCTGTGCCAGCGCGTCCTCTGGCGACGCGTCGACGAAATGGAACGTCGTGTCTCCCAGCGTGATCGACGGTCGAACGTGATGAGTAAGGACGAACACCGGCGTGTGAAAAGGAGTGTCATCGCCCCACCAACCTTGCCAGTCGTAGTTCTCCCATGGTCCACGCTGGGGACCAAACTTGTTGCGCCCCATGATTTCGGCACCGATGTTGTTAGCGAAGTCGCGAGTGCAGTAGTCATCGAGACCGTACGTCCCGCCGGGATCGGTCCGGTTGGGCCAGTGCGCGGTAGCGCCCGCCCATGAGAAGAGCTCGGCCGGATTGGCGTGGCCAAACGGGTGTTCAAGACTTTGTCCTTCACCGGTGCCGTAGCCATCGCTCGACACCACGAAGTTTTGGACACGAACCGCCTGTGGCATAGGGCCTCTTCCTAGTTGCAACTCGGTGACCCACCACTGTACGACGCCGGTATATCTAACGGGGGCTACAAGCGGGGACTACAGCTGATACAGCGGGGACTGATCCTGGTGGTGGATGTAGTGGGACTCCCCTGGTCCTCAGCATTGCTTAGATGACGAGGGGTTTATGTGCTCTCGATTTTCGTTAACGCCAAGATTTTACGTCTATCTATTCGGTGGGACTCTCGGTTAGATAGCCACTATGTGAAGAAGATCCTCCAGCCCGACGAAGTCATCGGGATTTCGGGTGTACAACGTGAGCCCGTTGGCATGGGCGGTAGCGGCAATAAGTAGGTCAGCAATACGACTTCGATGCGAGCGCCCAGCCGCAATGACGGCCGCTACCATTTGCCCGTAGCTTCGAGCCGCGGCAGCGTCAAAAACCAACGTCTCAAAAGTCGCTTCGACTTGCTGAAGACGAGTCTGGCGGCGTGCCGCCTCAGGACCAGTTGTAGCAAAATGCGGACCTGCCGCTAACTCGGCGAGGGTAATTGAGCACACCCTCATTTCATCGGGTAGTGCCGCATCGACGACGGGATCACCTAAGTCAATGACAACCGATGTGTCAATGAGCCCCGACGACATTTACAGGCTCTGGTCAATAATGCGATCGGAATCTGCCCTGAACTGATGACGGTCAATTCGAGGTCCCGCGGCGAAGAGCTCCACGACGTCAGCCTTCGTGACGAAAGTGCGTCGTGCCGTAGTGATCGGACGAAGTTCTGCCACGGGCACACCGTTTCGCGTGACGACGAAACTCTCCCCTGCTACGACGGCGTCAATCACTTTGGCGTTGTCATTTCGAAGTTCGCGCTGCGCGATGGTCTTTGGCATGGGGTAAGTGTAGCAGATAGTGCTACGAATGGCTACGTAATTTCACTGCTCATCAAACGGACGGTATCTTTGATTGGCGAGTAAACATCCCGGGCGGCGACGAACTAATAGCCCTTTCTTGATGTCGGCTGACTGACGTGAAGATTCGAATGGCGACGCCAGCAGGGAGCCACCCCTGGCCGCGTCGATTGAAACGGAACAGCCCAACTCCTTGCGCCCCAGGAGTGTACTGAGCACCCTGCGGTCTTCAACTCGGCGATCTTCTACCTGCAATTCGGCAATCTCGTGGTCCATACCGAAGCGATTCGAAAAAGTGGGGGGTGCCAGCGGGGCCGGATTGCCAAAGACATCGTGCAACCACAGTGTCCTTTCGCTTCCCCAGTAACGAAGCATCGTCACGCCGCCAGCAGAGAGATCACTGACGAATCCCTCTGCGGTCAGAAAGCCAGCCCAGCTCAGGTGCACCCCATCAAAGTCGTGGGCGACGGCTTCCCAGTCGGGCAGAACGTGACGATCAACTGCGATTCTCACAGCATTCTGGTTTTCGAACGACCGCAGCATTTTCGTGTCCGATGGGTATTGGTTCGGACCCGAAAGTTCCCAGCCAGCATGCGGTCCCGTCGCAACTTTTGGATAGGTTTCAACCAGACGTACCCAATCGCTCGGACGATCCACGTTCCATATTCGAACCGCGGCGCGAATTGGTAGATGCCAGCGTGTAACGGGCATGCGCGAAAAATCCCACGCTGAAAAGAGTTCGTCGTTGACTTCGCGAGGCGGGTCCGAGACGGTCCACAACCCTGACCGGGTGAACTCGCCGTTGCCGTACACCTCGGAGAAGTCTCTAAACAGGGGCTGTCCGAAGTATCCTGCGTCCGCGTGGCTGACGTACCACCATTGCTGTGCGCCAAGGTCTGCGCCTTGATGAAGTCGAGATCCAAAGTGTTCTGATACTGCCTCCGCGATGAGTCGGCGCTGGGGTGCGCACTCGTAGAGGTAAGGGAGCGATAACAGCGCTTCACCACTCCAAGGGCCCGCCAGGAATTCGGCTGAGGAGGCCGCCATCGCCAGTAAGTTCCCGAACGACATTTTCGACACCGAAATAGCGGCGCGTCGCACCGCGTCGTAATTGCGGTCCTGTGGTGCTTTGAACCACGGGACGTCTTCGCGTTCCTCAACTTCCAATCGAGCGAGGAGCGCCACTCCAGCGGGCGCAGCCAGCAAGCTCTCCACAAAGGATGATGCGGATAGGTCCAACATCTCGCGAAACTACTTGAGAGTTCGTCCGCTTCTGTAAGGAAGGAACGCGGCCCAGATGAAAAATGGGGTTAAGGCCATCGAGTGGAGGTGATGGGATTCGAACCCACTGCCTCTACATTGCGAACGTAGCGCTCTACCAATTGAGCTACACCCCCGAAGAGGTCCCCACTTTAGCCTAGGGCGCTGCGGGACTGCGATTCGCGCTGCCAACGAACGTCGCTTTCAGGTTCGTAGAAATCTGACGCAAACTCCTCGTCGGGCTGCGCGGGGTATTCGTCGTAGAGGGGTTGAATCGTGGCCAGCGCACGTCGCTGCGGAAGACGAAGTGGCAGTGACGACTCGAGGAGGTAACCCTGGCTGACGGCGTACAGTGCGAGAGCCACAAAGGCGACGACGCACACCCATGATGCGATGGCGACGTCGGTCAACAGCGATATGCCTGACACGAACGCAACGATTGATAATGCGACCGCGCTGATCACCAGTCGACCGAACATCATTTTGCGTTGCGCTTTCATTGAGCGGCGACGACGCAGCGGCTCGTACGTGGCACGATTGGGAGTTGCCTGGGTCGCACTCGGCGCCGACGAGTACGCGGCCGCGTATCGATTCATCGATGACTCGCGACGATTGGTCGGTTCGTCGTCGTAGTTGTAGTCCTCACTCCATTCATCCCACGTTCCGCGCGATTCGAGTGATCCGTAGGTGTCGTCGGCGTGAACAACGGTCAACCGCGGCTTACGCAATGAATTTGCGTCGATCGTGGTTTCGCGACCGTCCTGATCGAGGCGGTGCGCCGGAGCGACCGTGTACTCCTGACGGCTCAAAACTTGGTGTTCGGCGTGAAAGGAATCGATCGAACGCTCGGTGCCGTTGTCACGAAACCGTCGCACCACTGTGGGTGCGAGCACCGCCACCCAGAAGAGGGCGAGAATAATTAGGAGCATTGGTCAGACTCCAGAACACGCCACGTTGACATTGCTGTCAAAGTTACAGGGGGGCTTGCGATATTTGGTGGATATCAGACCTCGTGGAGACCACATTCCTCTTTGTCGGCACCGACCCATCGACCCGATCGGCGGACGCCGGGAACGAGCGGCTTTTCCGTCATCGCGGCACAGCCAATCGACGCGTAGCCCTGCGCCCACAGCGGGTGCTCGGGCAGATCGTGTGAGGTGAGGTAGTACGCAACGTCATCGTCCGTCCACGTGGCGAGAGGGTTCACCTTCACTAGGTCAAATTTCTCATCCCACATCAGGGTTTTCATAGTGGCCCTACTCGGCGCATCAACGCGCTTCACCGAGGTAACCCACGCGGATCTACTGGCGAGCGCGCGACCGAGTGGCTCGACCTTTCGCAACTCACAGCACCGTTCGGTTCCGCAGGGCCAGTCCGTCGCGTCGAGTCCCGGTGTTGTGCGCGTCATGTTCAGCGACCAGTCGCGCTCCACGGCAGCCGCAAATTCGAGTGTCTCGGGAAAGTGGCCACCCGTGTCAAGAAAGATGATTTCGGTGTCAGGTGTCAGTTCGTGCACCAAGTGCAATAGGGCCACGTCCTCGAACGAACAGGCCATCGCCACGTCACCGTCGAACCGTTCAAACGTCCACGCAAGTATCTCTGACGGCGCTGAATGCTCGAAGCGTTCATTGACGCTGTCGAGTTCTTCGAGCAGTTCGTGTGTCGGTCTAATCAGGGACATTCGCTCTCTCGCCTATGATTTTCCAGTGGTTTACTAGAATATACGCAACCCTCCATACCATGACCTCGATACCCCTGCGCTCTCCACACTCCACTGATCACCTCGACCTACTGGAGTCCCACGCCATTTTCATCTTGCGCGAGGTGGTCGCTGAATGTGAACGGCCGGTTCTACTGTTTTCGGGTGGCAAGGACTCGGCGGTGTTGTTGCACCTAGCCGTAAAGGCTTTCGCACCTCAGCAACTCCCTTTCCCCGTCATGCATATTGACACGGGTCAGAACTTCCCCGAAGTTCTCTCATTTCGTGACGAGACCGTCGCGAGCGTGGACGCTCGCCTCATCGTCGCCAAGGTCCAGGACACCATTGATCAGGGCAAGGTCGCGGACCCTGGGCTACTCGGCTCACGCAACCGTCTGCAGACCGTCACGTTGCTGGACGCCATCAACGACAATAAATTCGACGCCGCGTTCGGCGGTGCTCGCCGCGACGAAGACAAGGCGCGAGCGAAGGAACGAATACTTTCTTTCCGCGACACGTTCGGTCAGTGGGACCCCCGCCAACAGCGTCCTGAACTGTGGCAGCTCTATCAGGGCAAGGTAAATGCCGGAGAACACGTGCGCGCGTTCCCGCTGTCGGACTGGACCGAGTTGGACGTCTGGCAGTACATCGAGCGCGAGACCATGGCGCTGCCCTCGATCTACTTCGCTCACCAACGCGACGTCATCATGCGCGACGGAATGTGGTTGGCGGTCGGACCATATGTCGAGCCACGCGCGAACGAGCCAGTAGAAAATCTCATGGTACGCTTTCGCACGGTCGGCGACGCGAACTCGACCGGTGCCGTGCTCTCTGACGCCAGCACCCTTGAATCAATTGTGAACGAGATCACGCTCGCCAATATCTCCGAACGTGGCGCGACGCGCGGTGACGACAAATTTTCCGAGACCGCAATGGAAGATCGCAAGCGCGAAGGATATTTTTAGGATGCCCGTGACCACGAAAGACCTACTGCGCCTCGCGACCATTGGATCCGTCGACGATGGAAAGTCAACGCTCATTGGACGACTACTCGTCGATACGCGCCAACTCTTCGACGACCAACTCGACGCCGTCGCCGCCGCGTCTGAAAAGCGCGGCGTGGGCGACCTTGACCTGAGTTTCGTGACCGACGGACTACGCGCCGAGCGCGATCAGGGCATCACCATCGACGTCGCCTACCGCTACGCCACCACCCCCACGCGCAAGTTCATCATTGCGGACTGTCCCGGTCACGTGCAGTACACGAGCAACATGGCGACCGGCGCATCAACCGCGGACCTCGCGCTCGTGGTGCTCGACGTCGCGGCGGGTCTCAAGGAACAGACGCGCCGTCACCTCTGCATCGCCGCGCTGCTGGGCGTGCGCTCGATCATTGTGGCGGCGAACAAGATGGACGCCGTTGACTGGTCACAGTCGGCCTTCCAGCGCGTCGTCGACGAGATCGAGACGTTGTCGCGCGAACTCGGATTCAAGTCAACGCACGTGATTCCAATTTCGGCCCTCCTGGGTGACAACGTCGTGGAATCCTCCCTAAATATTGACTGGTACGACGGGCCCACGGTGCTCGACGCACTCGAAGGCTCCGAAGCCGGGGCGTGGGAACACGCCACCAATCAGGGATCTCGCTTGCCCATCCAGTGGGTACTGCGCCAGCCCGGTGGTGGCCGCACGTACGCGGGAATGGTGTGCGGCGAGACGATGCACGTTGGTGACACCGTGACCCTGTTACCGGCCCATATTCAAACGACTATCACCGCGATGAACTTTGGCGGCGAGCCAATCCACGAAGCGACCGTGGGACTCGCCGCGGACGTCGCCCTCGCCGACGAAACCAACGCCGGAAGGGGCGACATGATCGCGACGGGGCCGCTACCGCGGGTGACCAACGAGCTCGCGACCACCATCTGTTGGTTCGGCGAACGGCCGCTCGTTGTCGGGCAGCGGCTTCGCATGAAGCACAACACCAAAGTAACCCCGGTGCGCGTCAAAACAGTTAACGGCGTTATTGACATCGAGAAACTCGATATCGACGATTCGCATTCTCTCAACACCAACGACATTGGTCTCGCCACACTTCAGACCGCCGATCTCATGGCCGTTGACGACTACCGCTCCAACCGCGTGACGGGTAGCTTCGTGTTAATTGACGAAGCGACCAACGCGACGGTGGCGGCCGGCATGGTCGGCCACGCGTCGTTTCTTTAAAATTGAACCAGCATCGCGATAATCGCGAGGGCGATGAGGCCCAACAGAATGTCGACCGACTTCACGAATTGACGCCCGCGCTCGACGGGGGCCACACCATGGTTGGCAACGTAATCACTGATCACGTGTTCGAGTGGCAGTGTCCTCGCCTCCAAATGTCCCGCCGCCGCGAGATAGCACAGCAAACCGAATCCAATCCACGGTTTCGTGAGCGACATCGAACTATTACCGCTCAGCGACATAACGAATCCAGTAACCGGCAGTACGTGCAGCGAGCGGGCCGCCCAATTCTGACGATCGGGGAACCGCGTACGCTGCGTCGCCACATCGGCGCCGTGCACAATCGCCATGCCCGCTGAGCGCATTGCCACAAAGACAATCACCGTGGCGATCGCCGCAAGTATGTGCACCAAAAAGACGAGGTCGTAGGCGACCGAAGTAGCAATCATGAATTCGAGAGTAACGCCTCGGCCGCGCTGTACGGGTCAGTCGTGAGACTCAACAGGGCATCAATCTGTTCTTCGTAGGCGGCACCGTGGGCGAGCGCACCGATTCGCCCTCGAACCATTGCGCTAATCACTTTGTCTAATTCCACCCTCATTCGCTTTCGCCGGTGCTGGTCGAGGCGACCGAACTCGATGAACGTGCGATGTTCCACGATTGCATCCCAGAGCTCTTCGGTTCCGGCACTATTCGTCGCGACGGTCTCGAGAATTTTCGGCCGCCACTCGTGCGCGCCGCCGAGATCGAGCATCTGTTCTAGGTCGCGTCGCGTCTCTCGAACACCGTCACGATCGGCCTTATTGATAACGAAGATGTCAGCGACTTCCAACAGTCCGGCCTTGTTTGCCTGCATGGCGTCGCCCCAACCGGGATTCGTCACCACGATGGTGGTATCGGCCGCGGAAGCGATGTCGACCTCCATCTGTCCAACCCCCACGGTTTCGATCATCGCCAGTCGAAAGTTCGCGGCACCAAGAACTCGCACCGCGTCGGGCACCGCGAGCGAGAGACCGCCCAAGTGACCTCGGGTCGCCATCGAACGAATGAACACCTTCTCGTTGGTGGCGTGATCCTGCATGCGAATGCGGTCCCCGAGGATCGCGCCCCCGGTGAAGGGCGAGCTCGGGTCAATGCAGAGCACACCCACCTCATCAAAGTGGTCCATATCGGCGAACGAACCCCTCGCGAGTGCGGTCGAAATCAGCCGATCCGTCAATGTTGACTTACCCGATCCCGGTGGTCCGGTGAGGCCAATGACGTAGGGTGACGGCGCCGTGTACGCGAGCGCCGCGGTCGCCAGCTGCTGGGACCCGCCCGACTCGACGTAGGTAATGAGTCGAGCTAGGGCCGTACGAGAGCCCGAGCGCGCCAGCGCGACGAGTTCAGTTGGGGAGTGCGGAATCACGACGTCCGCTCGATATGTGCGCCCAGCCCATTGAGGCGGCCCACGAAATCGTCGTAGCCCCGGTCGACGTGCTCGAGACCCGTTACCGTCGTCTCTCCTTCGGCGACCAGGCCCGCGAGCACCAGGGCCGCCGCGGCACGGATGTCGGTAGCGTGCACCGACGTCCCCACCAGCTTGTCCACCCCGCGAATCATCGCGTGATGACCTTCGGTCGTAATGCTGGCCCCCAAGCGCACCAGTTCGTCGACGTAGCGAAATCTCCCAACGAACAGATTCTCCGTGACGACCGAAACGCCGTCGGCGACGCTCAGCATCGTGGTGATCAGCGGTTTGTAGTCGGTCGCGACCCCGGGATAGGGCAGGGTGGCGACGTCGCAGGGCCGCAGCCGCTTCGGGCCCTCCGCGACGATCCCCGAACCGCTGACGTCGACGCGTCCGCCCATGGCGTCGATCTTTCGCAACAGCATCTCCATGTGCTCGGGTCGGGCGTCGACCACGCGCACTCGCCCCCCGGTGATCAGCGCCGATGCGAGGTACGTCGCTGACACCACGCGGTCCGTGACGACGTCGTGATTCGCCGGCTGCAGTCCTTCGACGCCGTCGATGGTGAGTCGCGACGTACCGAGTCCCTCAATGACTGCGCCCATGGCAATGAGCTGGCGACCGAGGTCTTCCACCTCCGGTTCGCGCGCCGCGTTGTCGATCACCGACCTTCCGTCGGCGAGCACGCACGCCATCAAGAGATTGTCGGTGGCGGTGTGACTCGGGTATTCGAGGGTAATGCGCGCGGCGCGCATGCGCGGTCGGTCGGTCGTTGCGTGAATAGAGTTTCGATCGTTGTGAAACGTGGCACCCATGGCCGTCAGACCATCGGTGTGGAAGTTGATCGGGCGCTGACCAAAATCGTCGCCTCCGGGCAACGCCATGTTGACTCGACCGCAGCGCGCGAGTATCGGACCGAGCACCACGATCGAAGAACGCATGGCTTCGAAAAGGTGGGGCGGCGCGACGGGGTTTATCTGGTCGCAATCGGGCACGGTGATGGCCAGTTCGTTTTCGCGGCGACTCGTGACGGTACAACCCAGTGCTTCGAGGAGTTGACCCATCACGTGGACGTCGGTGATGTTCGGCACGTTGGTGAGACAGTGTTCGCCCGTCGCGAGCAGGCACGCCGCCATTTCCTTTAATACGGCGTTCTTGGCGCCGTAGGCTCGTACTTCGCCGTCGAGGGCGCCCACTGGCTTTACTACGAGAGAACTCACTTCACAAGTATTGCCGTTCGTCGCTCGTTGGCTCAAAGTGGGGCGAGGATCGATTCGCGCTCGACGGCTACTCTTGACCTCGTGCAGCCACCCAGCAGGCCAGATCGCAACATAGCTCTGGAATTGATTCGCGTCACCGAAGCGGCGGCGATCGCCGCGGCGCGCTGGGCGGGCCGTGGCGACAAACTCGGTGCCGACGGCGCCGCCGTTGACGCCATGCGCTTCGTGCTCGACGGTGTCGCGATGGACGGCGTGGTCGTCATTGGCGAGGGGGAGAAGGACAAAGCCCCGATGCTCTACAACGGCGAGCAGATCGGTGATGGACGCCCGCCGCTGGTCGACATTGCGGTCGATCCGATTGACGGCACCGCACCGACTGCGATGGGACGTAACGGCGCGATATCGGTTATCGCCCTCTCCGAGCGCGGCACGATGTTCAACCCCGGTCCCTGTTTTTACATGAACAAGATTGCGGTCGGTCCTCGCGGACGTGGTTCGGTTGACATCAACGCGTCGGCGACGGACAATCTCATTGAACTCTCCAAGCGCCTGAAAAAGCCGGTCCAGGAGCTGGGCGTCGTCATTCTCGATCGCCCGCGTCACGCCGACCTCGTCGCCGAGGTCCGTGAAGCTGGTGCGCGGGTGATCTCGATCACCGACGGGGACGTTGCGGGCGCCATTGCGACAGGCTGGCCCAACTCGGGCGCCGACGTGCTCTTCGGCATCGGCGGCACGCCCGAGGGCGTCATTGCGGCCGCCGCATTGAAGGGACTCGGCGGCGAAATCCAGGGTGTCCTGTACGCGCAAGATGATGCGACCCGCATCGCCGCCGAGGCGCTCGGTTACGACTTCAACCGAGTGCTTACGACCGACGACCTCGTCGCGAGCGATAACTGCTTCTTCTCGGCGACCGCCGTCACCGACGGTGACTTTCTGCGCGGCGTACGCTTTCACGACTTCGGGGCGACGACGCAGTCGATGGTCGTGCGTTCTCGATCCGGTACCGTTCGCACCATTGAAACATTCCACCGACACAACAAACTCGAAGAGTTCACGTCCGCCGGTTTCTAATTCTCGTGAGACACTTCACGATCAAGGCAGACCAGTAATTGCACAAGTGAGAACCGAGATGTCACGCGGTAATTTGCGACGTCAAGAACCGACGCCTAAGGTCCGCCGTAGAGCCCATAGGTTTCGCGGGCACTACCGATTGAATAAGGAGGCGCAATGCGGGTATCGAATCTTCTGACTACCAAAGGTCGCGACGTGGCGACAATTTCCCAGGAGCGCACCGTGACCGACGCTCTGCTCGTGTTGAAGCAGCGTCGGATCGGGGCGCTCGCCGTTACCGGCCCCACCCCGCCACTGGCGGGCATATTCTCCGAGCGCGACGTGGTGCGCGCTCTGGCCGATCACGGGGAGGCGGCGCTGCAGATGACCGTCGCTGACTTGATGACCAAGGAAATCACGACCTGTCAGGAGTCAACCACCGTCGAGGAGTTGATGGGACTCATGACCGAACGTCGTATTCGTCACGTGCCCGTCGTGGAGGATGGACAACTCGTCGGCATGGTCTCCATTGGCGACGTCGTGAAGGCCCGATTCGACGAACTCGAACACGAGAAGAAGGATTTACTGGACTACGTGTCGTCCTGGTAGTTATTTGGCCGCGGCGCGAAGACGCAGGTCGGCTCGTTCAAGCGCGGCGTGCGCAATCAACTGCGACGGCGTGTCGTTCTGGTCCGCTTTCGTCACTGCCACCAACTGTGCCTCGGCCGTTTCCTTGGCGAGTTGAGCGCGCGCAACGTCAATATCCGTCACGAGTTCCGCCACACCCGCCAGGACGGTGGCGAGCGTCTCGCCTTCTGCCTCACCGGGGCCGACTTGGAAAAAACCGCCGTGGACCGCGAACGCAATCTCGCCACTGGCGGTGCCCACGCGCACAATGCTCGGAACGATATCGCCCACCGTCGAGGTGTGCTGGGGCAGGATCGTGAAGTTACCCTCGGACGAGCGAGCAACGAGCTCGGTCGCTTCCCCCACCCACAGCGCCGCTTCGGGCGTGACGATCTCGACTTTCAGAGTGGCCACGCCTAGTCCCGCTGAAGTTCGGCGGCCTTGCGCTCGACGTCGGACGCACCCCCCGCATTAAGGAACGCCTGCTCGGGGAAGTTATCGAGGTCGCCCTTTACGAGATGCTCGAAGGACTCGATGGTCTCTTGGACCGGCACATTGATGCCGTCGATACCAGTGAAGATCTTCGACACGAACATTGGCTGGGACAAGAATCGCTGAATCTTGCGTGCACGAGTCACGGTGACGCGGTCCTCTTCGGAGAGCTCATCGAGTCCGAGGATCGCAATGATGTCTTGGAGTTCCTTGTAACGCTGAAGGATCTGCTGGGTCTGGCGGGCCACGGCGTAGTGACGCTCGCCCACGATCTCGGGCGCCAAGATGTTCGACGTCGACGATAGTGGGTCGACGGCCGGGTAAATGCCGAGCGCGGCGATCTGGCGACTCAATTCAGTCGTCGCGTCGAGGTGAGTGAAGGTCGTGAACGGCGCAGGGTCGGTGTAGTCGTCTGCGGGAACGTACACGGCCTGCAGCGACGTAATGGAGCGGCCACGCGTTGACGTAATGCGCTCTTGCAGCTCGCCCATCTCGTCGGCCAACGTTGGCTGGTAACCAACGGCGCTCGGCATACGACCAAGCAACGTCGACACCTCGGAGCCGGCTTGCACGAACCGGAAAATGTTGTCCACGAACAACAGCACGTCTTGGTTCTTAACGTCACGGAAGTACTCGGCCATGGTCAGGGCCGCCAGCGCCACGCGAAGTCGAACGCCCGGTGGCTCGTCCATCTGCCCGTACACCAGGGCCGTCTTCTCGATCACGCCCGACTCGCGCATTTCGAGCAAGAGGTCCGTACCTTCGCGCGTGCGCTCGCCGACGCCGGCGAAGACCGACACGCCGTCGTGCTGCTCGGCGACTCGACGGATCATCTCCATGATTAAGACGGTCTTGCCCACACCGGCGCCTCCGAAGAGGCCAATCTTTCCACCCTGCACGTACGGCGCGAGGAGGTCAATGACCTTGATGCCGGTTTCGAACATCGTCGCGCGTGGCTCGAGCTGGTCGAAGGCCGGCGCACTACGGTGAATCTCCCAGTGGTCCTCCACCGGTCCGATGTCGTCAGTGTCCAGCGACTCGCCAATCACGTTGAAGACGTGACCGAGGACCGCGTCACCGACGGGCACGGTGATGCCTCGACCGGTTTGACGTACGACGGCACCGCGCACGAGTCCGTCGGTGGGCTTCATGCACACGCAGCGCACGCGGCCCTCACCGATCTGTTGAGCGACCTCCGCGGTCACCGTGATGGTCGCGCCATCGATCACGATGTCGACTTCCACCGCGTGATTGATCTCGGGCAGCGAGTGTGGTGGGAATTCGACGTCGATCACCGGTCCGGCGATGGCGACGACACGTCCCGTTTCGAGCGTCGTCTTGTCTGGTGCGATGGTCATTGGTAACTCACTTTCCCGAGCGGAGCGCTTCGGCGCCGCTCACAATTTCCATGATTTCCGTGGTGATCGAGTCCTGGCGGGCCCGGTTCATAATGCGGCTGAGGGTTTGACCGAGTTCGTCGGCGTTCTCCGAGGCGGCGGCCATGGCCCGTTGCTGGCTCGTGTGAAACGCGGCCGCACCTTCGAGTAGCGCCGAGAAAATTTCGCTCTCCAGCGCGCGCGGAGCGAGTGACGTGAGCAACTTCTCCACTTCGGGCTCGAACTCGGTGTATCCCTTCAACTTCTTGGGGCTGTCGTCCACCACCATTTCGGGCACCGAGAGTGGAAGTAACTGCTGTACTTCAATGGCCTGGGTCCCCGCGGAGAGAAATCTCGTGGACACGAGGAGTACCTGCTGGGCTTCGCCGTTGATGTAGGGAGCGGCGACGGCGCTCGCTACCAGTCGCGCGTCACCAAACGTCGGTCGGTCGACAAATCCGGTGAAACTCTGTTCCACGTCGAGACCGCGGAATCGGAAGTAGGCGCCCGCCTTCTTACCAATGGTGAAGAGTCGAACGCTGGTTCCCTCGTTACGAAGTTTGGTCACCAGACGCTCACCGGCGCGCAGGGCGGCCGAGTTGTAGGCGCCCGAGAGTCCACGGTCACCGGTGATGACCACGACAATCGCGGTCTCTACGTGCTCGGGCGTGGCGAGAAGTTTGGCGGCACCGGCGGGGTCCGCGAGTGCGGCCTCGACAATGATGCGTCGCATACCGTGGCGATAGGGACGGTTCGCCACAATGCGAGCCTGACTGCGCGCTATTTGGGACGCGGCGATTAACTCCATTGCCTTCGTGATCTTGCGAGTTGACTGCACCGACTTGATTCGTCGACGCAGGATTCGTTCCTGTCCACCGGCCATTGCTCCTCCTCTCTCGCTCGACTATTACTGACGACTAGTTACTGGTCGAAAAGCCGTCGACGAATGCCTTCATGGCGGCGTCGATCTTGTCGGTGTCGCCGAGCGTGCCCGTCGTGCGGATGTGCTCGAGCAAATCGGCGTGTTGGGCGCGCAAGGTGGTCAATAACTCCGCCTCGAATCGGCGCACGTCGGTGACCGGGACCGTGTCCAACCAACCCTTGGAACCGGCGTAGATGACCATGACCTGCTCTTCGACGGGTACCGGCGCGTTCAGTCCCTGCTTCAAGAGTTCCGTCAAACGGTATCCGCGGTCGAGCTGTTGTTGGGACGACTTGTCGAGTTCGGAACCAAACGTCGCGAACGACTCCAGGTCGCGGAACTGAGCGAGGTCGATCTTCAACGATCCCGCTACCGATCGCATGGCCTTGATTTGGGCGGCGCCACCCACTCGTGACACGGAGTTACCGACATTGATCGCCGGGCGAACACCTGAGTAAAAGAGGTCGGACTCCAAGAAGACCTGTCCGTCGGTGATCGAAATCACGTTGGTGGGAATGTAGGCCGAAATGTCGCCCGCCTTGGTTTCAATGATCGGCAACGCCGTCAACGAACCGCCGCCGCGCTCGTCGCTTAACTTCGCGGCGCGCTCTAACAGACGACTGTGGAGGTAGAAGACATCACCGGGGTACGCCTCGCGGCCCGGTGGCCGGCGCAGCAACAGCGAGATCTGGCGATAGGACTCGGCCTGCTTAGAGAGGTCGTCGTAGACGACCAGAGCGTGCTCGCCCGATTCCATCCACTCTTGGCCAATGGCGCAGCCGGCGTAGGGAGCGAGAAACTTGAACGGTGCGGGGTCCCCGGCCGACGCGACCACGACGACGGTGTACGCGAGCGCCCCAAAGTCCTCGAAGGTCTTGACGGTTTGGGCGACCGAGGAGTTCTTTTGACCAATGGCCACGTAGATGCACTTCACACCCTGGCCCTTCTGATTCAAGATGGTGTCGACCGCCACGGTCGTCTTACCGGTCTTGCGGTCACCAATGATCAGTTCGCGCTGACCACGGCCGATGGGGGTCATGGCGTCGATGGCCTTGATGCCGGTCTGGAGTGGTTCGCTCACGGGCTGGCGTCCCGTAATGCCGGGCGCCTGAATTTCCATACGGCGTTCTTTGGGATTGATGAGGGGACCTTTGCCGTCGATGGGTTCGCCGAGCGCGTTCACCACTCGACCGAGCAGCGCGTCGCCGACCGGCATCGAAAGAATGCGACCGGTGGCTCGTACCACTTGCTCTTCTTCAATGGTGTCGACCGAGCCGAGCACCACGGCGCCAATGGTCTCTTCGTCGAGGTTCATCGCAAGTCCGAGCGTGCCGTCTTCAAACTCGAGGAGTTCGTTCACCTTGGCCATGGGCAGTCCCGACACGCGCGCAATGCCGTCACCGACCTCGACGACGCGTCCCACCTGTTCGGCGCCGACGGCGGGATTGAATTCAGTCACATGCTTGCGCAGTGCCTCGGTGATCTCGGTGGCACTGATGGTGAGCTCTGTCATCACAGATTCCTTTACTTAGTCGTTTCGATTCATAGTGGGTACGTACAGCCGTCCAGAAGCAACGGCGTCGTGCAGGGTGCTGAGCCGTCCGCGGGTCGTGGCGTCGAGTCGAAGATCGCCAACTTCGACCAACACGCCGCCGAGCAGCGCCGGGTCTTCGTCGATCTGCAGTTCCACACTCTTCCCGGTCAGGGCGACCAGAGAGTTCACGAGCTGGGACTGGCTATTTGCGTCGAGGGCACGCGCCGAGTGCACGCGCGCCACACGCCAGTCACGTGCGCTCGCGACGTAGTCCACCAAAAAGTCCAGAGTTCCCACGACGTCGCGGGCCCGTCCGCCTTCGATGACATATCGTGCCAGCAAAAGGGTGATCGGATCCACTTTGCCACTCAGTAGCGCGTCGACGGTGGTTATTCGTGACTCGAGAGGAGCGTCTCGGTCCACGAGGAGTCGGCGAAGTCCTTCGTTGGCTTCGATGGTGCGGGCCCAGCGAAAGAGTTCCTCTTCGACCTGGGCGAAATCGGACGTGTCGAGGTGGTCGAGTACCGCGTCCGCGTAGCCACCGACGCGCTGGCGAGCCGCCAACAGACCGAGGGTCTTCCAGTCGATGACTCCGTTTTCTTGAAGTTCATTCGCGATGGCGTAGAGGTCGGCAATGGCGCGAGGTACTTCTTGGGCGGGCACCTTGCTCGCGGCGTACACCGCAATCTCGAGGGTTACGGCGTTGACCTTGCCGTCAAGGAGATCGTGGAGTACCTGTCCGCGATTGACGCCCGACAGTGAGGTGTCGGTCAGTACGCCTCGCAGGTCGCCGCGGCTGATGACGGTCTGCTCGAGTGCCGCGAGGTCACGCACGACCGTCATCAGCACCGGCGCCTCCAGCGCAGCTAACTGGGCGGCGGCGAATCCCTCGAGGCGCGCCAGCATGGTTATCGGTTCTGACCCTTCGCGGCTTCGGCGGTGAGGGCACCGACGGCTTCCGCGATGAGATCCTGATGCGCACTCTGGTCGACTTCGCGCCCGACGATCTTGGTAACGAGTTCGAAAACTATTTCTCCGATTTTCGCGGACGCTTCGTCAATCGCGCGCTGGCGCGCCACGGCGACCTCCGCGTTCGCCGTGGCGACGATGCGGTCGTACTCGCTCTGACCGCGTCCGGCCGAGTCCGCCTTCACCTGATCGGACGTGGCCCGTGCGCTCTCGACGATCTCGCGGGCCTGCTCACGAGCCGCCGTCACTACCCGAGCGCGCTCGTCGCCGGCAGCGGCCGCCTCGGCGCGGGCAGCGTCGGCCGCTTCGAGCGAGGTTCGGATCTTCTCTTGACGACTCTCCATGGCCTTGTTGAGGGGCGGCAGGATGTACTTCGTCATCAGGAAGAGGATGATGACCAATGCGACGAGTTCGACGACGAACGTGCCGTTGGGGAGTAGGAAGACTGACGTACCAATCATCTCTGTAGACCTTCTATCTGCTGGACGGCACCAGCGCAACGAACCACCCGAGTGGCTCGCGACGCTCGGGGACTATTGCTTTTTGAAAACGTAAACGAAAACGACCATGAACAACAGGTTGATGAAGTACATTGCTTCGACCAAACCAACGGTCAGGAAGAAGTACTGACGCGCCTTGTTCTCGATCTCTGGCTGACGAGCGATCGCGGCAATCGTCTGGCTACCCGCCAGGCCGTCACCGATCGCGGCACCGATTGCACCACCACCGAGGGCGAGTCCGCCGCCGATGAGGGCACCTGCGATGCTGATCGCGCCTTCTAGTGTTTGCGTTGCCATTTCCTATTCCTCCTATTTGGTCTTACTGCGAAGTCTCAAGTACCGCGTCGTCGATCGGCGCGTGTTCAATGTCGTGCTCGGGGTCGTGGGCCATCGCCATTCCGAAGTACATGATCGTTAAGAGCATGAAGATAAACGCTTGGATCAAGCCAATGAATAAGTCGAAGGGCTTCCAGATGATCTCAAATGGTCCGAGTGCGATCGGGGCCAGCGCCGCCACCACCACGATCATGAGGCCACCCGAAAAGAGGTTGCCGAAAAGACGAAACGTCAGCGTGATGGGCTTGGTGATCTCTTCGACGATATTGATGGGCGTCAACGCCACGTAGGGCTGGGTGTAGTGCTTGAAGTAGCCAGTAAATCCGCGAGCGCGGAACGCTTCAATGTGCGCCCAGGTAATGACGAATAATGCCATGGCGAGGGGAAGGTTGACGTCACTCGTCGGCGCCGGGAGAATTTCACCGCTCACGCCGGGGTGCATCGCCGAAGGAATGAAGCCAATCCAATTGCAGATGAGAATGAAGAGAAAAACCGTCACACCAATCGGCACGAAGCGCCGCCCCGCAGGTCCAATGGCCGACGTCGCGAGTTCATCTACCTGTTCCACGAGGATCTCCCAGAACAGTTGCAGCTTTCCGGGCACACCATCCGTCAGCTGGGCGCGCATTCGCAGCCCGAGGAATAGGAGAATCGCGACCGCGAGCAGCGTCGACAGGGCAATGTCGTAGTTAACGGTGAGACCAAAGAGGCTTATGTGGGGGTGAATGCCGACCTCGATTGTCTTGACAGCAACCAGCGTCCTCACTCCACTCCTCCCGAATTAGCCACTATGCGCATCACGTTCGCCACGAACACGATTTGATAAATAACAAGCCCTGACACAATACCGATTCCTAGCGGGGCATTCAGAAAGACCATTCCAATAACGACCGCCGTCGCCACCACAAGACGAATTGTCGTTTTGCTGCCCAACTGGCGGCGAACCGCCTTCGAGTTCTGCTCGCCCAGCAGTTCCACTTTCGCTGCCTGGCTGTCGAGGATTCGGAGGTTAAGAATCGCGCCGCCCACACCAATGACGACACCGAGCGCGGCTAACGGTGGGGCGACGATCAGCGCCACGACAAAACTGACAAATCCAACAATCACTGCTGAGAGAGTGGTCCGTCGAAGTAGGCGCGGGAGTGTGTTGGTGGGGAGATTTTCTAGCACGGGAAAGGGTTTCTAAAGGAATCGTCGGATTTGCGTTACAACGCTCATCACGGCGGCGACCGTTGCCAATGCTATCCCGATTAATAGACCCCACGGAGCAGAGCCCCACGCCCGGTCCGCCCAGAGGCCCGCGAAGACGCCGGCCGCTTCGAGAAGTGCGATTGTCGTGCCCATTGCCGCAAAGGCCGCGAGACCCGGCAACTCCGAGACGCGAGGTTTCTCCTGTTCAGATGGCGTGGACCGATCACCATCTGCGTTGTCACTCACTTTGGAAGTTCCGCCCCTTCACGTTCGGCCGCTTCGCGATCGGCCGCTTCGCGGCGCGCGTAGAGACGATTCGCGAGAGGGCTAAACCACGTGACGAGACCGACGAGTAGTAGTCCCACGCCAAGGGGGATAAACACGTTGGCCTTCGTGTCGAACAGCGGAATCAGGACGAAACCGCACAGCAACGTGGTCCAGAGCCACAAAATCACGACCGTGCGGCGATGCCCGTGGCCGAGACGCATGAGACGGTGATGAATGTGGTTCTTATCGGGCGTATGAAACCCTTGTCCCGAAGCGGTTCTGCGTACGAAGGCCCACGTGGCGTCCATGAGCGGCACACCCAGAATGAACACGGGAATGAGGAGTGGCGCAAAAAAGAAGAAGGTCACGCCGCTCGCGGGCGCGGTCCGTCCCCCAATCACCATGGTCGACGCGCTCATGAGTAGCCCGAGCATCAACGCTCCCGCGTCACCCATGAACAACTTCGCCGGATGAAAATTGTCCTTGAGAAACCCGAGGCTGATGCCACAAGTCAGCGCGGCGATCAGCGGTCCGACATTGGTTACCGGGAGCAGGCCGAGGTCTTCGAGACGAAGTCCATAGACGCAGAGCGTGCCCGACGCAATCGCGACAATCCCACCGGCCAGGCCATCGAGACCGTCAATCAAATTGACCGCATTGGACAACGCGAAAACCCAGATGGCGGTGATCACGGGAAGGATGGAGGGACCGAGGACGACGAACCCGGCGAACGGGAGTTTCAACTGATACATCGTGGTCCCGCTGAAATAGAGAATCGATGCCGCGAGAAACTGTCCGGCCACTTTCGCGGGCGCACTCATCTCGCGAAAGTCGTCGAGCACCCCCACAACAAAAATGACGCCCGTGGCCAGTAGTACGCCGAACATCTCGTGCGACGACGTGATGACGGAGCGCAGCGCAGGAATCGCCACTGCGAAGAGTAACGCCACGCACAGACCAACGAGCATGGCCGCACCGCCGCCGTAGGGCGTGACGACCTGATGAACCTTTCGTTCGTCCGGTTGGGCGGTGTAGCC
>JBBQGY010000007.1:0-25107 GCA_038323435.1 Acidimicrobiales bacterium
GTCAAATATGTAGCAAGTTGCTTTATCGTACGACGCATTCCCGATTGGACTTTCGATTCCTTGACGAACAGTGGCACGAACTTGGTCTCAGCGTGCAAATGAGAAACGAATCGGTCGATTGCTCCTGCGACAGCTTCAACATGACTGGACAAGTGAAAGTTGGACGACGTCAACATGACGACCCCAACCAGATAACCGGCCCCAGTGCGTACAGCGTCCGTCGAGACAATCACTCGGGACTGTGAGGGCCCCCTTGCGACCACCCTGACGATCAAGAACAGTCACAGTGATTTCGGCCTGCCCGATCAGATTTGACGAGCAACTTCGATATCTCTTTGGTTACCGATTCGTTAACCCTCTTACCTGACTATTACGAACACCGATCGAGGCAACGAAACTATGAGGCCCTGAAGTTGTGAACGAGGCTACGGAACTATTACATGCGATTTACCGACGATATAGCTACGCGCGCAAGAGTGTAAAGAGACCGATACCCGATCGGAACTACACACCAGTGAAAGTGGGAAATCATGATAGTCGCCATCACATTTGGCTTGGGCCTCGTAGCAATCGCAGTAGCGGTCATTCCAATATTGGTCGGAATGCGTCTACACGCGAATGCCACATCATGGTCCCCGGAGTCTTCGCCTGAAAGCAATGTCCCGCGCAAAGGAGAACACGACTCACTCTTCGACGAGATTGCGAAGAAGGAATTGGAAGAATGGCGTCGCCTGGTTGCGTGACGCTGACCAGTTCTCACCGTCACGCAGTTGCAACCAACGAGTGTCCGTGACTCTGGTGTGACGAACAGCTCAACGAAATGTGAACGAATGAACTCGACCTCATTGACCGACGAACAACTCTCATAATTCGTTACGACGCGATGACGATTCTTTACAATTTGAAGACGCGCGACACTCTTGACGTACATTCGTGATCAAGGAGCAATCTCAACTCCTTTCGATCGAGAGAAGTGAGGTGAGTTGATGAAACGCTTCAGCAATTTCATTGAGCTTTTGGATCACCGATGTTCCGATGAATCAACTCGAGATCTGGTCGCCTTAGACGGCGACAACATATCTCCAGAAGCGCGCCAGACTCGCCGGTCACCGACTTTCACGCCGCACGTCACCCGACGCGAAGCGCGGTCCGCGACTCCGCATGACGAATCTCAAAAGCCGCTCCACGCGCCGTCGGCACTCCTCGTGGCGAACGGCCACTGGTTCTCACCTGACTGGACAGACGAAAATCAATTTGGTCACATTGCGCACGGTGAGTTCCAATCGCCTGTCTGGACCGCAATTTCGATGGCCATTGCCGCGGGTCGAGATCGTGACAAGTGCTCCAAAGATCCGATCGAATCAACTGACACCGTCATTCCCGGGACAATTCACGAGAATCGAGGTGGTGAGCTACGCGCATTGCTGGCGTGCATCGCCGCATCGAGGAAAGTATCGGCGCGATCTCGATCTCAGCGGTCAATGACATCCGGCTGTTTCGGTACTCTTCACCCGCAGTTCGACCACGACAGCGCGGATGAATCACTTCTGTGCGTGCGTGCAGCAACGATTCTCGGACTTGCGCTCGCGGTATATGTACGAGTTCGATCGCATCGTCTGACGGGCCGGGTTGCGTAGCACGATTTACGTACCAATTCGGGTAATGCAGCTCAATCACTTCTTTCGTCTGGTGCGAAATTCCGTTGCATCTACTCGTCAGTAGCAAGTTTGTCCACAACTTTTCATACGGTTGTGAATCGTTTTATCACTACGAATGCAATAAGCACATCGAATATTACGAAACGGTTACGACGTTTGGTCAAGAAGATTGGCCATGTCGTCAGCGTGCTCCTCTTCGGGTGCCAAAATCTCTTCGATCATTCGCCGAGTGGTGGGATCATCGTTGCCCAACCACGCAATAATTTCGGTATACGCGCTCACGGCAATTCTCTCAGCGACCAGGTTCTCTTTGATCATCTCGACGAGACTCTTCGCCGTTTCATACTGCGAATGAGCTCGCTTTGTGAGGGTGTCCGGATTGAAATCGGGCGAGCCCCCCAGTTGACTTATCCGAGCGGCTATTTTTTCGGCGTGCGTCTGCTCTTCACGCGAGTGCTGTAGAAACTCCGCGGCGACCGATTCCGAGTTCAGCCCTTTCGCTGTAAAGGAATGCTGCTGATAGCGAAGCACACACACGATTTCGGTGGCCAGAGACTGGTTGAGCACTTCGATGACTTTCTTCACGTCGGCGCCGTAGGCGTCGGTCACCGGACCCTTGCGCATATTCTTTCGGGCATTCTCGCGAAGCGTTTTCACATCAGTGAGAAAATCCTCCATACTTTTGACCAACCCTTCTTCTAGACGAAATCCCAACAATACCGAACACGGTGTTCTTTTTCGATACTAGACACCGACTGTGAAATCCGTGGCACCAATTGACAATTTCGATGACGAAATTGTGACCGTGCTTTTGGCGAAGACACAACACGTTTTGAACAAAACACTACTGGCGAAGCGCCCCGATGGGAAGCATAATTTTCACAGACAACTCCCAATAACCTCCAAGACATCTCCAAATGTGGTTCTGTAGATTCTTTTACCAACGAGTTAAAGCAACTCCGACGTGGACAACGTCACGACGAAAGGAGCATGGTGATTATTTTCGGCCTAATACTTTTGATTATTGGTTTTGTACTCAAGATCGGTTTGCTGTGGACGCTCGGGATCATTTTGTTGTTGATCGGCTTGTTGTTCTGGGTGCTCGGCGCCATGGGCCACGCTGTTGGTGGACGACGTCATTACTTCTAAGAGGGGGGGCACGCGAGATGTTCAAGATTGCAAAGCCGCAGTCGACGAAGTCGGATTCCCGAGGGCATCAATTAATGATTATTCTCGGCGGCGTGGTCCTGGTGGCAATTCGGTGGTCGATTTTTGCTTCGCGCGAAGTACTGGCGGGAGCGAAGGCGCAGTCGAACTCATCGAGCGGGCAAAGCATTAATTGGAACAGTATCGAGCGGTGGGTGAAGACGGAGCTTTCGTCTCTGACGACACTTTTCTCAAAATCTCGAGAGGCGTAACGATCTCGTTTGCGTTTCGCGAAACAACCAGTGCATGACAACTCGTCAGCACTCAACATATGAAAGTGGTGTGTATGGCAGGTTTAACAGGAATGGGACTTAGTGCGGTTGCACTCGTTGCGGGTGCAATTATGCGCTACGCCGTATCCGCGCAGTCAACGGGATTCAACATTCACAAGATCGGTGTCATCTTGATGATCGCCGGCGCCATCGGCGTGGTGATCTCGGCCATTTTGTTTTTCTCGACTCGCAATACACCATCGAGTGGAACGCACACGATGCATAATGAGACGCGCGACTCGAGCGGCAATGCGGTTATCCAGGACCGAAACGAGCGATAACCCCTGCGGGTCGATCGGTTAGTTGACGAAGACATAGGTCTTGCCGATCAAACACACATTGAAGAGACACCAACGGATGTTGCGAGCGCGCCAGCAACCGTTGGTGTCTCTTCGCATTTCTCGTAGCGGTGCGGCTGATTCGCGCGAGCGCTCTGTGCCAAACGAATTATGGAACGATAATCATTCGTACGGTGTCAGTGATCTGGGCACCACCAGAGGTTGATCCGGCCATAATGACGACGGGATCGCCGGCCTTCGCAATCCCCGACTGCTTTAGTCGTGTGATAGCCAGGTCACATAGTTCGTCAATATCGTGCGCCGGTGAGATGTAAATCTCTTGTACCCCCCAGGAACTTCGAAGCTGGCGAGCTGTCGACTCATTAGGAGTGATGGCGACGATCGGCATCGGAGGTCGAAACCGCGAAATGGCTCGTGCCGTCATTCCCGATCGGGTGCAGGCCACGATGGCCACGGCCTTCTCCTCCATTGCGGCTCGCCACGCGGCGCCGGTGATCGCCGCGGTGATCCTCGTCGAACGCGTGCCCTTGCCGACCTGCTGAACCCCGAGTCCCAATCCCCATGATTCGTAATCGAAGTACTCTTCGGCCCGTCGAACAATGCGGTCCATCGTCACCACGACTCCAACCGGGTCGTCACCAATCGCGGTCTCTCCGCTCAACATCACGGCACTGGCTCCATCGAGGACCGCGTTGGCGACGTCGGTGACTTCGGCTCTCGTGGGGACTTGGGCGTGCGTCATCGATTCCAGCATTTGCGTGGCGACCACCACAGGTCGGGCGTAGCGCACGCCGTGACGGACAATTTCCTTTTGGAGGTGAGGGACTTCTTCGATGGGCATGCGAACACCAAGGTCACCGCGCGCCACCATGATGGCGTCAGAGACCGCGATAATTTCGTCGAGGTTTTCGACACCTTCGCCGGTTTCAATTTTCGCCATCAACATAACGTCGTCGCGTGACAGCACCGTTCGAACTGACACCATGTCAAAGGCCGAGCGCACGAACGACACCGCCAGGATTTCGAACGATTCACTACGCAGCGCTTCAATTCGTGCGCGGTCGTCTTCAGTTGGCAATCGATCATTCAAAATTGACGTCGGCAGCGACAGGCCGGGCTTGCCCATGACCGATCCACCCGACGTCACTCGGGCAGTGATCTTCGCACCGGGAGTCACGACGTCGAGTGAGACCCCGCCATCACCGATATGAATCTTGTCACCGCGTTTTAGTTGCGGAAGTACGTTCAAGCGCTCGACGGCAATTCGCTCCGCGCTCGACGATTCGCCGAACGCTTCCACCAACTCAATCGAGTCACCAATCTTGAGGGCGACCGATTGGGTGCCAAACGACCCCGCGCGAATTTTGGGACCGGGAATGTCGACCATGATGGCCGCGTCGGGCACCAGCGCTCGAAGGCGGCGCAGGCGCTCGACACCCGACTCAATGTCGCCGTGGGCGAAGGAGAGTCGAAAGACATCCACGCCGGCGTCCGCCAGCCTCAACAAGGTCTCGTCGCTATCCGAGGCCGGACCGATGGTGGCTACGATCTTCGTGCGGCGCACGCGGTTCCCTTCGTTAATTTTGACAAGTCTAGGAGATGGTCCGCGCCGTCTCTTTTCGTCGCCGTTCACCGACCGATCATTTACGCCACTCGGTCCGAGCGACAGCCTGCAACTTCACCCCGTTACTTTCTAACGGGTACCACCACATCGGATCCATCGACGTCAACGACCCTCAGGTGCATTCCGTAACTGGCCACTAATTCGTCGCTTCGCACCACGTCACTGGCCGGCCCGTCAATGGCGACGTTGCCGTGGTCGAGCAGGACCAGTCGGTCGGCAAACTGTCCGGCGAGCGTCAGATCGTGCAGCGTGGCGACGACCGTAAGACCGCAGTCGGCGACCTCGGTTTTCAAGAGCTCAAGGAGTTCCATTTGGTGTCGCATGTCGAGACCCGTAATTGGTTCGTCGAGCACGATGACCATCGTGGACTGGGCGAATGCCCGAGCGAGCACCATGCGCTGACGTTCGCCGCCCGATAACGTCGCGCCGTCACGGTCGCGAAACTCACCGAGCGACAAACGCTCAAGGACACCGTCGATGACCGATCGGTCGTGCGCACTCGGGGGACGAAAAAGTCCGTGGTAGGCCGTGCGACCGAGCGCCACGTAGTCGTAGACGGTCATCCCTTCAGGGACGACCGGATGCTGGGGTACGAGCGACACCGTGCGCGCTCGCTCGCGCTCGCTCATCGAACTGACCGATTTCCTCCCAATTGTCACCGAACCGTGTGACGGCGCGCGCAGTCCCGCGACCGCCTCGACCAGTGTTGTTTTACCGGCGCCGTTGGGGCCAATGATCGTGCACCACGTACCGGCCGCAATCTCGAGCGAGATCGAGGACACGAGTTCCTTTTTGCCAATGCGCACGCTCAGTTCGTGCACGACGACCTGGCTCATACCGCGACCGGACGCCGAAGACTGAGGATCACCACGAATACCGGCGCCCCCACTAAAGCAGTGACGACTCCGAGCGGCAGTTCTGACGGCGCCAACACGGTGCGCGCAATGGTGTCCGCCAACACGAGAAATCCCGCTCCGAACAGCACGGAGATGGGGAGAATCCGCCGGTACGACGTGCCAACGAGTAGTCGCACGATGTGGGGAACAATGATGCCCACAAAACCTATGAGCCCAACGGCCGACACGATCGCGGCCGTGCCGAGCGATGACGCCGCGATCACCACAAAGCGAACTCGACGCACCGGCACCCCGAGTGAACGCGACTCGTCCTCCCCCACACTCATCACGTCGAGCGCTCGACCAGCGACGACACAGATCGCCACGCAAACCGCAACGTAGGGAAGGACTAACCAGACCGAACTCCAACTCGCCGACGCGAGTGAACCGAGCAACCAGATATAGACACGCGCTATCGAGCCGGTGGACTGCTGTTGGAGAAATGTTTGGGCGCTGGTGAGCAGTGACGACACCGCGACACCGGCGAGGATCAACGTTGCGGTTGAGGAACGGAGGCGTCGACCCCCGATGAGCCACGTCACAGTGACGGCGCCCATCGCACCGACAAACGCCAGTAGTGGTGTCCACGTCGGCGTCGTGAGACTTTGTCCAACGTTGACGATCGCGAACGTCGCGCCGAGCCCCGCGCCGGCGGCGACACCGAGCAGATAGGGGTCGGCGAGGGGATTGCGAAACACGCCCTGATACGTCGCACCGGCGACCGCGAGCATCGCACCGGCGAGTAGTCCAAGTACCATTCGTGGCGCTCGCAGCTGCCACACGATCGTCCACTGCAGCGGAGTCAGCGTGCTGTGACCGAGACCGAGATGCGCGAGTGCCGCACCCACGACGTGCCAGGTACCAATAGTCGGGCCAATGGCCAACCCTCCGACCGCGGCGACGACGAGTCCCGCGACCGTGCACGCCGTGATGATCGCTACTCGTCGCCGGGTCGGAGGGTTCGTGGTCACACGGCTACGGCCAGAGCTTCGAGTTTTTCAAGGCACTCTTGACGGCCGCCGTGAGAGCGTTCATCAATTGTGCGAGGCGTGGCCCCCAGCGCGACGCCACGGCATCGTTGAGCCCGATCACTTCGCCGCCGGCGACGGCACTCACCGACGAAAAGCCCGGTCGGGCCGCAACCGTCGTCGCGGACGCACTGCAGCAGACGGTATCGGCGAGGAAGATTAACTTTGGATTGGCGCTCACGATGTACTCGGAACTCAACTGCGGATAGCCGAAGTCGGCCGTCGTGCTTTTCGCGTCAGCGATATTGACAATGCCGAGGGACTTCATCAACGATCCGACAAACGTCGTGCTCGTCAGCGAATAGAACGTCGGGTCGAGTTCGTAGTACGCCGTCAGAGTCTTGCCGGGGTGCGAAGGAATTGAACTCGTATCCGCCGCGATCGTGCGCTGCAACGACTGGACGATCGAACTGGCCTTGGTCAGGTGGCCGGTCAGTCTGCCCAGTTGCAGTATTTGGCGATAGGCCGCCGAGATCGTCGCCGGAGCATTCTGCACGAGAACCTTCACGCCGAGCGTGGTCAGTTTCGCCTTGATCGAGTTGGCGTCATACGAGATCACGACGAGATCGGGCTTGTGCGTCGAATGCGTTTTGGAAGTCTTGCAAATTCCGATAATCGACTCGACGCTCGGATTGAGCGAGTCAATTCGCTTCGTCGGCAAACCAGTAGTTGGGTAGTTGGAATCTTTGTCGACCGCCTGAACCTGTCGACCGGCCCCAATGGCGAAGAGCGTCTCAGTCGCCGAAGGCGAGAGCGACACAATGCACTGGGGGCCGTGAGTAGTTGCGCCGGACGTTGCACTCATAAGGGGTAGCACCAGCACACTCAATGAGAGCGCGAGAACCAACCGTAGGGGCTTGAACATGGATATCTCCTTTCCGTCGAAGGGGGTTGGGCGACGGATGGATATCCGAACGACCGCTCCTTACCTCGAGAGCTGTCTTTCACATCTCCTCGCGGAAGGCGACCTGGCTACATGGACTTCCTACGAAGACCACTTACAGTTGCGGGACAGCGTTGGAATTTCACCAACTTCGCTGCCGCGAGGCAATCACGACCTTACAGCATCACGACACGAGCGCACTTACTAGTCAGTGCGGCGCTTCTACGGCGAGCCCTAAGCCATGCGCCGCCTCTGACATTGTCACGTCGTACGTAATAATGCTTCGAAGATCTACTCCTACCAGCAACGCGGTAGCTAAGTGGATGGCGTCGAGACTTCGAAGACGCTTGTTTGGTGCAATCGTGGCGGCTCTCTCAATAACTTCTGAATCAATATTGATGTGGCTGATTCGAAGAAAGTGTCGACGAACGAGTTCGAGTGCAGCGGGACCACCTGGAAGGACGGCTCGGGTCACTTCAACTCTCGCCAAAGTACTCGTTACGAATTCGTCAGTACTCGCGTTCAGTCGGGTTTCCAAGGCACGAGTTTCAGATTCGAGTTGCACCAGTTTCACCAATGCCGATGAGTCCAGATAAATTCTCAACGTTCACCTTCGCGCATTCGCTCAAGTTCCTCCGAGGCGTTGAAGCCAAAATCTCTCGGTGGATCGTCAGTGAACGGGGAGTGATCTTCTGCTGGCGCCACTTGACCTTTCGCGATCATCTCCTCCCAACGGTCTCTCGGGTTTGGAATGAGAAGAGCAACGGGGCGTCCATTGTCGGTTACCTGAATCGTCTCGCCTCTGGCGACTCGTGCCAAATATCGACTGGCGTTCTGGCGAAGTTCTCGAACTCCAATGCTCTCCATGTGCTACATAGTAGCACATGGAGAGCAATTTAACAACCGGCCCTTGGCAGCACTGCTTTGAGCGTTGGCGCTCACCAACCTCTTCCGGTTCAGCCCTGATCAGCCGACGGTCATTCCGCCATCGACGGCGACGTCCGCACCCGTGATCGCCGACGCCGCGGGTGAGCAAAGCCACGCAATGGACGAGGCAACTTCTACCGGTTCGAGCAGGCGACCCAGTGGCTGTTGGGAGGCAAACTCCTCACTACTCGCGAGTCCGTAGACGGTGGCGGATGCCTCAAGAATTGCCGTTCGCGTTGAGCCGGGGCTCACGGCATTGACGGTCACCCCGTAGGGAGCGAGGTCCATCGCGGCACCTCGAATTAGGCCGACAACTGCGTGCTTCGCCGCCGAATACGCGGCCAAGTGAAAGAGTCCTGTGCGCCCGGCCGCCGAAGCGACCGCGACGATTCGACCGTGCGCGTCCTTGCCGTTGGCGATCAACGTGGGCGCCGCCGCTTCGATAAGTCGGCGTGTGCCGAGCACGTTGACTGACCATACGGCGTCCCACGCGGCGTCAGAAATCTCCCAGAGTGGCGCACCGCCGGCAACCACTCCCGCGCACGCGACGGCGGCGTCGAGTCGGCCGAAGTGACGCGTGGCGGTTTCGACCGCGAGCTGCATATCGGTGGTGCTGCGCACATCGCCCACCAGTCCGAGCACGGCCTCTCCGTGTCGATGCACGACGTCGTCCAGATCCGAGGGCGTGGCCAGCGCATAGGGAACGTCGGGAATGTCGCGACAGCGGTCGACCACAACGACTCGGTAACCCTCGTTGACCAACGCGTCTACGGTCGCCGCACCTATGCCCCTCGCACCACCCGTGACGATTGCGACGCGGCTCAACTGCCCATCTTTCGGTAGAAATCGTGGGGAGCACTCACGTCGTCGCGGTTCAGTTCACCAATGTCCGACTTGCCGAGTGCCAGGAGCGCTGAATCGATGCCGCCGCGCAGTACGTCGAGCACGTTTTCCACCCCGGCCTGGCCCTCAGCGGCGAGCCCCCAGAGGTAGGCCCGGCCAATCATGACGGCCTTGGCTCCGAGCGCCAACGCCTTTACGACGTCGCTTCCTCGCCGAACGCCACCGTCGAGCAGCACTTCGATGTTGCCTCCGACGGCGTCAACAATTCCCGGCAGTGCCCGAATCGGTGCGGGTGTGCCGTCGAGGTTGTTGCCACCGTGGTTGGACACCGACAGCGCCGTTGCGCCAAGATCCACCACGCGCATTGCGTCATCGATTCGACCAACTCCCTTGACCATGAACGGGCCGTCCCACTGCGATCGCAGCCAGGCCACGTCTTGCCAACTCGGCGGTGGTGTTTGCATCCACTCGTAGTACGCACCAAAGAACGTCGGCGGGGTTGAACCGGGTGCCGCCATGTTGGGCGTCGTCAGTGACGGCAGGTGACCGGTCCTCGCGAAGGACCACAACCAGCCCGGTCGCGCGAGCACGTCGGGCGCCAATTTAATCACGGCCTTCATATCGATCTTGTCGGGAATCCACGGACTACCCCAGTCACGGCCGTTGGCGAACGACCAGTCGAGCGTGAGAATAATGCCCTTGGCCCCCGCGGCCTTTGCTCTCGCCAGTCGCTGGATCAGCGTGTCGCGATCGCCCGACCAGTACATCTGAAAAAAGACTTGACTGTTGACGGCGCAGACCTCTTCGACAGAACGACTGGCGAACGAACTGAGTCCCATCGCCACTCCGCGATTAGCTGCGGCGCGTGCGACGGCGACCTCGCCGTCGGGGTGCACGGCCTGCACGCCCGTGGGAGAGATCAGTACCGGCATCGACATCGACTGACCCATCACCGCCGTGGCTATGGCGCGCTCGCTCTTGTTACCAGCTACGTGGGGCGCAAAACCTAGCTGGTCAAATGATTCGAGGTTGTCGCGTGACGAGATGCCTTTTTCTGATCCGGCGATAAGTGCCGAGTACACCGATTTCGGGAGCCGTTTTTCAGCGCGGCGTTGGGCAATCGCTACGGTCTCGAACCATTTGCTCGCCATTGATCCCCCGTCGTGAACTCACCGTGACATTACCCGAGGGGTCGCTGGGACGAACGCCGTTGCTATTTAGACGAAAGTGTGACGGGAATTCGTCGAGAGTGATCGGGCGACGAATTCGGTCGAGCAATAGTGACCTTCTTCTTCAGTGCTTCTTCGCCGTGACCGAAGACGCACTCAGGATCGGGGTCGGTCATCTCGAGACCGGTGAAGAATTTGGCCGCCATGCAGCCACCGCGACAGGCGTCGAAGGAACCGCACGACGTACAGGCGCCGGGACTACCCGGTTCGCGAAGTGACCGGAACAACTCACTCTCTGACCACACCGCATTGAAACCGGCGTCACGAATATTGCCCGCGTTGAATTCGTCGTGGATGACGAACGGACAGGCGTAGACCTGTCCGACGGGATCAATTAGGCACACGACCCGTCCGGCGCCACAGAGATTGAGACCGTCGAGTGGTTCGCCGAGCGCTGACAGATGAAAGAAGGAGTCGCCGGTCAACACGTTGGGTCGATCGAGCAGCCACCGGTACAGCCGACGATTCTGCGCGAGTGTCGGGTGCAGTTCCTGCCAGACGTCCGCTCCTCGACCCGACGGACGAAGACGCGTGAGGCGCAGTTCCGCTCCGTAGAGTTGGGCTAACTTCTCGAATTCGTCCAGCTGCTCGACGCTGTCGCGGGTCATCACGACCGAAATCTTGAACTGACCGAAGTCGGCCGCACGCAAGTTGTCCATTGCCCGTCGTGCAGCGTCGTAGCTTCCCACGCCACGAATGCGGTCACTCGTCGTGGCGTCAACGCCGTCGATGGAGATTTGGATATCGAGATAGTCAATCGAGGCGAGCCGCGTGGCGGCGGCTGGGTCAATCCGAGTGCCATTCGTGGAGAACTTAACGCCGATATTGCGACTCACGGCGTACTCAATCAATTCAAAGAAGTCGCGTCGAATCATTGGTTCACCGCCGCCGATATTGATGTAGAAAATCTTCATCGTCGCGATTTCGTCAATCAGTGCTTTGGCTTCTGCGGTCGAGAGCTCTAAAGGATCACGCCGTCCCGACGACGAAAGGCAGTGCGTGCACGCCAGATTGCAGGCGTACGTCAATTCCCACGTGAGACAGATTGGTGCAGCGAGGCCACGCTCAAATCGGTCGCGCAGGCTCACGTCAGCACTCACGAATGATCTCCGAACGACGGAGAGCCGCAAGAGCCGCCGCATAACGTCCGTGCTCTGATGTCGGTACGAGTGCGCACAGCGCGTCATTCACTGTTGCAAACTCTCCGAGCCGTCGCACGACGTCGACGAGTGCGACCGATTTCAAAAAGACCAAACGACGCGTGTCGTGGTGGTAGGCCAGTGCACCGAATGCCTCATCGCGTAACGAGACGTGGTCGTTCAACTGCCAACGTGTCGAGAGTTCAAGTGAATTCGTCGTCGCAACCACCACGGTCTAGTAGACCCCGCACAGTCCGTCGATCGAGACCTCCTCCACGAGGAGCTCCTCCATCAACTCTTCTTCGGCGACGAACTCGTCCACGCTTAGGGTCTCCATCGACATCATTCCTCCTCGTCATCACCCAGTCTGCCCGTTCGACTGAATGGTTTTGAACCAATTGTGCGAAACTCCTCTGGTGAGCCAGCATCTCCCCTTGGCCCCCTCACCAACTGAGGCGCCACTACGAATTGGTACGCGCGTGGTTCTCGAGTCTCACGCCAGATTCCTCGATCGAAACTTATTGAGCGGCGGGTCGCCGTGGCGGCTGCTTCGACTGCCCGGTGGATCGCACGCCGTCGTCGCGCGCTGGCAGCAAGGTGGTGAGGTGCAGGCCGGAGAAGAGCGATTCGCACGCACGCTCGTTCAACAGGGTCTACTTCATCCGCTGCACGAGGCATCGACCGATATTGACGACGTGGACGTTGTCGTGCCGGTACTCGATGACGTTGATGCGCTGTGCTCGCTACTCGCTCGTCTTCGAGGTCTTCACGTCACGGTGGTCGACGACGGTTCGGCCGACCGCGACGCAATCGAGCGGTCCGCCACAGAATTTGGCGCCACGTACGTGCGAATTGAAACCAATAGTGGACCGGCGACGGCGCGCAACGCGGGTGCACTGCTCTCGACACGACCGCTGCTGTGGTTCATTGATGTGGACGTTGAATTCGCCGACGCGAGGTCGGTGCTGTACCAGTTAGGCGAGCAGTTCGCCGATCCCATGGTCGCTGCCGTTGCGCCGCGCATCACGGGAACCACGGGCTCGTCGATGTTCGAGCGTTTCGAGCACCGATTCAGTCCACTGGATTTGGGAGAACGCGGAGGAATCGTCGTGCCGGGGGGCTCGGTCAGCTACGTGCCGTCGGCCTGCCTGCTCATCCGTCGCGACAGCTTTGGTGAAGGATTTGACGAGACAATGCGCGTTGGTGAGGACGTTGACTTGGTATGGCGTCTGCACGACCACGGATGGCTCATCCGCTACGTGCCCAGCGTGATTGTGCAGCATCGTGCGCGCGCGACGGTGCGCGAGTGGTGGAACCAGCGGGTGGGTTACGGCGCGTCGTCGGGCGAGCTCGCGCGGCGTCACGGAAAACGTATGGCGCCACTGCGCGCGGACAGCTGGACCCTCTTCGCCTGGGGCACGGTGCTCGCCGGTAAGCCAGCCATAGGCGGACGCGTGGCGCGCGTCGCTCACGAACGCCTTCGCGCACGTTTCTCCGACACGACCGACGAATCGCAAGTCGTGGCGGCCGAACTCGTTGGGCGCGGCATGGTCGGTGCCGGCGGACCACTCGCGCGGGTACTGGTGCGCAATTTCGGTGTCGTCGTGCTCGCGAGTGCGCTGCATCCCAAACTTCGTCGGCGCGCACTTTCCCTTTTCGTCATCGGGACAGCGTGGCGTTGGCGCAAAACACGTGTGCACGTCGCCGACATTCCCCTCGCGGTCGCCGACGACCTCGCCTACGGCCTGGGCACCATCAAGGGCGCCTGGGAAGCCAAGACCGTGGGAGCCTTGTGGCCGCACGTCACGAAGTCAACGCTCGGACTACGCGACGTGTTGGGCCTCGCGGCAAAGAAAAAGTGAGCCGCTAGAAGCGCACCACGCCACGGATATTGGTACCGGCCTCGAGGTCGTCGTAACCCTTTTGGACTTCGTCAATTGAATACTCATTCGTAATCAGTTCGTCGATCATGAACTTGCCCTCGTGGTGTAGTCGCAGCAGGCGAGGAATTTGAAGACGCGGCGCCGCTGACCCAAAGACCGTGCCGCGAAGTTCTTGATTCATCATTGAAAACATGAACATGTTGAGATCGACGCCCTTTTGGTCCCACGCCGCTAACGCCGCCGCGACGACCACGCCACCCTTGGCAGTAATCGAACGAGCCTCTTCAATGATCTCGCCGCGGAGTTCGCCAACGGTGATAATTACCACGTCGCAGTTCTTGCCCCACGAGAGATCCGGCAAAATCGTAAACGCGGCGTCGAGCGTGGTCGCGCATCCGTGCGTCGCGCCGATTTTCAATGCACGATCGACCTTCGACTGGTCGACGTCAATGGCGATAACGGCACGGGCGCCGGCGTGCACGGCCCCCTGAATCGCGGCCGATCCGAGTCCCCCACAGCCAATGACCGCAACCACGTCGCCGGGCTTCACGCCGCCGCGGTCAACCGCGGCGCCAAAACCGGTGGACACACCACAGGACAACAGTGCCGCCGCGCGCAGGTCGTACCACGGTTCGACGCGAATAACCGACGCCTCGTGGACCACGATGTACTCGCTGAACGTGCCGAGGTTGCACATGCGATTTAAGTTCACGTCGCCCAGACGGTGGCGCCACGTGGCGTCAGAGATCATGGGGCCGGCCAGCGTGCCGGCGGCCATGTCGCAAATGTAGGGGCGTCCCGAGATGCAGTACTCGCATTTCCCGCACGACGGAATGAACGACGTGGCCACGTGGTCGCCCACCTTGACCGACGTCACGCCGTCGCCAACCGATTCCACGGTGCCCGAACCCTCGTGGCCACCAATGATCGGAAACATGGTGTCGCGTCCGGAGATCATTTCGAGCGCCATGGGTGACTGGGAGAGTGCGCCGGTGCGCAGGTGCTCGTCGGAGTGGCACATACCCGAATAGGCCATCTTCACCTTCACCTCGTAGGCGTGCGGCTCGTCGATTTCGATCTGCTCGGTGTGCCATGGCCCATTGAGCTCGGTAAGGATGGCGGCCTTCACATGCATAGTTCCCCCTGCGTCTCGCGCGGACGAATCGATCCGCGAGTTCACTCTACCGACGAGTACGGCGCCGGTGCAGTCGAATACCTACATCTGTTCGGGTGCGTCGATTCCCAGCACCGACAGGCCGAGGGCGAGCGTGCGTGCGGTTATCTCACAAAGGGCCAGGCGTTCGTCGCGAAGTGGCCCGACGGAGGCGAGCACCGGACAGGCATCGTAGAAGGCGGTGAAACGTTGGGCCAGGTCGAACAGGTAACTGCAGAGGCGGTGGGGCTGTAGCGAGCGCAACGACATCTCGAAGGCCTCGGGAAAGGCGAGAAGGCCGAGTGCCAGGTGGCGCTCTTCGGGTGCGTCGAGTCCAACGGTGATCGAACCAACACTCCATGGTTCGCCGAGCCGTCGAAATATCGAACGCAGCCGAGCGTGGGCGTACTGCAGGTAGGGGCCGGTATCACCCTCGAAGGAGATCATCCGGTCGAGGTCAAAGACGTAATCGTGTTGACGCTCGGTCGAGAGGTCGGCGTACTTAATCGCCGCCAGGGCAATCTGGCTCGCCAGTACTTTCTTCTGATCGTCGTCGAGATCACTCGTCCGTCGTTCGAGCGACGCCCCGGCTTTTTCTACCGCCTCGTTCACGAGTGCTACCAGCTTGACGGTCTCCCCACTTCTGGTCTTGAACATCTTGCGGTCGGCGCCGAGCACGTTACCGAATCCCACGTGTTCGCAGCGAACAGTGTCGGGTAACCAGCCCGCCATGCGCGCGACGGCAAAGACCATCGCGAGGTGCTGTGACTGGGGCATCCCGACGACGTAGAGCATCTCACTGGCGTGCAACGTTGACACGCGGTCGCGCACGGCGGCCAGGTCACTCGCCGCGTACCCGAATCCTTCGTCACTCTTTTGAACAATTAAGGGCAACGGCTCACCGTCACGATTGGAGAATCCGTCGGGAAAGACGCAGAGCGCGCCACCGCTTCGAACGAGCAGACCGAGCGCGTCGAGATCGCTCACCACGTCAGCCAGCATGTCGTTGTAGTACGACTCACCAACGACGTCAGCGGCGCTCAGCGAGATATTCAGTTGGGCGTAGACTTTATCGAAATACTCCACCGAGAGATTGACAAGAATCCGCCAGAGACGTCGCGTCTCGGGGTCGCCCGACTGCAGCGAGACGACGCGAACTCGACTCCTCTCTTTGAACGCGTCGTCGGCGTCGAACTTCATTCGCGCGGCGCGGTAGAACGAGTCGAGATCGCCAATGGACAACGACGCGACCGCCGGCCCCTCCCCGAGGTCGATGAGGTGCTCGATCAACATGCCAAAGGGCGTGCCCCAGTCACCGACGTGATTGCGCGCAATGACGTGATGACCGGCAAAGCGGTACATTCGGGCCAACGCGTCACCAATGACCGTCGAGCGCAAGTGACCAACGTGCATCTCCTTGGCGACATTTGGTGCGGAATAGTCAATCACCACGGTCGCGGTCGTTGCTCTCGCGATGCCCAGACGCTCGTCGTGCACGAGCGCTGACAATTGATCACCCAGGAGCTTCGTGCTGAGCGTGAGATTGAGAAACCCCGGTCCGGCAATCTCGACGGTGGCGACTCCCGCAAGATCCGCGTGGTCCACGACAATTTGGGCGACGTCACGGGGAGATTTGCCGAGTCGCTTGGCGAGCGACATCACACCGTTGGCCTGATAGTCGCTCCGATCCGACGTGCGAAGTACGGGATCGGCACCGCTTTCCACGGCGTCAAAAGCCGTCTGCAGGCGAGCGAGCAGTACGTCATAGGTCGATGCCATAGCACTAAGTCTCGCACTTAGGCGGTGCTGTCGCGAACAGTGGGACGTGAAACAGGAGGTGCGCGAACACGGCAGAATGGAACCATGGCCTCTCTCAACTCATTCGATTCGAAATCTTCACTCGACGTCAACGGTCGAGTGCTCGAGTACTACTCGTTACGCGCTCCGGCCCTCGCCAAATTCGGCGTCGATCGCCTGCCCTACTCGATCAAAGTTCTGTTGGAGAATCTCCTGCGTCACGAGGACGGCGTGAAGGTCGACGCGTCGGATATCGAAGCCCTGGCGCGGTGGGCCGAGACCCCAACGCGTCACGGTGAAGCGGCCGGTGACGATGCGCGCGAGATCGCCTTCACCCCCGAGCGAGTTCTCATGCAAGATCTCACCGGTGTTCCGGCCGTGGTCGACCTTGCGTCAATGCGCGACGCGATTATCGCGCTCGGCGGCGATCCCAACAAAATCAATCCGTTGGTACCCGTAGAACTCGTGATCGACCATTCGGTGATCCTCGAGCGCACCGGTACACCCGAGAGCTACGAGCAGAACGTCACCATCGAATACGAGCGCAACGTCGAGCGCTACACGTTCTTGAAGTGGGCCCAAAGTTCGTTCAAGCAGTTTCGTGTGGTTCCTCCCGGCATGGGCATCTGTCATCAGGTCAACCTCGAACACCTGGCACGCGTGGTCTTCGAACACGACGGCGTCGCGTACCTCGACACCGTCGTCGGCACCGACTCGCACACGACCATGGTCAACGGACTCGGCGTACTTGGTTGGGGCGTCGGTGGCATTGAGGCCGAGGCGGGCATGCTCGGCCAGCCGACGTCAATGTTGATTCCACCCGTCGTGGGTCTGCGACTTGCGGGCACCACGCGTGAAGGCGTGACCGCGACCGACGTGGTACTCACCATCACCGAACTACTGCGCAAGCACGGTGTCGTAGGAAAGTTCGTCGAGGCCTACGGACCCGGCGTCGGGTCGCTGTCGCTCGAGACGCGCGCGACCATTGGCAACATGTCGCCCGAGTACGGCGCCACCTGCGCGATTTTCCCGGTCGACCAAGTCACGATTGACTACCTCGCCTTTACCGGCCGGCCGAAGGCGCAGCTCGAACTCGTCGAGGCGTACGCCAAGGCCCAAGGACTCTGGCACCACGACGGGGCCGCCGAGCCGATCTACTCCGAGTCCGTCGAACTCGATCTCACCACGGTCGAACCGAGTCTGGCCGGACCGAAGCGTCCCCAGGATCGGGTGTCACTCTCGGGGGCGCGCGGGGCGTTTCGCGATGCACTCGGGCGCGACCCCATCGACGTGCAGGGTGTGGGCGCCGCCGAACACCTGCGCGACGGGGCGGTCACGGTCGCCGCGATCACCTCGTGCACGAACACCTCGAACCCCTCGGTGCTGGTGGCCGCCGGTCTCGTCGCGAAGCGCGCGGTGGAGCGAGGACTCAACGTGAAGCCGTGGGTGAAGACGTCCCTCGCCCCGGGTAGTCGCGTTGTCATGGACTACCTCGAGCGCGCCGATCTCGTGGTCCCCCTCGACAAACTCGGTTTCTACCTCGCCGGTTACGGCTGCACCACCTGCATTGGTAACACCGGTCCCCTACTCGAAGGGGTCTCGGAGATGGTGAACAAACACGACCTTTCGGTCGTGTCGGTGCTGTCGGGAAACCGTAACTTCGAAGGTCGAATCCACCCCGACGTGAAGCAGAACTTCCTCGCGAGTCCCCCGCTGGTTGTGGCGTACGCACTCGCGGGCACCATCGACATTGACCTCAGCTCCGAACCGCTCGGCGACGATCACGACGGAAAGCCGGTCTTCCTCGCGGACCTGTGGCCCAGTGACGCCGAAGTCGCCGAAGCCGTACGTAGGTCGATCACTCCCGAAATGTTCGAAGTGCGTTACGCCAGCGCCTTCAGCGGGGACGACCGTTGGCAAAAGGTACCGTCGACCAACGCCGTCACCTACGCCTGGGACGATCGCTCGACCTACGTCAAGCTGCCGCCCTACTTCGACGGCCTCACGATGGAACCGAGCGACGTCCACGACGTCACCGGTATTCGCGTGCTCGCGAAGCTCGGTGACTCGGTCACGACCGACCACATCTCACCGGCGGGCAATATCCGCTCGAGTTCGCCCGCCGGCCAGTACCTCACTGACGGCGGTGTCCAGCAGAGTGACTTCAACAGTTACGGGACACGACGCGGTAACCACGAGGTCATGGTACGTGGCACGTTCGCCAACATTCGACTACGCAATCAGATGGCCCCCGGCACCGAAGGCGGCGTCACAATCAAGTTGCCCGAGGGAACACCGATGTCGATCTTTGACGCCGCAATGGCCTACGCCACAGAGGGCACGCCGCTACTGATTATTGGTGGCAAAGAGTACGGCAGCGGTTCGAGTCGCGACTGGGCGGCCAAGGGCACCAAGTTGCTCGGCGTGAAGGCCGTCCTCGTGGAAAGTTTCGAACGAATTCACCGGTCGAACCTCGTGGGCATGGGCGTGCTGCCACTGCAGTTCAACGCCGGCGACACCGCACTCACCTACAACTTGGTCGGATCCGAGACCTTCCGCATCTCTGGCCTCGACCCGCTGAATCGTGGCCTCACCGTTCCCAAGGTGATGGTGGAGGCCACGCGCGAGAGTGGTGAGGTCGTGACGTTTGAGGTTCGCCTGCGAATCGACACGCCCACCGAAGCCGAGTACTACCGCCACGGTGGTGTGCTCAACTTCGTTTTGCGCCAACTGGCCGCTACGTAGAGTTCTTCTGAGCATCATTGACCGCCTGGTCGGTGCTATCAAAAAGTTTGATTCGACGAACCTCGTCGTAGTGTGAGTTGGCGATGAGTCGACGCACGACGTCATTGGCCCTCGCGAATGAGATGCCGATCTTGTCCTGCTCGAGTCGTCGCACCATCCTTGCGAGGGTGACGGTGCCGGTGTAGTCAATATCGGAGATCGCGACCGCGTCGATGACCACGTGTTTGGTGTGGGGGTGCGACGCCAGTTGATCGTCGAGTTCGTGGCGAAAGACGCCGGCGTTGGCAAAGAAAATGTCTTCGTCGAAGAGCACGGCGAGCACGTGGTCGACCCGTTCAATTTTCTTGGCGTCGTAGGTCTCCCAGCTCGTCGTCCCCTTTCGTCGACCGAGCTCGAACATTCGTGGGTGCGCCGCGCGCCAGGTCTGATCGAGGATCGTCAGTCCAACGGCGATGCCCAGTCCGGCCTCTACGTTGATGAACACCACGCCGACGAGCGACACGAGAGCAAAAGAGAGTTCAACCCAGCTCGCCCGAGCAATGTCGCGGTACTGACTGATCTTGATCAAACGGCCGGCGACGAAGAACAGCACGCCCGCCAGAGCCGCCCGGGGGACCATGTGGGCGTACTTCGCGATGGGCGACAGTACGAGTGCGCCGAGGCCGGCAACGAGGCCAACCCACTTCGTTGTTCCGCCCGCGAGACGGGCCACGGTCGTACGGGCCGGGCTCGCGTTAACCGGAAAAGCGCCGGCGACGCCGGCCGCCACGTTGGCGAATCCGACGCCCATGAAGTCACGGCTGAGATTGTCGTTAACGTCAAGTTCGTCCGATGACGTGCGCATGGTGGCGGCACTTTGGCTCACGATGACTATCACCAGGGTCACCGACGTCGTGAGGACAACCGACCATTGGTGGGCGTGGAGCCAGTGCAACCGCCAACTAGGGAAACGCGCACTGACCGTGCCGAGCGACGTCACACCGTGCGCGGAGAGTTGAAGTAGTGCACTCAGTAGGGTCGCGACGAGCACCGCGCCGAGCGCCCAGGGAAGCTTCGCGTTGAGTTTCTCGCCGAGCACCATCACGAGCAACGTCCCGATCGAAATCGCGACGGACCACCCGTTGACGTGTTGCAGGTTCGAAAAAATGCCATGCATGCGGTGAATAATTGATCCGCTGCTCGAGGCGAGGCCGAGCGCGTGGGGCAACTGGTGCACGATAATGATGACGCCAATTCCGCTCATGAAACCGGCGATGATCGGCACGGAGAGAAAGTCGGCGAGCCAGCCCAGTCGCAGCAGTCCAATGATGAAGACGGCGAGCCCGGTAACGACGGCGGTCGCAGCGATCAACTCAAGGTAGAGGGTCGACGACGAGGGCGCCACCTTCAGAATCGCGAGCGCAAAGAGCGGCGCGATCGTCGAGTCGGCCCCGACGGACGCAATCGGATTCGACCCGATGAAGAAGAACACGATCGACGCGGTGATGAAGGCAATGAGTGCGGTGAACGCCGGAACGCTGGCCAACTGCGACGTGGCGAGTTGTTCGGGCACGGCAATTGCGAGCAGCGTGACACCGGCGAGCAACTGGGCGGGCACGACTGCCTTCGTCGGTAGGGCCGACCGCCGATTTTTTACCCCAGAGTCGGCCCGAGCGGATCGATCGTTCGTGGTTCGCCGCTTCCCTTTTCCCATAGATTTACAATAGGACGCGCACTACTCACTTAGTCGGTGATGACGACCTTATATCCCTCAGCGAGACGGTCCTTCTTCAGCCCCGCGTTCGACGCGATCGTTCGCGCCCACGTCTTCAGCATCTTCTTCAGATCCTTGATACTGCCCACCTGACTCTCGTGGCGGGAGAGCGCCGCGTACTTCTGGTCGAATCGTTTCGTGATGTCCACGACCATGGTCGGCACACCTCCACTTAGCCACACCAGTGGCACGGAGTGCGGGGCTAGCCCTTCGCGCACCAGTTCAGGAAAGGCGTGCGGATTACGGGCATCGGGGTAGACGGCGCGCAGTGTCGCCTCTCCCGTTGCTAAATGATCGGGGTGGCTCGCGCGAATACGCTCGTAGTTGCGCTCGGGGCTTTGGGTGATAACGAGATCGGGCTTGTGAGTGCGAATAACTCGGGAGATCTCACGGCGCAGCAGGAACGTTGCTTCGACTTGGCCATCGGGCCAGCGCAAAAATGTGAGGTTCGTCACGCCGACTTCCGACGCGGCGGCGCGCTGTTCTCGTTCGCGGATTTCGGTGCGCTCTTCCTTGGTGTGGGTCGAGCCGTCGCCGCCCGCGTCGCCCGAGGTCACGAGGCAGTACGCCACGTCGACGCCCTTCGCGGTCAAGGTCGCCACAGTACCGGCGGAGCCAAAGTCAACGTCGTCGGGGTGGGCGACCACCACGAGCGCCCGCTTGATCGAACCGTCGTACTTAAAGACTGGGAGCTTCTTACTCACAGGACAGAGTCCTCCTTGGTTGGATCCCAACTTGCGAGATCCTTCAAGTATGGATTGTTCGAGAAGACCTCTACCACGGGTCGCTTTAGGCCCAGGCGGCGCATGATCACTTCGGCTTCAATGATCTGATTCCAGAGGAGTAGTGAGACAACGACGCCAGTGGAACCGGCGCGAGCGGTCCGTCCCGAACGATGCAGGTAGGCCTTGTGATCTTCGGGCGGATCGAAGTGCATGACGCAGTCCACCCCGTCAATATGGAGCCCGCGAGCGGCGACGTCGGTGGCGACGAGTACCGCTAATCGGTCCGACGAGAAATCGGCCAGCGCCTTTTCGCGTTGGCTCTGGCGAAGGTCACCGTGAATCGCGGCAGCGTCCACGCCCTCTTTTTGCAGTTGTTCGACCAACCGGTCGGCGCCGCGCTTGGTGCGACAGAAAATCAGCACCTTGTCAAACGATTGACAGATGGTCGCGGCGACCTTAATGCGGTCCATTTGGTGGACGTTCAAGAAGTGGTGCACCATGAGCGACACGGTTTGGGTATCGCTCTGCACCTCGTGAAAGACCGGGTCGGTCAGGTAGCGCTTGACGAGTCGGTCAATTGCGCCGTCGAGCGTGGCGGAGAAGAGCAGCGTCTGGTGTGGATGTTCGGCAATGCGACGCAGCACCCACTCGACTTGTGGCATGAAGCCCATGTCGGCCATGCGATCGGCTTCGTCGAGCACCAGTACGTCGAGGTCTTCGACGTTGAGTTCTCCTCGGTCACCGAGGTCAATGAGTCGCCCGGGCGTCGCGATGATGACGTCACAGCCCTTGCGCAGTGACTTCACCTGGCGTTCAATGTCGGCGCCGCCGTAGACGGCATTCACGTGCAGCCCGAGAGCCTTGCCGAGTGGTTCGAGCACCTCGTGCACTTGCACCGCGAGTTCACGAGTTGGTAACAGTACGAGGGCCCGTGGTCGGGCCGGACCGCCGGCCTTGGCGTGGTGCGACACGCCGGCCGAGATGCGTTGCAGCATGGGGAGGCCAAAACCCAAGGTCTTACCCGAACCGGTTTTAGCTTTGCCACAGACGTCGCGCCCGGCGAGGGCGTCGGCGATGGTCATGGCTTGGATAGGAAAGGCGGTGATGATGCCCTGCTCGGTCAACACCGCGCACAGTTCGCGCGAGACGCCCAGCTCCACAAATGTCTTATTGGTGGCGTACGAGTCCTGCGACGACGCAAGGAACTGCTTGGATTCACTACTCACGGACGGCGGTCTTTTCTCGGTTGGACCCGGAACCGGCGTTCGAAAGTATGGGCCCAAGCTCATATCTTCGAGCTTCCTCACCAGTCTACGGCAGATATCTTGAATTCCAACGACTTATTGAGGAGCACGATGGCCCGTCTCGACGCCGGCGCAAAAGCGCCGTCCTTCACTCTGCTGGATCACGCCCGCAAGAAGGTAACGCTGAAGGACTTTGCCGGCGAGCGATTCGTGCTGTATTTCTACCCCGCCGACGATACGCCGGGTTGCACAAAAGAAGCGTGCCAGTTCAACGATGGGCTAAGCGGCTTTCGACACGCTGGCGTCAAGGTCGTGGGCGTGTCGCCCGACAGCGCCGCATCGCACGTTGACTTTCGCGCGAAGTACGGACTGAAATTTGATCTCTTAAGCGACCCCGACAAGTTGATGATGGCGAAGTACGGCGCGTACGGCGAAAAGATGTTGTACGGCAAGCGCGTCATGGGCGTCATTCGCTCCACGTTCGTGATTGGACCGACGGGCACGATCGAACACGCGTGGTACGGCGTGCGCACCGACGGTCACGCCGCACGGGTGCTGGCCGCGCTCGCGCAGTAACGACGAACGACTGATCGGCGGTACGCATCGTTCGCTTGCGTGTAGCGCCGTCAACCGCGACGTGAGTGGGTGTCGTTGACGGTGTTGCGTCACTCCACTACGTCAAGAGAGCCCGTCGAAAGTAATCGACGGGCTCTCTGAATTCTTTGCTCTCAGCGCAGATCGTACCGGTCGAGATTCATCACCTTGTCCCACGCCGCGATGAAGTCGTGCACGAACTTACTTCGAGCGTCACTGCTCGCGTACACCTCGGCGACGGCGCGCAGCTGCGCGTTTGAACCAAACAAGAGGTCAACGCGCGTCCCTGTCCACTTGAGTAGGCCCGACGTGCGATCACGACCCTCGAACGTCGACTCGGTCTCGGAGGTCGCTTGCCAGGTCGTAGTACCGTCGAGCAAGTTAATGAAGAAGTCGTTGCTTAACGCACCGGGCCGGCTGGTGAAGACTCCATGATCAGATGAATCGAAGTTGGCGTTGAGTGCGCGCATGCCTCCAAGTAGCACCGTCATCTCAGGAGCGCTCAGTGTCAGCAACTGAGCTTTTTCCACGAGCAAATCCTCGGGCGAACTGCGCAATCCGTCGCGCACGTAGTTTCGAAAACCGTCGGCACGGGGCTCGAGCACCGCGAAGGCTTCGGCATCGGTCTGCTCCGCGGACGCGTCGGTGCGTCCGGGTGTAAAGGGAACCTGGACGTCATGCCCCACGCTCTTCGCCGCTTGTTCGACCCCGGCGCAACCACCCAGCACGATAAGGTCCGCGAGCGAAATCGCTTTCGTGTCGGACTGTTCACCGTTGAACGCCTTTTGTATCACTTCGAGTGCCCCGAGCACCGTTGCCAGTTTGCCCGGACGGTTGACGTCCCAATCCTTCTGTGGAGCGAGGCGCACGCGTGCCCCGTTGGCGCCGCCACGCTTATCGGTACCACGAAACGTCGACGCTGACGCCCACGCGGTTGTGACCAACTGGGAGATGGAAAGGCCCGACGTCAGAATCTTCGCCTTCAAAACGGCGATGTCCTGGTCGTCAACGAGTTCGTGGTCGACATCGGGAACCGCGTCCTGCCACAGCAACGGTTCGGCCGGCACCCACGGTCCGAGGTAGCGCGAGCGCGGTCCCATGTCACGATGGGTCAACTTGTACCACGCCTTGGCGAAAGCCGCGTCCAACTCTTGCGGGTTTTCGTGGAAGCGCCGAGAGATACGTTCATAGATTGGGTCGACTTTTAGT
>JBBQGY010000008.1:0-24592 GCA_038323435.1 Acidimicrobiales bacterium
TGAATGTTGTGACAAAGCGGGTGACCAAACAACTTCTGTGCCGTAAGGCGGTGATGGTGATCCAACTTGATCGACATGCTCAACCCCTGACTGAGGGTCGAGGTATTCCACCCTCTCTTTCACTCTGTACCCTCTAGGGGGCCATGTCAAGGAGCGCCACGAGTTCCGAATGCTCGGTCATCGGGAAGAGGTCAAATACCTTCAAATCGCTAAGTTGGAATCCACCAGCCAGCATGTGTTTTAGATCACGAGCAAAGGTTGCCGCATCACACGACACGTAAACGACGCGACGCGGCGCGCGGCGCACGAGGGAATCGGCAACTCCCTTCGCCATGCCATGACGCGGCGGGTCAAGTACCACAATGTCGCCTTCGCCGACGGAGTCGTTAATGGCGCGCGGCGACACCGACCATTCCCGCACCTTTAAGTGACGTAGGCCATCACCGTTCTCGCGAGCGTCGCGCACCGCGTAGGGTGACGATTCGACCGCCGTCACCTTGCCCCTGGGTCCGACGACCTTGGCGAGGGGTACCGAGAAGAGTCCGACACCACTAAAGAGGTCCGTCACGTGATCACCAGGTTGCGCATCGGCGAACTCGAGCACCGTAGAGAGCAACATATTCGGTGCGTCGCGGTGCGATTGCCAGAACGATCGTGGGCCTACCGAAAAGACGTGGCCGAAGACGTCCACTCGGGAGTGTGTCGACGGCTCGAGGGGTTCACCGAGGAGCGAACAGACTTCGTACATGGTGCCGCGCACCGTGTCGCGCTTCACCACCGCGAAGGGTTCGCCATTGCCAATTGCCCGTAGTTCAACTTCTTCGGCGCCGTCCCACGAAGTACCAAACGCGGGCGTAAACACGTCGTCCGAGATCCAGCAATCATTGATTGCGACCAGATTGTGCGATCGTGCCTGACGCAAACTCAAGTGTCCGTGTTCGTCTACCGCGCAACGCAACCGCGTCCGCGAACCGTGCGAAGGCCTGTTCGCCGAAGTGAGCGTGACTCTCATTTCAACTCCGGCAATTCGCTTCAAGTGCTCCTCGACGAGCGCGGTTTTCCACGACCGCTGCGCCTCAGTTGACGCGTGCTGAAGGTCGCATCCCCCGCAGCCGCCGGGGCGTGCGTAGGAGCAGGGCGCGGCCACTCGTTCGCGACTGGCTTCGATGATGGACGTCGGCTCACCGCGATAAAAGTTGGCCGTCCTCTCGGTGACTTCGACATCGACGAGCTCGCCCGGAAGACTGTGGCGTACAAAAATAACTCTTCCGTCGTCCATCCGACCAACGCCCCCACCGGTGGCGGGACGTTCGATCCGAACCGTGCCATGCGTTGGCGACGCAGCCTCAATACTCACCGTTGCAGCCTAATTGGCCCTAGAAGTTCACTACGAAGAACGACGCACTACGTGACTCAACCGACGCAGTGAGCCAGAAAAATGTCGATTAACTCACCAGCGCGTTCACGCGCGGCGGGCGTTTCGTGCGCGGTACGTTCGATCAAGGCGTCCACGTCGACGCCAAATTCGCGAGCTTCGTCGTCTCCGCCCGCCAACCAGTCGCGCAACTGCACGTGATCGATTTCAGGATGGAACTGCACTCCCAGGTGACGTCCGACACGAAATGCTTGTACCGCACGTGGCGACGTAGCCCACAGCTCGGCCTTATCGGGCAGAATGCATCGGTCGAAGTGGAATTCGAACCACGGCCCGATCGCGATGTCCGCGTTGTTTTCAGCCTGTACGTCGTACCACCCAATTTCGGGTTCGGGCGAACGCTCCACAGTGCCCCCGTGGTAGAGGCAGAGTGCTTGTGCCCCAAAACAGATGCCGAAAATCGGCAGGTCGCGCCATTCCGCATCGGCAATCAGTGCAAGTTCGCGGCCGAACCAGGACGCCTCAACTTCTTTGTCGTAGACGGCGCTCTTCGAACCAAGAATCACCATCAGGTCGTACCCGTCGAGCGACGGCGAGGGGTTGTCTGCATTCATCATTCGAAGGTCAACTTCAAAACCGCGCGTTTCCAACGCGTCACCAATCAGGCCGGTGTGGTCTTCCCAATGATGTCGAAGGACGAGAGCTCGCGCCATTACGTCGTATGTCCGACGTAGGCATCCCAATTGGCGGTCGCCACTGCTCCACCCTTGCCGTCGATGGAACGCTGCAGGTTGTCAATATTGAATTTGAGCATTTTCAGCGCTACCGGCTCGAGGTTTTCTTCGCCGTCTTGGTCCACGAATTTCGTATGAGCCTGTTGCAGTACGAAGTCGAAACCAACCGCTGCACCACCGCAGCCATTCCATATGCGTATGAGATCAGTCAACGATCGGATTCCGTTGGTTGCCGATCCCGTGGCGACCACTCCATTCATTGGCGTGCCGACGATACTGTTGCGCGGCAACATGGGGCGGCTGGCCCAGTCAATAGCGTTCTTCACCACGCCAGGGAGTGCGTAATTGTATTCTGGCGTCGTCCAAAAAACGCCATCAGCGGCGCTAATTGCCTCGCGAAGTCCCAGCACGCTGTCGGGCGCGGATCGTTCAAAGCCACCGTTGAAGAGTGGAATATCGGCGAGGTCATAGCGAGTCGTCACATACTTCTCCGCCAGCAACCTTTCTGCGACGAGGGAAAGTCGTTTATTCAACGAGTCTTTTCGCAACGAACCCACAAGAAAGAGAATGTTTTTCACTGGTAACAGCCTAAGGGGATGTGAGCGAAGGCGGCGACACTCAACCGCCCGGTAATGACCAACCCATCGTCAAGGCAATCTCACGGCACGTTGGGCATATCGGAAATTTCTGCGGATCGCGACCGGGTACCCACACCTTTCCACAGAGCGCCTTCACTGGAGTGGCGTTGATCATTCCACCGACCACTGAGTTATCCAGCGCGACGAACTCGCCGTCTTTTGGGGTGTAACCCTCCAACACAATGTGGGTGAATCTCTCATGATCGCCCTCGTCGAGTTCGGTCGTGGAACGAACAATGAGTTCGGTATCGGCCTGGGTGCTCATGCGCACCACGATATCGGTGTGGGTAGTCTCGTGACGTCATGAAGCGCCGTCGACGACCCACCCAACCGACTCGCCCCCTCGGTCGAGTCGCGTCGCATTTCACGCGCGAGGGCACGCCGAAGAGTCCATATCGCACCGAATCTGAGGCGCAGAGTGCCGCGCAGTTGGCGTGGACTCTTACGGGCGCCGATCTCAATTCGTATCGATGTGACTACTGCTTCCAGTGGCATATTGGAAAGCGGTTCCGCGACGATTAGCGAAAAAGCTCGAAAACGGGCAATATGGAGAGACTTGAAACGAAAGGCTCTCCGTGGGCGTGCAGGCGTACATCTTGATTCAGTCCGAAATTGGCTCGAGCGAGTCGGTGGTGCTGGCGACGCGGGCCGTCCCGGGCGTTCTCGAGTCCTACGAAGTCACCGGACCCTACGACGTCATCGTTCGCTGTACGGCCGAGAGCGTTGACGACCTCGGAAAATTCATCGTGGGAGCAATTCAAAAGGTCCCCGGAATCACTCGGACCCTGACCTGCCCCGTCGTCAATATCTAGAAAAAAGCACCCGCACTTCGTAAGTGCTCCTGGCGTTCGTCACTAATTCCCCAGCTCAATAGTCCGTCGCGAGTTCCCGAACCAGGTTGTCGAGGCGGCTGGCGTATCGCGCCGGGTGTCTTGGAGAACCTGGGCGCCGGCCGTGGTTGGACGACGCCATCAATGACGAAGACGTCACGTTCGGTGTTGTAGGCGTGCGTCGCCGCTTCGCGTGGTGCCAGTACCGGCGTCACACAGGCGTCGAATTCGGCAAAATGGTCGGTCCACTCGTCTCGGGTCTTCGTGAGAAAGACGGCCGCAAAAGTCGCTTTCACGTCGGGCCACGTTGCTCGATCGAACTGCGCTGGCAACGTCGCCGGTTCGAGATTCAAACCTCTCACCAACGCAGAGTAAAACTGCGACTCAATAGCGCCGACGGCGACGAATTTCGCGTCCTTGGTCGCGTAGACCTCGTAAAATGGCGCACCACTGTCGAGAATATTGGCGCCACGTTCTTCGAGCCAGTAGCCGTTGTTCAAAAACGAATGCGTCATCGCCATCATCGACGCCGATCCGTCAACCATCGACGCGTCGACGACCTGTCCCTCGCCGTTCGCACGAGCAGACAAAACCGCGGCGAGCACCCCAAACACGAGAAACAGGGCCCCGCCTCCGAAATCACCGACGAAATTGAGCGGCGGCACCGGCGACTCTCCGCGACGTCCGATCGGCCACAGTGCGCCCGATATGGCAATGTAATTAATGTCGTGGCCCGCGCGTTGTGCGAGTGGACCATGTTGCCCGTAACCGGTCATTCGCCCGTAGACGAGTTGGGGATTGCGGGCGAATACGTCGTCGGGTCCGAGTCCGAGCCGTTCGGATACCCCCGGACGAACACCCTCAATCAGGACCTCCGCCTGTTCGCACAAATCGAGCACGAGGTCACGTCCGGCCGAGGATTTGAGGTCAACCGCCACCGAAGGGCGTGATCGATTCAGAAGGTCCCATGTCTCGGTCGGTTCAGCACTCGCGTCCCCTCGCTCTATGCGCAAGACGTCGGCGCCGAGATCCGCGAGCAACATGCAGGAATAGGGGCTCGGTCCAATACCCGCGAGTTCGAGGACCTTCAGACCCGTCAAAGGACCACTCACTGCGTGACTTTCGCCAACTGCACGGTTTAGTCCCACCAAAGGTCGTGGCCGAGCACGCCCTTGCCGATGAGACTCAACTGAACCTGACTCGTGCCCTCGACAATCGTTAGTTGACGTGCATCACGGTAATACATCTCAGTCGGATGATCCTCCATGTAGCCCGCCGCGCCAAGCAGCTGAACCGCCAAGCCTGATGCTTTCACCGCCACTTCCGATGCGTAGTACTTGCACATCGAGAGCATCGGCACGAACTCTTTGGTGAATTTTCCTTGATCGGCGAGCCAGGCAGCGCGGTACGTCAGGAGACGGGCCGCTTCGATCTCGGTGGCGCACTTTGCAATCTCCCACTGAATGCCCTGAAACTCCGCGATCGTCTTGCCAAACGCCGGGCGTTGTTTCACGTACTCGGTTGCGTACATCAGAGCTCCTTCCGCAAGCCCGAGGCCCCTCGCCGCGACGATGGGGCGCATTGCATTCAGTGATTGCATCACCAGTGAGAATCCTCCCCCGATCACTTGGCTGGGTGCCACCCGCACGTTGTCGAACACAATCTCGGCGGTGTCAATTCCCTTCACGCCCATTTTCCTGTCGACTCGTGGTCGCGACAGTCCGGGTGAATCGGCTTCGATGATGAAACTGCTGATGTTGGAGTGGAGTCGCGACGAAGGGTCACCGGTCTTAGCAAAAACGACAAACCAGTCGGCCTGCATGCCACCCGAGATCCAACACTTCGTGCCGTTCAGCACGTAGCCACCTTCGACATCTGGATCCGGCGTCGCCCGGGTCTGCATGCCCGCAACGTCAGATCCGGCGCCCGGCTCGGATAGGCAGAACGCGGCGCGGTGCGCACCTTTCGCAATTCCCGGTAAGTACTTCTGCTTTTGCTCTTCGGTACCGGCAATCATGATGGGACCAGTCGGCAATCGGGTTAGCAGCAGCATCAAACCGAGGACATTCGAGTACTTCGTGACCTCTTCTATCGTCACGGTGAGGCCCATGATCCCCGCACCCGACCCGCCGTACTCTTCGGGAATACAGAGGCCTAGTAAGTCGGCCTTCTGAAACTCCTCAAATATGTCCTGGGGATAGATCGACGTCGTATCGATCTCGCGAGCCCGCGGTTTAATCTTTTCTTGGGCCAGACGCCGTACGGATTGTTGAAGACTGCGTAGTTCATCGGTTAATTCGAAGTTCATACCTTTCAAGGTAGTGCGAACCGTGTGCCAACATTGCCCGATGAAGAGTTTCCAACGCGATCAAGCGCGACAGGCGTTGGTGGTCACCCACTACGACGTCGTGGTCATTGGCGCGGGAATGACCGGGGCTGGCGTGGCCCTCGACGCCGCGTCGCGCGGTCTCAAGGTGGCACTTATTGACCGCGGTGACATTGCCTCGGGTACGAGCTCGAAATCCTCCAAAATGGTCCACGGAGGTCTCCGTTACCTTCAGGAAAAAGAGTTTCGTCTCGTGTACGAAAACCTGCGCGAGCGCCAGCGACTGCTCCACAATGCACCCTTTCTCGTACGTCCTCTGCCGTTTCTCATTCCCCTCTTCGGTCGTGACGGGGTCGTGTCAAAAGCGGTAATCAAGGGCTACTCCACCGCACTGTGGATCTATGACGTCAGCGGCGGATGGCGCATTGGCAAACATCATCAACGAATTTCGAGAACACAGGCGCTCGCTCACCTGCCCACGCTGAAGGGCGAATCGTTGGTGGCCGGATTCCTCTATTTTGACGCCCGGGGTGACGATGCTCGTGTCGCACTCGCCCTGGCCAGGACGGCCTCCCTCGACTTCGGAGCCGACGTTGTGAACTACGTCCGCGCCATCGACATCACGCATCAACCAGATGGACGGGCGAGCGGTGTTGTCTGCCACGACGAAATGGACAACACTTCGTTTACGTTGTCGACGTCGACAATCGTGAACGCGACGGGCGTGTGGGCCGACGACATCTTCGCCCTGGCCGAAAACAAACCGTCGCACCGCATCACGCCGGCGAAGGGCGTCCACGTGAGTGTGCCGCGTCACCGACTCCCCGCGGACGTGGCGGCCGTACTTCGCGTACCCGGCGATCGACGCAGCGTCTTTATTGTGCCATTTGAAGAGGCGCCGTACACGTTCATTGGCACGACGGACACGGCTTACCAAGGAACCAAGGACAGTCCGCTCTGCACGCCCGACGACGTGGCGTACTTGCTCAATGCGGTCAACGCGTCAACGTCATCATCACTAACAACGAGCGACGTGACCGGGGTGTGGGCCGGGCTTCGACCACTACTTCCTCCCACCAAGGGAAAAAAGATGAGCGTACGCACAGCTGACCTATCGCGGCGTCATCAAGTCACAGATTCCCACGATGGCGTCATTCACATTACGGGTGGCAAGTGGACCACCTATCGCCAGATGGCCGAAGATTCCGTGAATGCACTCTCGCCCTACATCAGCACACTAGGCCGAGTCCGAACGAAGAATCTCCGACTGCACGGCTGCGGTGCTTGGCGACCATCTACGGCTCTGGAATCGCACCTCCACGATCGCTACGGTGAGGACTCGCTCTCGATCATCGCGATGATTGCCGCCGATCCATCGTTGGCCGCAGCGCCAATTGCGAACCTGCCCTATATCGCAGCGGAGTTCGTCTACGGCGTTCGCCACGAAATGGCGACGTCACTCATCGACCTCCTCAATCGGCGAACGCGAGCCCACCTGCACGACGCTCGCGCGTGCGTTAAGGCCGCGCCCGTTATTGCGCGCCTGATAGCGAAGGAGATCGGATGGAGCGATGAACAAGTTGAGCAGCAGGTCGACGACTACCGGATACTCGTGGAAAACGAATTCGCCGCCGCGGGCCTCTCCCTATAGTTTGCAACGATGACGAAGCCATCGATGCCCAATGAGTACCCCGGCGGTGCGTTCCAGTCACTCGTGCCCGATCCCGCGCCGCCCGCCCTTCTCCACGACCTCACAGAGGCGGGCCTCGACTACGACGTGACGATTGGCGCGCGCGCCGACCACGCCCGTGATTGGTGGCCGGTCACGATTCCACAAGTTGCCGCCGGCGTGGTGGAACACTGGCCGGGCGTCGTCGTGCGTCCGGCGACTACCGATGACGTCAGCCGGCTGTTGTCCATCGCGTCACGACACGGCGTTGCGGTCACGGCCCAAGGCGGACGCTCGAGCGTGGTGGGTGGCGCGGTGGTGCCCTCCGGTGGTATCGCCCTCGACCTCACGGGACTCGACCGCGTCCTCGACATCGACACGGTGTCGGGAACCGTTGATGTCGAGGCGGGGGTCTTTGGTCCTGACCTCGAGCGTGCCGTGCGTGCTACGGGCTGGACGGTGGGACACCTCCCGCAGTCGTTCGATCTCGCGACGGTCGGCGGGTGGATTGCCTGTCGAGGCGCGGGCCAATACTCGAATCGGTACGGCAAGATCGAAGACATCGTACGGGCATTGACGGTCGTGCTCGCCAACGGCGACATCGTTGAACTCGGGGGACGAAGTCCGCGCCAGGCCGTTGGTCCCGATCTCATGGCCCTCTTCATTGGCTCGGAGGGAACACTCGGGGTGATCACGCGCGCGACGCTGGTGATGCGCCCCGTCGCCCCCGCCGAACGGCGCGCCGCCTTCAGCTTTGCAAGCTTTAGCGACGGACTTGAAGTATGTCGACGAATCATGCAGCGCGACGCTCGACCGGCGGTACTTCGCCTCTACGACGCAACGGAGTCGAAAAGGAATTTCGACATCGGTCAGTGCGTGCTGGTCGTGCTCGACGAAGGCGACGAGCTCTTGGTAAACGCCACCATGACGATCGTTGAGCAGGAATGTCATCAAGCGACATCGCTCAGCGTCGAGGTCGTTGCTTCGTGGCTCGCGCACCGCAACGACGTCGGGAGCCTCGCACCGCTCTGGGAACATGGTGTTGTCGTTGACACCATCGAAGTCGCTGGACCGTGGGTGGTCCTCGCCGCACTGCACCAACGGGTCACCTCGGCACTGCTTGCTCTGCCCGACATGATGATTGCGTCGGTGCACCAGTCGCACGCCTACCTCGACGGTGCCTGTCTCTACTTCACTTTCGCCGGACGTCCGTCAACGGCTCTCACCGAGTTCTACCGAATGGCATGGGACGTCGCCACGAATGAGGTACTCGAGGGTGGCGGCTCACTCAGTCACCACCACGGCGTCGGACGAAACCGTGCGCGATTCGTCGAAAGGGCGATGGCCACTGCTTTTCCGGTTCTGACGGCGTTAAAGGATCAGTTCGATCCTCTCCACGTCATGAATCCCGGTGTGCTCGGGCTCGGTGCACCGCCGTGGTGAGCGCACTCGCCATTGACATCGGTTCGACGTCGGTTCGCGCGGGAATCGTCGATGATCGTGGCGTCGTCACACACTTGTACCAACAACAACTCAACGTGCGCGCGCCCAATCCCGGTGAAGTGGAACTCGACCCCGCCGAAATTATCCGCTTGGTGCTCGAACTCTCCACAAAATCGCTGCGCGACTTCGGTCCCTGTGACGTGGTCGGCATCACCAATCAGCGCGCGACGACCATTGTCTTTGACCCGCTGAACGGCCAAGCCGTGGGACCCGCGATTGGCTGGCAGGATCTGCGCACAGTAATTGACTGTTTGGTCCTGCAGGGGAACGGGCTGCGACTGGCGCCTAATCAGTCGGCGACGAAGGCGAAGTGGCTCGTCGCCCAGTCCGGTCGCGATGCGAAGGATCTTCGTTTCGCGACCATTGAGACGTGGGTCACGTGGCATTTGACCGATGGAGTGGCGCACGTCACCGATCGGTCGAACGCCGCTATCAACGGTCTGATTTCACTCGACGTCACGAACTGGGACGCGCGCGTGCTGTCGCAACTGGACTTGGACGCGAAAATGATGCCGACAATTGTTGACACGATGTGCAACGTCGGACCAGCCACTGCACTTCTCGGTTCTCCGATGATCACCGCACTGGTGGGCGACCAGTCGGCGTCACTCTTTGGGCAGTCGTGCGTCACGCACGGCGCCAAAATTACGTTCGGCACTGGGGCGATGCTGGACACGGTGCGTGGGACCGAGGGGCCCACCGCGCTGACGCGGTTTGCTTCGGGCTGCTTTCCGGTAGTCGCCTACAGCTACGACAACGTGGTGACGTGGGGCATTGAAGGAATCATGCTCTCGGCCGGTGCGTGCATTGAGTGGCTTCGCGATGACCTCGGGCTCATTCGCGAGTCCAGTGAAACAGACGCCTTGGCCTCGTCGGTGATCTCGAGCGAAGGCGTCGCCTTCGTGCCCGCGCTCTCCGGGCTCGGAACACCGCAGTGGGACTTCGGCGCCCGGGGAGGTTTTTTCGGACTGACCCGAGGTTCGACGAGGGCGCACATGGTACGCGCAGTGCTCGAAGGGATTGCCCATCGCGGTGCCGACCTCGTGGACGCCGCCCAAAACGAGTTGGGTTCGCGCCTCGAAGAACTTCGCGTCGATGGTGGCATGAGTGCGAATCGATTCCTCATGCAACGGCTCGCTGATTTTACTGGCCTACCAATCGCCGTGTCGAGTGAACGTGAGGCCACGCTGCGTGGTGTGGGCCTGATGGCGCTCGTCAGCGAGGGACATCTCACGCTCGGTGACGTCGAGCAACTTTGGTCCCCGTCCGAGGTCTTCGTCCCTCTCATTGACGGCGACGCTCGCGTTGACCTTCGCCTCGCTTGGGTACAGACTCTATTGCGTGCGGGCAACACCGTCCCAGAACTCAGCACCATCGAATTCTAGGTCGACCAGGGCGCCTCGGCCAAGGCGTCGGAGAGCATCGTTTTACTTTCCAGCAAGTGCCTCGACAACATGAGGGCGCGCGGCCGGTTCAACGCGATGACTCCAGTAATGATGTCGTCGCGCGAATAGAGCGCCACCCACGTACCCTCCTCAGGACTTCCGCTCACCCGATGCACCGAATCTGTAGGTCGTGCGTGTCCCAGTGTTTGAATCTTCTTCCCGTACTGGTCGGACCAAAAATAGGGCACCAGTAGGGAATCTCTCGACTCGCCGGTGACCAGATGGTGCCCCAGCGCGCCGGCGTGAAGATTGGCAACTTCCCAGTGTTCAATTCGAACCAGTTCTTCGCCCGTGACGCTCTGCCATTTGAATCGAGCGACGTCACCAATGGCCCCAATCCGGTCCGTGGCCATCAGGTGCTCGTTCACTACCACGCCGTTGTCCAGCGTCAAACCCGACGTCGCCAGCCACTCCACATTCGCGACCGCACCCACGCCTACGAGTACGGCGCTCACTTCAAGATCGTCGCCACGCTCGAACTTCGCAACGAACCCGTCGCCACTACGAACGACGTCGAGAACATTCACACCACAACGCAGTTCAATATCGGCGTCGCCGGCGAGGCGTTCGAGCCAGGACGAGACGTCGTCGCCCAGCACGCTCACCAGTGGCCGTTGCGCAGCCTCGAGGACTATCGGGCGAAAACCTCGACCGCGCAACTGCGTCGCCACTTCGGCGCCAATGAATCCACCTCCCACGACCGCGATCACGCTTTGCGATGCCAGTTGTTCAAGATGGTGGAGAAGTCGCACTTCATCGTCACGATTTCGTAGCGCGTGAAGATCGTCGTCGGCACTGAACGCCAGTCGGCGCGCCCTCGTACCGGTCGCGATAACGACGTGCGATCCGCGTAGTTCGATGCCCTCATCAAGTATCACGGTGGTCGTTGCTACGTCGAGCGCGACCGCCCGCACGCCGAGTCGCATAGTGACGTCGTTCGCCGCCACGAGCGCCGGCGTGGCGAGGGTTGCCTTCTCGATATCCCAGGTACCGGCCAGAACTCGCTTCGATAGGGGCGGCCGGTCGTAGGGTGCGTACGGCTCGTCACCAACCAACGTGAGCTGACCGCGGTAACCTTCGCGCCTCAGCGACTCCACACAACGCCATCCACCCAATCCCGCCCCTACGACGATGACGTGATCCGATGAAGAAAGTACGGTCATCGAGCGAACATCGCGAGCCACTGATCGGACGTCGCGGGCACGAGCGCTCGGTTCGTGGTGCGCACGTCGCTCATTCGCGCACTGGGGTCGGCCGAGTAGAGATGGCCCGGATAAAGCACGGCGTCGTCGCTGATGGCCGACAGTCGCTGAGTCAGAGTTCGATACATCTCTTCGGGATCAGATCCCGGTAAGTCCGTGCGGCCACAACCGTCAAGAAAGAGGGTGTCGCCACTAATGAGGTGGTCGTCAACGAGCAGACACTGGCTTCCGGGCGTATGGCCAGGAGTATGAATCAGGGTGACGTCGACGGCCCCGACGCGTACCAGGTCGCCGGCGTCATGAGCAACCAGTTCCTCCGCACCGACGCCCGTACGCTTGGTGATCCATTCCACCTCGTCACGTTGTACGTGAATCGGAACGTCAATAGTTTCGAGCAACTCGACGATTCCTGGAATATCGTGGCTTCCGCCGAGACTTCCTCCAACGTGGTCGGCGTGGTAGTGCGTCGCCACGACCCCGACGACGCGCATGCCGTCAGCTTCGACGAGTTCCACGAGCTCGCGGGGACGATACGCCGGATCAACGAGCAACGCCTCCCCCGTGCTCCGGTCGCCCACGACGTACGCGAAGTTGAGCATCTGCTCGGCGAGCGCATCACCGAGGGCAAAGTCGAGACCCCCCAGCAGCTGGCGAAAATACAACCCGTCGGTCATTCTCCTTCGGCCACCCTGGCGAGTCGCGGTGCCAATTCGTCGACCTTCGCTTTGGTCGCCACGAGACGGGCCTCCAGCGATTCGATGATCGCCGTCGCCCGTTCAAGTTTTGTGAAGAGGTCGTCGACCGATACTTCACCTTCGTCAAAGGACGCCACAATCGCGTCGAGTTCGCTTACCGCATCTCGCCAGTCGCCATTCGTACTCATCGTGGGGCTCCATTCTTCTCGTTTATGGTCGACTCAAATGTTCCATCGCCGAGCGTGACTCGTACGACCTCGCCGAGATGAACGTCATCGAGTGATTTTACAATCACGCCGCCGGCGCTCGTTACTATCGACCAACCTCGATTCAATAGTTTCTTGGGGTCGTACGCACCCAATAATTGGCGAGTACTCGTCAGTTTCTTCTCGGCCGAATCTAGGAGATGGCGACTATGACTGGCCAGCTGGGCGCGAGTTGTCGCGAGGTGGCGTCGCTCACCAATCAGTCGGTCGCGAACGGCGAAAATCATGGTACGACGACGCTCTGCGACGTAGACGGTCGACTCGTCGATGATCTCCTCCGTGGCCACCAGAATCCTCTGGGCGTTCGCCAGGACGTGTCGCCAGTACCACGAATCGACAATCGCCACGATCTCCTCGCCTAGTTTCGTGGGCGTAATGGCCCGAGTATGCGCGACGAGATCGGCGATTGACTCGTCGCCAGTATGTCCAATGCCAGTAAACACCGGTACCGACGACTGGGCAACTGCTCGAGCGACGCCTTCGTCATCAAAACTCGCGAGGTCGCCCTTCGATCCACCTCCACGAACAAGGCAAATAATGTCAACCCCGTGTTGATCAAGTCGCTGAATTGCTTGGACGATCTGCGCGGGTGCGGCCTCACCCTGGACCGCGGACTTCACCAAAATGATGTCAAATCCATACCGGGAGTGCAGGAGTTGACCAGTGAAGTCGCTGTATCCCTCGGTTCCCGGACTGGCGACGAGTCCCACGCGAAGTGGAACAGGTGAAAGTGTCCGTTGCTTGTTTTCTTCGAGGAGACCCTCTTTCGCTAGCCTCGCAATTAATTCCGCGCGACGCCTCGCGACATCACCTACGAGACCTTGGACGTCCACTTGGGCGATCGTGAACCCTATTTTCCCCTGGGGTGCGTAGACATCGACGTAACCGTAAAAGCTGACGATCATTCCCGGCTTGAGGGCGATTCCGTCGGCGGCGAGTCGCTGCTTAATCGGCGTCCACGCTGTCCCCCAGCAATGGCTGTTGAGTACGGGACGCTTCGTATCCGATGACGTGGACCCGGCGTCAACGAGGTCAATATAGATGTGCCCCTTTTCGTAGACCTTGGCGATCTCACCGCGGACCCAGTGCGGGTGTCGACGTCCGAACGCCGTCTCGAGTTGAGCGGTCAAGAGTTGATAGAACTCGCCCACTTCATGTACGTGCTCGCTCACCGGCGCTTCATCGGATGCCACGTGGCGAGGCTATCGCTCCGTTACGGATTTATTACAACGCTTGTCTCAAAGGTGTGAGTGTGTCAGACTTGCGTTGGATGGTGAGCCGACTGGGTGGCCGCACTACTTGGCAACAAGTGGTGAGGAAAGTCGGGGCTCCACAGGGCAGGGTGCTCGCGAAATGTGAGTCGCGGTGACGTGCAGGACAGTGCCACAGAAAATAGACCGCCGATGGCTCGGGCAACTGAGTACAGGTAAGGGTGAAACGGTGCGGTAAAAGCGCACCAGCGTCACGAGTAATCGTGGCGGCTAGGTAAACCCCACCCGGAGCAAGATCAAACGTGGGAGCGCGTGGCCCGCATGCCTTGGAAACAAGGCACTCCCGAGGTAGATCGCTGAGATGGATGGCCGCCCATCCTTTCGAAAGAAAGGTGGACAGAACCCCGCTTATAGGTCGACTCACCATCCACTCATCACACAACGAAGGACGAAGGACGAAGCCGTGTTGCACCTGCCTTACCGCGAACTGCCGGTCGCGGACGTCGGCGTCCCCGATACACGCTCGCCGCTCCGATTTCTGATTTGGATTGCTCGCCAACAGTCGTGGCTCTTGTTCTTCAACGCCGTGTTCGGCATTGGCTGGATGGTCAGTCAAGCACTCCTCTGGGCCGCCGTCGGTGGCGCGATTGATCACGGTATTGCCCGGCACAGTGCGGTTGAACTCTTCAAGTGGGTCGGCGTCGTAATGGCGCTCGGACTATTTCAAGCACTCTGCGGCGCCCTACGCCACCAACTCGCGGTTACGAACTGGATGAACGCAGCGTACCGAACCGTACAAGTCATTGGTCACCACATTTCACGCACCGGAACGGCGATGACCGATGCAATTCCGTCGGGTGACATTGTGAATACGGTCGCCGCCGACGCCATGCGCATTGGAGGCGCCTACGACATCTTCGCGCGATTCATGGGCGCGATCGTGGCATGGGTGGTGGTCTCATTCATCCTGCTCTCAACATCGGTCGAATTGGGCCTCATCGTGCTCATCGGCGTGCCACTCCTCGCTTCGCTCACCACCCCACTCATGAAGCCACTGCACGCTGCTCAGGCCGCCCAGCGAGAAGCCGCGGGACGTCTCGCCGCGCTCGGGTCGGACACGGTGGCGGGGCTACGAATACTGCGTGGAGTCGGCGGCGAAGAAGTGTTTTTACACAACTACCGTCGTCAGAGCAACCTCGTGCGTCTCGCCGGCATTCGCATCGCCGCACCTCAGGCCGGTCTCGAATCGGGACAAGTACTGCTCCCCGCAATCCTCACGGCCGTCGTTACCTTCCTCGGCGCGCGTGACGTGATGAACGGTTCACTCCAGCCCGGTCAATTGGTCGCTTTTTTTGGATACGCCACGTTCTTGACGACACCACTTCGCACCGCCATTGAGTACGTTATTTCGACCACGCGGGCCTACGTAGGAGCCGGGCGCGTACTGCGCATTTTGAACGTTCAGCCGCTGGTAAGTGAACCGAACTCACCACGATCGTGGCCGGAATCGATTGAGCGACTTGAAGATGCGTCGACCGGCGTGGTGCTCACGAAGGGTCAATTCGTCGCGATCGTCACCGAAACTCCAGCCGAAGCGTCCACCTTGGCCGATCGCCTCGGCCGATTCGTGGCCAACGTTGACGGAGTGTTCGTCAACGGCATGCCGCTCAACGAGTTCTCGTTGCGTGACACTCGCTCTCACATTGTGGTCAACGAAATCGAACCACGACTCTTCTCGGGAGAACTTCGCTACGAACTGGCGCCCCGAGGCGTCGCCAGTGACGACGACATCCTGAGAATTCTTGATGCGACGAGCTCACTCGATATTCTCGACGCCCTCGAAGAAGGTCTCGGCTCGTACGTCGAAGAGCGTGGTCGAAGCTTCTCTGGCGGTCAACGCCAGCGCTTGAGTCTCACGAGAGCAATTTTGACCGACGCCGATGTGCTGATTCTGGTTGAGCCGACGTCGGCCGTGGACACTCACACCGAAGGACGACTCGCCGCACGCCTGCGCGACATTCGCGGCGCCCAAACGACCCTCGTTGCGTCAACGAGTCCGCTCATGCTCGAAAAGATGGACCTGGTGTACCTCGTCGTCGACGGACGCGCTATCGATCAGGGAACGCATGATGATTTGGTGCACCGATCGTTGACGTACCGTCAGATCGTACTGCGAGAGGACGCACGATGAGTCAGCTTCCCGTCGCCACTAACCAGGTCGTCCGCGCGTACGCGAGGGTCCTCGTTACCCAACACCGCCGGAGTCTCGCACGCATGCTGACGCTCTACGGACTCGCGGCCATTATGTCGCTCATACCGGCGTGGATAATCGGACGGATCACCACTCTGGCTGCTAATCACGAACTCACGTCGTCCAAGATCACGTTGTACGTGGCGGGACTCTTTGTCTCGTCGCTCGGATTCGCTGGACTGTCATTTCTCGCCCGACGCCGTAGTTACATATTGGGCGAATCAATCTTCGCGCAACTTCGCGAGGAGTTTCTCGAGAGTGTGCTGTCGTTGCCGTTGGTCGTCGTAGAGCGTGCGGGCACCGGTGATCTACTGAGCCGCACCACCAACGACATCGAGGCGCTCTCACGCACCGTCCGCTTCGCACTGCCCGAATGGCTCGTCGCCATAGTCCAGACGCTCTTAACTTTCATCGCAATGATTTTGGTGAGCCCTCTCGCGAGCGTCGCGAGCGTCGTGTCGCTGCCCTTCCTCTTCTTTTCGACGCGCTACTACCTCCACTACGCCAATCCCGGATACCGGCGAGAGCGTATTAGTTACGCCTCGATGTCGGGTTCGGTATCGGAGACCGCCGAAGGCGCACGCACCATCGACGCCCATCAACTCGCCAATCGCCAAGCAACTCGAATCGAGGGCAACATTCGAGAGTCCTTCTATTCCGAGGTGTACACGCTCCTCATGCGACTCGTGTGGTTTCCGACGGTTGAGTCGGCTTTTGCCTTGGCGGTCGCAACCACTCTCGCGTGGAGTGGTTGGTTGGCCCTGCACCACAACATCACGATTGGCGCCGCGACAACTGTCACCTTGTACGTCGTTCAGATCAATGATCCGATTGACCGCGTGGTGTCGTGGTTAGACGAGCTGCAAATCGGTCAGACGTCGCTCGCGCGTCTTGTCGGTGTCTCAGTGGTACGTGACGACCGACCGACCGTAGGTCCTGAACCCCGCGGCGAAACAATCGTTATGCGCGACGTTCACTATTCGTATCGCCCTGGCCACGACGTTTTAAATGGTGTCAACTTAACAATTCAGCCCGGCGAACGTCTCGCCATCGTTGGTCCTTCGGGCGCTGGCAAGTCCACGATCGGTCGGCTGCTCGCGGGCATTGACGCTCCGCGAAGCGGCGAGGTGACGTTAGGAGGCGAGCCACTCGCTGAAATGCCTCTTCCCATGCTGCGCCGCCACATCGCGCTCGTCACTCAAGAGCACCACATTTTCATTGGTACGGTTCGCGAGAATCTCGCTCTCGCAAAACCCGAGGCGACCGAAGGTGAGATTCAACGATCACTCGATGCCGTCGATGCTCTCGATTGGGTGCTGTCGTTACCAGAAGGTCTCTCGACTGAACTCGGTACGACGGGCTTCCAACTGAATCCCGCCCAGGCCCAACAGTTGGCTCTCGCCCGTCTCGTGCTCAGCAATCCGCACACCTTGGTTCTCGACGAGGCGACAGCGCTGCTCGATCCTCGCGCGGCCCGACATTTGGAGCGTTCATTGAGCGCGGTCCTGAAAGGTCGCACCGTGATCGCTATCGCTCACCGCTTGCACACCGCCCACGACGCCGACCGAGTCTGCGTGGTCATCAACGGCGCCGTCGCCGAACTCGGGACCCACGACGAGCTGGTCGCTCTGAACGGCGAGTACGCCTCGTTGTGGCGGAGCTGGCGCAACGAGGCACCTCGAGCCTCGTAGGCTTTGCCTTTGTGAGATCCCCACTGCGCGGTGCCGAAATAGACGCTTGCGTGCACCGCGTAGCCCTCGAACGAGCAGACATCTCGCTCGCGCGGCGTACGCCCACGACACCCGAACTCGAGCGACGACGCCGCGAAGCCAACGACCACCGCAACGAGGTGATTACAGCATTGCGTGACCTGCATCCCGACGCAGTCGAGGCGTCGAGTCAAGTCCACGTCGAACAACTCCTCGGGGATGGGGTCGAACTGATCCTGCAACCTCGCCTCGTCGACACCGACACTGCTCGTCGCAGTACGTCGGTTCAGGCATTCATACGGGTGGGACGGAGTAACGAACACTTTTCGTACGCGCCTCTGGTAGTGAAGAATCACGAAGTCGTCGAGTTCGCAACGACTCGTCGACTCCTCGAAGGATCCCTCGATCATCTCCTTCCCAGTGACGCGCAGGTGCGCGAGGGTCTCGGGCTTCGCTCCACCCCCACGGTTCGACGCGACGGGCTACTACTCGCAGGAGCACTGCGGATACTCGAATCATTCGGGGCCGCCGACCCCGGCAATCGCGGGGCCGTCGTTGACCGTGCGTCGAGACTCTGGTGGCTCGAGCTTGGCACTTCGGCTAATCCTCGTTCGAACCTCAAGGCGTACGATGCGCTCTACCTCGAGCGCCTCGACGTCCTGCGACGACTCGACGATTGGTTTGACGAGGGCGGCGATTTTCCGACGAACCCGTATTGGCATCGAGAGTGCCTCACCTGCCCGTTTTCAGAACACTGCGAAGAGCAGCTCGGATCAACCGACGACGTCTCTCTCACGCGATTCACCACATTCGACCAACAGCTCGCGCTGCACGAACACGGCGTGCACACTCGAACGCAGCTAGCGCGGCTCAATCCCGCACTCGCGCAACAACTTCGATCGGCTCCGAAGGACGAGCAGCTCCGTGGACCAGAAGTTGAACTGAGCCGAAAGATTGAGCGACTCGATGAATTGATTTACCGAGCGAGAGCGCACGTGCACCAGAGTTCGCTTCGACTTTTGGATCCCCAGGCAATGGGGTGCCCGACCGCTGACGTGGAAGTTGACATTGATATGGAGAACTATAACGACGCCACCTATCTTTGGGGTGCGAGTGTCACGGTTCATTCATACGTTGAAGGTGTCGTTGCGGGTCACCGTGCGTTCGCGGAGTGGGGCGAATTAACGCGAGTGGCGGAGTCCGCCAACTTTGCATCATTTTGGTCCTGGTTCGCCGCTATCCGTCAACGTTGTCACGACGCTGGTAAAACCTTCTCCGCGTACTGCTTTTGGGCTCAGGCCGAAGATGGCGCAATGAATCGAACTGTCGACACGCCCGTCGATTGGGGCCCACGCGCGGTCGACCTGGCTGAATTTCGCAGTCACTCCCCGAAGGAGTGGTTCGACCTTCACGACTACGCCAAACGTCAAATTCAAACCGAGGGCCCGCTCGGGCTGAAACAACTTGCGCGAGCAGCCGGCTTCTCCTGGCGCGACGAAAATCCCAGTGGCGAGGCTTCCATGCAATGGTACGAAATAGCTACTGGCGAGGACGCTACGACCGCACTTGCCTCGCGCGCACGAATCCTCGAGTACAACGAAGACGATTGCCGCGCCACACAAGCTTTGCGCGACTGGCTGAACGGTCCCGCACAATTACTGGCGCACCGTGACGACCAATGGTAGATAATCTCGTGCTCGTTAGCATTGTGATGTGCTCTCCGTAACGTCATCGACATCACCGATGACTTCGTTTCATCGCAGCGCCCTCTTTGGCGGTGCCCTGTACGCCGTGGTGTCGATCGCGAACGTAGTTCTTTTCAGTGTTGCTCTCACTGACGTTGCCGATCATCGGATTAGTACTGGTCTTTGGGTGCTTCTGATCGTGCTCGCCGTTCGTTGGGCCGCGACGACGGCAACGACACTATGGAGCCTTCACGCGAGCAACGGCGTGCGCCTCGAGTGGCGCACCGTTCTACCGGCGCACTTCTCTCGGCCAACGTCGGAGCACGAACGAAGTCGCGGCGATCTCATGTTCGCCGTCGATCAACTCTCGGATCAGCCACACCTGGACCTTCTCGCAACGAGTGCCGCGGTGTCGTTCGTCGGGCTCGTGATACTGCTGTGGGCGGGGGGCTGGCTCTGTTTGGCGATTACGTTCGGGCTGCTCGTACTTGCCGTTCCACTCTACCAACGATCGGGCCGTCGAAGTGAAACTGTCGCGCGCGAGTTACAGGAGCGACGAGCGCTCCTCGAAGCACGTCAACTTGAGTTGTTGAATCACACGGTGGAACTGCGAGCGTTAGGCGCGGTCAACTTCGGAGCCGATGAGATTGCGGCGATTTCGGACTCTGAACATTCGATCGCCATGCGCGCCATTCGCGTCACGCTCGGATCCTCGCTCGTCACCGAGTTTCTGAGCGGCGTCAGTATTGGACTTGTCGCCATGGTGGTCGGACTCGCGCTCTTGGGTGGTCGAATCTCCCTGCTGCACGCGCTCATCGCCGTGCTGGTCACCGGCGAAATATTCGTCCACGTCCGACGATACGGGTCCGAATTCCACCGCCGCGAAAATGCCGCTCACGCACTCGTCGCCTTACGCGAAGTGGCGCCCGCGCCTGCGGCGCACACTTCCGACGCAATTCTCATCGCGACCAATTTAGTGACCGAGGCGAGTGGCGTTCGCCACTCGTTTCGCGTCGCTCCCGGCGACAGAGTTCTCGTTACCGGGCCCTCGGGCAACGGCAAGACAACGCTGCTTCACACTCTCATTGATTGGCGCACGCCGGTGAGTGGCACCGTAGAGCGCAACGGTCAATCCGTTGGGTACGTGAGCGTGGACAGCGACCTGTTATCGGGATCACTACGCGACAATTTGAGTGTGGGCGTGGTGATTCCCGATGCTCACGTACATGACTGCCTGGCATCACTCGGCCTCGTTGGATTACGCTTCGAAGCCCTCGACAGCAATCTTCTGGCGGATGGTCGAGGCATCAGCACGGGTGAGAAAGTCCGACTGGTACTCGCGCGCGCCCTGCTCGCGCACGTCGCTCTGGTGATACTGGACGATATCGCCGGCGTGCTCGACGTCAATGCGCGCGAACTGGTGAATGCGGCCCTCGAAGAACGCACCGTTCTCGCCGTCATTGAAGCATCCATCGACAGGCCGTTATCGACGCCTGATGACCGCTTGATCGTGATTCGCCCGTGAGATCCGATGTGGCTCGCCTGATTCGATGGATGCATCGAGCCGCGCCACCCCGACGAGCCCTCGTGCGGGCACTATTCGCCGGCACTGTTGCGTCGTTGCTCAATACGGCGTTGTTGGTGGGCGCGGTCGCACTTCTCGTGCAGAGCTCTACGCGTCCGGGACTGCACGCGGTGTTGGGCGTTTTGATTGTCATTGAACTCCTCGCGTTTCTGCGCTCGCCGCTTCGATTCGCCGAGCGCATGAGCGCACATCGCCTCGGCTACGCCGCCGTAAGTCACTGGCGCCGCTGGCTCGTCACGACAGTTGGTCGTTGGAACTTCTCCAAGTGGCGCACGTACGCCACCGGGGACCTGCTGGAACGTTCACTGGGCGACACCGACGAACTCCAAGACCTCTGGCTGCGATTCTTCCTCCCACTCGTGACGACCACGGTAGTAGTGCTGACCGGCGACGTCGTGGTCGTGCTCGTACCCGCGCACGGGCACTGGTGCGCGACTGCGGCGGTCCTCTTCGCAGCGCAACTTATCGGCGTCGCTGCTCTGATCGTTAATCTTGCACCACTGCTTCGCTGCGACCGGGCACTGCGTCGCGCACGCAGTAACTACCTGGCCCAACTCGTCGAATTAAGCAGCGTTGCGCCAGACCTGATGTTGCTGGGTCGCGAGTCGTACGTCCTTAATCGCTCCCAGGATGCCGTCTCCCAGCTAGGTCACGCGGAGACCGCACTTCACCGCCATCATCAAGCGTCTAACGTGGCAATTTTCTGCACGTCGATCCTCGCACTCGGCGCGCTCCTCGTGCGACCACCTTCGTCGCACGTGTGGACGGTCACCGTCGTCATGATCATTTTCGCGACGTACGAACTGTTGCAGGCCGTTCGTGGTGCGCTCAACACTGCGATCAACGTCAGCGCGGGCGCCGAGCGACTCGAGCAACTCGACGACGCGCGGGGCCACGGCGACCATCTCTGGCCACGCGACACGACGCTTCGTCTCGATCACGCCGCGGTGATTGAAGACGGGACGGCCCTCCTACTCGACGGTGAACTTTTCGTCGCACCCGGGCGACGAGTGGCACTCACTGGTGAATCGGGTTCAGGTAAATCGACGCTCCTTCGCGCACTCGCTGGCCTCGACACTTTTCAATCTGGTTCGATCACGGTTGGCCACACCGAACTGATGGAGATCGATGAATCGAACTTGCGAAGGCACCTCACGTACGTGCCCAGCGAACCCGGACTCATGCGCGGCTACGCCGTCGACGTCCTTCAGCTCGGTCGCACCGGCATTCGAAACGCGCATCGTGATCTCGCCTCACTCGGGATTCAATCGGATGCCACAACGCGTTGGGATCAACTATCACGTGGCGAGCGAGCGCGGATTGCGATTGCGCGCGCACTTCTGACCAGTCCACACATCATCCTTCTCGACGAGCCCACCAGCGGCCTCGGTACCGTGGAGACCGCGGCGGTCCTCGACCTCATTGCCGAGACGCGCGCGACCGTGATCGTCGCGACGCACGACCAGCAAGTGATCGATTGGTGCGACGACGTCGTAGAACTTCGCGGCGCGACCCTTCGAATGTTTAACCGTTGATATTGAGCATGCCCGACGCGTGATAGCGATCACCCGCGACGCCGCCACGCGGTACTGTCGCCTCGAGGGACGCGAGGTCGGCGTCACTCAGCGTGATTTCGCTCGCAGCAATGTTTTCACGCAACCATTTGCGCCGCTTCGTACCGGGGATGGGGACAACATCGTTGCCGCGCGACAACACCCACGCCAGCGCAAGTTGGGCGATCGTGACGCCCTTTTCGACGGCGATGGCATCGAGGTTGGCGACGAGCGCCAGATTTTTCTCGTACGCCTCCCCGGAAAATCGTGGGTATTGCTTGCGGTAATCGCGATCATTCGTTCCTTCGCGATTGCTCGACTCGTTCGTGAGAAATCCCCGACCAAGCGGACTGTACGCGACGAAGCCAATGCCTAAACGTCGGCACGTGTCGAGGACCCCGTCTTCGGGGTCGCGCGTCCAGAGTGAGTATTCGCTTTGCAGCGCCGTGATTGGGTGTACCGCGTGCGCTTTTTCAATGGTGGACGACGAGGCCTCGGAGATGCCGAGGTGGCGAACTTTTCCCGCTCCGACCAGCGATTTCATAGCGCCCCACGTCTCTTCGATCGGTACTGAGCGATCAACTCGGTGCTGGTAGTAGAGGTCAATCACGTCCAGGCCGAGGCGACGCAGTGATTCGTCGCAGGCCGACACCACGTACTCGGGCTTTCCGTTGATGCCCTTAAAGGAGCCGTCCGCGTCGCGTTGATTACCGAATTTTGTGGCGATCACCACCTCATCACGGCGACCACTTACCGCCCTTCCGACCAACATCTCGTTAATGAAGGGACCGTACATGTCAGCGGTGTCGAGGAAGTTGACCCCACTATCGATGGCTTCATGAATGGTGGCGATCGATTCGCCATCGTCGCTCACTCCGTAGAACTCACTCATGCCCATGCAACCCAGTCCCTGCGCCGAGACTTCGAGACCTTGACCCAATTTGCGGCGTTCCATGACGACTCCTTGATGTGAAATTGCTCACAAACCGTTGTTTGCAGGCTTCTGGTGACAGAGTAGTTGCTCCGCACAGATTATATTTTTGAGTCATTGGCTGGGGGGGCCAAACATCGAGTGCCCGCTTGTTCTGTCGTACAGAGCAGGCGGGCTCCGTTGTTGTAAGGACCTTTTTAGTTCTCTCGCATCACGACCTAGGGTTGCAAGGTGAGTGTGTCGTCGCCGTTACCATCCAACACACCACTCCACGTGAAGCCTCTCCTGCGAGGTTGGCTCCACGTCATTGGCGTCGTTGTGCTTCTTGGTTCTTCACCAATCTTGTTCGCGCGCGCCACGTCGTTGGCACAGGTCTTGTGGATCCTTTGTTACGTCGTCGGCGTCGGCGCAATGATGGTCACGAGTGCCCTCTACCACCGAGTGCAGTGGACCCCGACGCACCGGCGCGCGTGGCAGCGCGCCGATCATTCGACCATATTTGCCGCAATTACGGGTACCTACCTCGCAATTGTCGGGCTCACGATGCACGGGGATATTCGCCTAGCCGTCATGATCATTATTGGATCGAGCGCCGCGATCGGCATCGCGGTTCGCCAGTTCGCGATCGACGCCCCTAAGTGGGCCAATACTCTTCCCTACCTGCTGGTGAGCTGGGCCGCGGTCACGGTAATTCCTCAGATCTACCGGGGCGGAGGACCGCTCTGTTTCTACTTGATCATTGGCGGAGGTTTGGCCTATTCGCTCGGGGCCGCCGTTTACGGTACGAAGTGGCCGCGACTCTCACCACAGGTCTTTGGCTACCACGAACTTTTTCACGCACTCACGTTGGTTGGTGCGGGCATGCACTTCGCCGCCATCAGTGTTGCGCTGCACTAGTTAGTCCACGAGGCCCAGGACGTTGTAGTTGACCAATATCGGCGTTGATCCTCGCGTCGCGATGGTGGTGATCGATCCGTTGCGGAG
>JBBQGY010000009.1:0-24588 GCA_038323435.1 Acidimicrobiales bacterium
AATCTGATCAACGCCGGAACGTACATTTTCGAGCCCGGCGTGTTGGACCGCATCGAACCGCTCGTGGCGGTCAGTGTGGAGCGCACGACCTTCCCCGCACTCGCGAGCGACGGCGTGCTCTTTGCGATGGCCGACGACGCGTACTGGCTCGATACCGGCACGCCGCGGGCCTACTTGCAGGCCAACGTGGATATTTTGAAGGGCCGTCCAATGATGCACGAATTCCTCGGCATCACCGACGGATCGTGGCGCCATCCGTCGGCGACCGTCGACGCGTCGGCGACGTTGATCAACTCGGTGGTCGACCGCGACTGCGTGGTCGGTGCCCACGTCGTGCTCGAAGACACGGTTCTCCTGCCCGGCGCCGTGGTCCAGAGCGACTGCACGATCCGTTCGTCGATCATTGGTCCCGAGGCGGTGATTGGCAGTCGTTCCCAGCTCGGGGCCACCTGTGTCGTCGGGGCCAAGGAGCGAGTTCCCGCAGCCTCAGAGTTGTCGGGCGATGTTCGTCTCGGTGGGGTGTAACTAGCGAAACAGGTCGTCGTTCGACGTTCGAACAATGGATTCGCTGATGGAGCCGACTCCAAAATATGACGCATCGAGGCCGCGAATAAGGGCGAACGGTGATCGTGCGGCTTTGCCGAGTACGAGATTCGCCGCTCCGGCGATTTCGTCGGCGATGGCCACTTCGGTCGCTTCGAGTTGTCGGCCGTTGGCGTCCACCGTGCCGCGTAGATCGAGCAGGGGGGTAATACCGGCAGATCCCAGGGCAACGTCGGTGACACCCTGGCGCCACACTCGACCGAAGGTATCGGTAATGACGACCGCGACGTCGACCTGTGCACGACGAGCAAGCTCGCCGCGAATCCGACGGGCCGAGCGATCGGAGTCCTTGGGCAACAACACGGCGGTGCCGTGTTCCGCGTTGGATAGATCAACGCCGGCGTTGGCGTTGATAAAGCCGTGATGCGTCTCGGTGATGCGCAGTGGCCCTCGGCGACGAAGGATGCGCTTTGATTGACTTTCGACTATCTGCACCTTGTGTTCTTCGGTCCCGTCGTAGGCCACGACCTGGCCCTCGGATTTCGAGACCACTTTGCTCGTCACAATCACGAGGTCATTGTTCGCCAGCTTCTCGCCAGCCTCGACGATCGCGTCGAGGATCAGCGACACCAGATCGTCGCCCTCGCGGATCATTGCACTACAGCGAAGGGGAATTATCCGCAGTTCGTTCACGCGAGGACCGCGTGAGCCAGTCGGCGCGCATCGTCGGGGTCGGCCATGATCGTGGTCGTGACGATGACGTTCACTCCCCGTTGACGGAGGGCCTCTTCGTGGTGCGCGTCCGCGACGTCAATGATCCACGTCCCCACGAGCCCCTGGTAAAAATCGACGACACCGACGCACGACACCTGGTGCCCAAGTTCGGCCAGTAGTCGGGCCGCGGGACCCTTTAACGCTTCGCCGTGGATGATGGGTGAGATGGCGATGACGTCGTGACGACGCTCTTCGATGATTGCGCGCACGCCGGGAACCTGGAGTATGGGATCGATCGAGATCAACGGGTTCGACGGCGCGATGACGATGCGCGCGGCCTGCGTTAAAGCGTCCACGACCTCATTCGTAGGTCTCGCACTCGAGGCGCCCACCACCTCAATTGATGCGACGTCGACGTCGTGGTGGTGGCGCACGAAGTACTCCTGAAAACTCAGGCGACCGATCGCGGTATCGAAGTACGTCGCCACGTCGTCATTCGTGACTGGCAGGAGTCGCACGAGTACCCCGAAGCGTGCGCAGAGTTCGGCCGTCACTTCGGTTTTCGTGGCGCCTTCGACGAGGCGCTGCGAACGGTAGAGGTGGGTTGCAAGGTCGCGGTCGCCCAGCTGAAACCAGGCGCAGCCGCCGAGTTCGTCGAGCTCTTTCATTACCCGCCAGGTTTCGCCGCGCAGTCCCCAGCCGAGTTCGTCGTTGTTCAGTCCCGCGAGGGTGTAGCTAATGGTATCGAGGTCGGGACAGATGGTGAGCCCGTGTAGTACGAGGTCGTCACCGACATTCACGACCGCCGTCAATTCGCGAGGATCAACGACGTGACTGAGCGATGCCAGGAGGCGCGCCGCGCCCACTCCACCACTGAGAACCGTTATCACCCCCGAAACCTTAGGGCCCCGTGGGTATCATCGAGTGTTGTGAGCAATAACTCTCTCGTGGGTGAGTGGCCCGGCGCGCCGAGTGTGGTGCTCTTTCGCCTGAACGATGGAATGGAGTCGCGCGTCGCCATCGCCGGTGACCTCGAGGCGGTGCGTCCGTGGGCGTCGGTATCCAAAATGGCGGTGTCCCTCGCGTTCGCGGTCGAGTTTGACTGGGCGTTGCACGCGCCTACCGAGGGACTCGGACCGCGGGGCGCGACGCTCGCGAACCTTCTCTCACACTCGAGTGGACTGGGGCTCGAAGAAGGTGACCCCGTTACCGACATTGGCGCCAAGCGGGTCTATTCGAACTTCGGCATCGACTACGCAGTGGATGCCGTCATTGGCGAGAACACCGCTTCTAATTGGCTCGACGGCCGTATTTTTGAGCCGTTTGGCATGTCGGCGTCAAAGCTGACGGGGCGACCGTCATCGGGCGTGGAAGGTTCAACCAACGACCTTGCGCGATTGGCTGTGGGGTGGCTGCGACCCGACGGCATTTCGCGTGAAACACGCACTCGAATGATCACGCCCTATCTACCGAAGCTCGACGGCGTGGTGCCGGGCTTCGGTAGATTCGCGCCCTGCGCGTGGGGACTCGGTCCCGAAATTCGCGGCGAGAAACAGCACTGGATGGGGGACTGGCCGCCGTCAAGTTTCGGTCACTTCGGACAGAGTGGCGCGCTCATGCTGCTCAACGTCGAAGAACGAATCGGACTCGTGGCCACCAGTACCGTGCCTTTTGGATCGTGGGCGGTCACGCTGTGGCCGCAGTGGACGAGCGCGATGCGTCAGTTGGCTCTTGGTTCGTGACGTCGTCGCCACTACGAGTCGGACTCGATCTCGACGGGTCGCTCGAGTCGCTGGGCAACTCCATGACCGACCTCGCCGATGCGATCGACGCCACCGGCGAGTGTGAACTCGTTCGCTTTCGTACACAGAGTTCGCCCGAGGGTCCTCACGAAACGCCTTTAGCACTACGCGGTCTGTGGGCGCCGCTCTGGCGGCGAGGGTACGGACGCTCCCTCGACAGACTCGTACCCACGTTGGACGTCATTCACGTTGCGGGGCTCTCGACACCGCCGATGAACGAGACGCCATTGATTATTTCGGTCGACGACCTTCGGCCGCTTCGCGAAGAGACGCGCACCCACCTGCGGGTCCATCAGCTGCGCCGCGCGGTCGCGCACGGCGCACTCATCGTGGCGTCAAGTGCGAGCGCGAGCCACGAAGTCCAAGAAGTGTTAGCGATTAAACGCAGTCAGGTCGTGGTGGTGCCGCCGGCAGTGCCGAAGGTCGACCTCACGCGCGCGGGCGACGACCTCGTCGTCAACGTCACCGGTCGAACGGATCTATTTCTGCGAATAGCCCCCGAGCTCGTTCGATTTGGAACCCAACATGGTGCGCGCGTCGTCGCGCTCGTGAGCAGCGAGGCCGGTGCACGGATTCGCGCCGCCGGTATCAACGTCGACGTGCGACACCGCCGCGATGCCCGGGGCGAACTCGCACGTGCGTGCGTTGTCTTTCACATTTCGGACGGGGCTAGATTTCCGTCCTTCGCCATCGCCGCACTTGCGGCCGGTGTGCCGACCATCGCGCGCGCGACGACTATTAATCGCGAACTCCTCGATGGGGCGGCGGCGCTCATTGGCTCGGACGACGAGGCATTGGCGGCCCTTGATGAAGTGTGGTCGAATCAGGCACGTCGCGCAATTATGATTGCCGCCGGTCGCGCCCGAGCCATTGATTTTGCGCCGGCGACGGCAGCGAGAGCCTACGTGTCGCTCTATCGCGACGTCGTGCGAGGCTTGGCTTCGTGACACGAACTATCACCATCTCGATTGATCAACTCTTTCGACCCCAACCCGGGGGCATCGCGACCTACGTGCGCGGCCTCGCCCAGGGGCTCGCGTCACTGGACGATTCGTCGCTCGACGTCGTCGGCCTCGCTCCGCGCGGTCCGGTCCTCGCCGGTGCGACCGACCTGCCACTGCGCATTGTTCGCTCGGCGCTGCCGCTCGCGGCCCTTACTCGACTGTGGCCACTGCGACCATTGGGCGTGCCGCGCGAGTCCGACGTCGTGCACGCCACGTCCATGGCCGGACCCTTCGCTGGCGGATCTCGTCACGCCGTTCATTCGATTGCGATGCACGACTTGCTGTGGCGTGACGAACCCTCATCAACAACGCCGTCGGGTATCCGTTTTCACGAACAACAGTTGAAGCTCATTGCCACGAACGAGAAGTTACGAATTCTCGTCACGTCGCCGGGACTGCGCGAACGACTCGTTGGGCTCGGCATTGACGCAGTTCGCATCGTCAATGTTCGATTCGGAGTCGACGATGACGACACCATCGCGGAGAGCCACGACGACGTGCGCGGTCTTCTCCTACGACATGGCGTCGTTGGTCCGTTCACTCTCTACGCGGGAACCCTCGAACCGCGCAAGAATATCGAGCGCCTGGTGGCGGCGCACGCCCTCGCACGCAGCGAATCGCCCGATGTCGGTGATCTGGTGATTGCCGGTCCGAGCGGCTGGGGCAACGTGGCGACCGGTGACGCCACGTTGTTGGGCCTCGTGCCGCGAGCAACGTTGAAAGGCCTCTACCGAGATGCCGCGCTCTTCGCCTACGTGCCCCGAGCTGAGGGGTTCGGTCTTCCGCCAGTCGAGGCGTTGCACGCGGGCACTCGCGTGGTCGCGAGTGCCACGACACCGAGCGTCACGACCAACGACTGTGTCGTGCGTGTTGACGCACTCGACGTGGACGCCATTGCTCACGGTCTCGTCACCGCGGTCGCGCTCGACGACGACGAAAAGAGTGCCACCAAACGACGGGAATCGGTCGCCGACTTGACGTGGCGCAACGCCGCTCTCGACCACTTGTCGGGGTGGCAATGAACATCGCGCTCGACGTGTCGGCGGTGCCCGAGCACGTGGCGGGCGCCGGACGGTACATCGTCGAACTGGCCCGTCGACTGCCCGGACGCAACGTGGGCACCACGCTCGTCACTCGACGAAGCGATGCGCCGCGTTGGCGTTCGTGGTCGCCCAGCGCAACCGTGGTGCCAATCATTCCCGATGATCGGGCATTGAGATTGGCCTTTGAAGCGTGGCGACTGGGAACGAGCGCGCCGGCCCGAGCGGCCGATGTCTGGCACGCGCCGCATTACACCATGCCCCGGCGTGGACCAACGCCTACGGTAGTGACCATTCACGATCTCACTTTCTTCACGAACCCCGAATGGCACGAACGGTCGAAGGTCGCCTTCTTTCGTCGGGCAATTCACTACTCCGCGGTGCACGCCGACGCGCTGATTAGCGTGAGTGCTTTTACGGCGCGCCAGTTGGATGAATTCATCCCCGAACACGCTCCCATCATTGTTGCACCCCACGGCGTCGATCTCGATCGCTTCACGAGTGACGCGTCGCGCGACGCAGATTTGCTCCGAGGCTACGGACTCGACCCCGATCGACGGTTCATTTTTTTCGTCGGCACTCTCGAGCCGCGAAAGGGTCTCGACGTGCTGCTGGACGCTTTTGAGGACATCGCACGTGACGATGACTCGGTCGAACTATGGCTCGCGGGCCAGAGCGGCTGGGGCTTGAAGGATTTCGACGCGCTACTCGCGAGTCACGGCGCCGCTGCGCGCATCCGGCGCTTGGGTTTCGTTGACGAAGCGGTACTGCCAGCGCTCTTACGTCGAGCGAGTGTCGTTGCGTACCCGTCGCGTGGCGAGGGCTTTGGGCTCCCGGTACTGGAAGCGATGGCCTGTGGTGCGATGATCGTGACGACCGAGGGCACCGTCATGGCCGAGGTGGCGGGCGACTGCGCCCTGCTCGTGCCCGTCGGCGATCCCACAAAGCTGGCCGAGGCCTTGACGGGTGCGCTGTCGTCGAGCAGTGACGTGCGACGTGAGTGGGGCGCGCGGGCGCGTACGCGCGCCGAACATTTCACGTGGGACTACTCGCTCGCACGCCACCTCGAGGCGTACGAAGTGGCGAAAGCGGCGGCGTCGTGAGGGCTCTCGTCACCGGTGCCGAAGGCTTCGTCGGTCGCCACCTCGTCGCACACTTACTCGAGCGCGGTGACGACGTCACCGGCGTTGATCGCGACTGCGACGTGACGGACGCGGCGAGCGTCCACGACGTTCTCGAGCGTACGCGTCCCGAGGTTATCTATCACCTGGCCGCGCTCACGCACGTTGGCGACTCGTGGGGTCAACCCGTAGAGTTCACTCGCGTCAATGTGCTCGGAACCAAGAACGTGCTGGACGCGGCGCACGACGTCGTACCGGACGCGACCGCACTGCTCGTAAGTTCCGCCGACGTCTACGGAGTCGTGCGCGAAGAGGACTTGCCGCTGCTCGAAACTTTCCGCGTTGCGCCAGCAAACCCCTACTCGTCGAGCAAAGTGGAAGCCGAGCACGTGGCGCACGAGGCATTCCGCCACTGGGGTCAACGGGTGCTCATCGTGCGCCCCTTTAATCACGTTGGTCCCGGTCAGTCCGAACAGTTCGTCATACCGGCACTGATCGGGCGCCTGCTCGACGCGGTACGCGATCGCGCCAGCGAGATTGCGGTCGGCGATTTGACGGTGCGACGTGACTTCAGTGACGTGCGCGACGTGGTGCGCGCCTATCGGCTCCTCGACGAATATGGCGTGTCGGGCGAGATTTACAACGTCGCGTCGGGACGCGACGTTGCACTTCACGATATTGCCCTTCAGTTGGTCGATGAATTGGCCCCGGGCGTGCGACTGGTCAGTGATCCGGCGCTCGTGCGACCGGTCGAGGTGCCCGTCTCTCGCGGGAGTTTCGAGAAACTGCAAGAGGTCTCGGGCTGGGAACCAGTGACGCCACTGGCGACGTCACTGCGTGATGTGGTCGACGAAATGCGACAACGCCGCGTCGGATCGTAGAGAAATGTTGAACGCCGGTCGATCTGGACCGTTTGGGGCTCAATCGGAACGCGGGCGCCAACTAACCTTGTTGAACTGATGGAATCTCGTGCTCCGGCCGTCGTTGCCGTCGTCGTTACCACCGGTTCCGGACCCGGTCTGGAAGCTGCAGTGGCTTCTCTGTCGATCCAGAACTACGAGGAACTAAGCCTGCTCGTCGTGGCGAACGGGGAGGCCGAGCACGTACCGGCCCGAGTGGCGGCCGTCGCGCCGAACGCCTTCGTGCGCATTCTCGATGAGAACCGGGGCTTCGCCGGAGCGTGCAACGAGGCTTCGCTCATGGTGGAGGGCTCGGCTTTTTTCCTTTTTTGCCACGACGACGTGCGACTCGAGCCCGATGCGGTGCAGTTAATGGTCGAGGCAGCCTTTCGCATGAACGCCGGCATCGTGACCCCGAAGGTCGTGTCCTACGGCGACCCGCTCGTGCTCGTGCACGTGGGTCAGACTTGCGACCGATTTGGCGTGGTCCACGAGCGCATCGAACTCGGCGAAATTGACCACGGTCAACAGGACCTCGAGCGTGACGTCTTCGTGGCACCGGGCGGGGTGACGTTGGTGCGTTCGGACCTCTTCGCCACGTTGCGAGGATTCGATCCGCTCATATCGGTCATGGGCGAGGACCTCGATCTAAGTTGGCGCGCACAAATTGCCGGTGCGCGCATCGTGGTCGCGCCGCTCGCCAAGGTGGCCCACCGCGAGACCATTGCGAAGGGCGAGCGCACGGTGACCGCGATGGGTACACGCAACGCAAGTCGACAGGATCTGCAACGGCGACACCAGTTGTTGGTGGTCGCGACGGGTTGGGGGCGGCGCCAGACGATTACCACGCTCGCCCTGTTGTTGGTCATGGACGTCATGGAGCTGTTCCTTGCGTTACTGGGCCGAGACACTGATCGCGCGAGTGCCATCGTGGGCTCGTGGCGATGGCTCCTCCACAACCGCAAGCCTATTCGAGAACGCCGCCGTCAACGCCACCAGATTCGTGTATTGAGTGACGCGGAATTGCTTCGTCTCCAAGTCGGTGGCGCGAGTCGCCTCAAACGCTTTTTCCTCGTGCTACTGCGCGACGGACTCGACCGCGCCCGAGGAATTATTCCTTCAGCCCCCCCGCGCCTCGAAACGACGCTGGACGACTCCGACGGCGTCGGTTTTGCCGCTGCGTTCTCCGAAGAAGAAGAGTTTGATGATATTCCCGAAAGTCCGCTCCTAGAACTTCGCAATCGACCTTCGCGTTTTCTCACTTCATTTCGTGCCCAGGCCACGACCGTCATCGTGGTCTTCGCGCTGTGGCTCATCGGATCACGGAACCTCGTCGTGACACATTTGCCCATAATTGGTCGTCTCGCCCCCCTCGACTCGTGGTGGTCGACCTGGCGACACTTCTTTGCGTCGTGGTCGCCTAACGGCGTGGGCACCGGGGCGCCCGGCATGCCCGGTTACGGGATTCTCGGCGTGGCGGGCACGTTCGTCTTTGGACGAATGGGTATCCTTGCTCGATTGGTCCTGATATTCGCGGTACCCCTCGGGGCGTTTGGCGTCAGTCGACTTCTGAGCTCGAGAGTATCAAATCGTGCGCGCGTCGTCGCGGCGTTCGCCTACCTCGCCTTTCCCATTGGCGTGAATCAAATCAGTCAGGGCCGGATTGACGCACTCGTGGTCGTCGCGGGGTTGCCGTTCGTCGTGCGGCGATTGTTCGAGTTGATGGACGTACCGAGGTTCCGGGTGCACCCCTACAGCGAACCGGTGCAGTTCGGACACCGCGGATGGCGATCGACGCGCGACGGCCAACGCATGGTGGTGATCATGCTCATCGCGGTCCTTACCGCCTTTGCGCCAGCGACGTTGATTGTGGTCGTTCTCGTCGTGGTGGGCGTCGCCTTCGCCAGACTGTTCGAGCCCGACGGTCCCCACGAATTCGCGGGACCATGGCGATTCCTAGGTTCGCTCGTGTTCAACGTCGCCATTCTGTTGCTGCCGTTGGCGATTGACACGATGCTCGCGGGTCGCCGCGCTGTGGGGGTCTTTGGGCTTCCTCGCGGGCCCTGGTCCGCTCCATCATTCGTCGATCTCGCGCGCGGTGCCGACGGTAGTTTTGGAACGTCGTGGCTCGGGTGGTTACTTCCGATCGCGGCCGTCGTCGGACTGTCGCTCTGTCGTGGTGAGCGACGACAGTTGGCGGGCAAGGTGGCGTCGATTGCCACGCTCGCGTTGGTGGTCTGCGTGCTCGACGTCCACAACTGGATGGGACCGTTCGTACCCGACCTCGACGTCCTGCTGACCCTCTATACGGTCATGCTCGTCGTGCTGATCGGGCTCGGAATCAGTGCCCTCGAGCTCGATCTTCGCCAAGCCGGTTTCGGGTGGCGCCAGGCGTTCGCCGCGGTGACGGTGACCGCACTGGTGTTGGCGACGGTGCCGTTTCTCGGGAGTATCGCGAGCGGCCGCTTCGATCTGCCGACGACCAGCGTCGCCGAATCCTTGAGTGTGTTAGCGCCAACGACGGCGGGGGGCTACCGCGTTCTCTGGCTCGGGGATCCGTCGGTGATGCCGGTGGCGGGCTGGTCGGTCGCCCCGGGACTCGAAGTCGCCACCTCGATGAACGGTCTGCCCGGCGGCGCCACGGCGTTCTCCCCTCCCAACTCCGGTACGAGTGACGTGTTGTTGAACGCGGTCCAGTTGGCGCTCGAAGGTCGCACGGTACGTCTCGGTCAGTTACTGTCGGCGGCGGGCGTGTCGACCATTGTGGTGATGAACGCGTCGGCGCCCGAGCTCGAAGGCGTGCAGTCGGTTCCTTTGCACCATGTTCCCGGCAACTTACTGACCGCGCTCGGTCGCCAGAGCGATCTCTCCCTCGTCCTTTCTACGAGGGCCGTTGAGGTCTTTTCCAATTCGCTGTTTCACGGCATTGTTTCGATGACCTCGCCAGGTTCCTCGACGGCGGTTCCGGTGTTGTCGAGTACGTCGAACAGTGGACCACTGCTGACGAACTCGACGGTCCGCGCCGGTTTCGCTCCGGCGAGCGCCTTCAGTTTGCTCGTGAACGGTCAACCGGCGCCGCGCTCCACGCGTTCGACGTGGACCCCGTACTTCCAAGTAGGCCCGTCGACCACTTCGCCCGTGGGACAGATCGTGTTGCAACGACTGCCACTGAATGGTTTGCTCGCGGCGTTCACGCTCTTGATGTGGTTACTCATGTGGCTCGGATTCGGATGGGTTCATCGTCTCGAGTGGATCTTTACCGGACGTCGACGGCGCGCCACTCCTCGTCACGCGAGGTCATCGTGAGTACCGCGCGTCGTCGATCGCTGTTCTTGGTCCTCGCGCTGGCCCTGGTCGCCACGGGCGTCCTCAGTTCGCTCTCGACGTCACGCAATCCGTCAATTCTGCCCAGTGGACTTGTCGTGAATAGTCAAGCCGAATCAACCGCGCTCTACTGCACCGGACTCTCGAGCGTGCGCGGTGGCGTGTCCGGTCGAGTGATGTTCCTCAACACCACGTCGTCGCCTCGCCACGTGTCGATCATGGTGGTGTCCAACGATGGAAAGAAGTGGGAAAAGAGGGTGCTCATTGTGGCCCACGCCACCTTGTCGATCGATCCCGCCGCCGTACTCGTGGGTGACAACTACGGTGTGGCCGCCCAGGTAAGTGGCGGCGGCGTCGTCGCCGAAGAGATCACCACGTCGAAGTCAGCCGAAGCGCCGTGCATCTCTACTGGCATCACCGATTGGTACGGGGCTGGCTTTGATACGACGGTCGGCTCATCGGCAGACGTCAGTATTTACAATCCCACCGCGACGCCCGCGGTCATCAATGTCTCGACGTATTCGAAGGTCGGCTTCACCGCGCCGGCACGGTTTCAGGGACTCTCGGTCGCCGCGCACTCCCAAATCGAAGTGAACCTCGGAAACCAGATTGTCAGTACGAGAAACGTCGGCGTGCACGTCAAGGTCGTGCGAGGTGCGGTCGATATTGTCGGAGTGCAGATCGCGGGATCGGTCGCGTCGTTCAATTCGGGTATCGCGACTCCGTCGACGACGGCCCTCTACCCGGCGGTGACGACCGCCAATAGAACCACGGTGCAAGTTCGTATCGTGAACCCCGGACCGGTCGCCGCCAACATCACCGTCGCCATCGCGCTCAAACGATACAAAATCGTTCCCGTGACTCTGTCGATTCGCCCCTACACGAGCGGCTTCGCGTCAATTACGCCCAACCCCGCCGTGCCCGTAGCGGGCTACGCGTCGGTACGGGTCACGTCGAGCCGGCCAGTCTTTACGTCACTCGCGGCCGGCAGCGGTACCGACGTCGCGCTCTCGTCACCCGGTCGCCCCGAGTCCGAGTTTCTTATTGCTGATTTCAGCGGTCTCGGGTACGACGCGGCGACGGTGACCAATACGTCATCGAGGTCCGTGACGTTGACCTTCTCGACTTTGACCGGCGCCACTAACTCGGTGAGTGACGTGCAGCGCCAACTGCCCGCCAATACCACCGAACGGGTACTGACCTTGCTGAATTCGCCACCGACCACCCTGTCGACATTGCGGGGCTATTCGTTGCTCGTGACGTGTTCGCGCCCGGTACTGATGGTGACGCTGACGTTGCCCACGAGGCCTCGCGGCACCCGGGTCGTGTCGCCGTTAGACGGCCGGTAACGTTGGCGGCTGCCAGCTGGGCGGCGGGACGTTAATCGGAGTGGAGGCGGAGCGCGTTCGTCGCGACGCCGACGCCACACCGACACCGGTCAGTGCGCTGACGGTCTTCGTACCTTCGGGGTGCACCGGCTCACCGTGAGCCTCGTCGATCAATCGTGCCGCGGTCTCTCCGTCGATCGTCTCTTGTTCGAGAAGTGCGGCCGTCAGTGCTTCGAGACCACGTCGGTGCAGGGTCAACACTTCGATCGCTCGTGATTCCTGTTCACGAAGAATCCGCTCGACTTCGTCGTCGATGACTTGCGAGGTGTGATCCGAATAGTCGCGCTGATGCATGAGGTCTTCACCGAGGAATACCTGATTGTTCGATCCCCAGGCCATCGGTCCAATCTCTTTGGACATGCCCCATTCGCGGACCATGCGCACGGCCAACTCGGTATTGCGCTGCAGGTCGTCCGCGGCGCCCGTCGAAAGGTCACCGTAGATGAGAAGTTCCGCGACGCGTCCACCCATGCGCATGCACAGCGAGTCTTCGATGTGTTGGCGTGACATGATGTGGCGATCTTCTTCGGGCAGCGTCATCGTGACACCGAGCGCCATACCGCGAGGAATGATGGTCACCTTGTGCAGGGGATCGGTCTTCTCGAGCACGTAAGCGAGGAGTGCGTGGCCGCTTTCGTGGAACGCAACACGCTCGCGATCGTCGTCCATGAGCACCATCGTGTCGCGCAATTGTCCCATCATGACGCGGTCGCGTGCGGATTCGAAGTCCTCCATGCCAATCGTCGTCGAGTGCCGGCGCACGGCGTGCAGGGCCGATTCGTTCACGAGGTTCGCGAGGTCGGCGCCACTCATCCCCGGCGTTCCTCGAGCCACCATCTCCAAACTCACCGACGGATCGAGGGGTTTATTTTTCGAATGTACTTCGAGAATGGGGAGCCGTTCGTCGAGGTCGGGGAGCGGCACCACGATCTGACGGTCAAAACGTCCGGGGCGCAGCAGTGCGGGATCGAGCACGTCGGGTCGGTTAGTAGCGGCAATCACCACTACGCCTTCGGTGGGGTCGAAACCGTCCATCTCATTGAGCATCTGGTTAAGCGTCTGCTCGCGCTCGTCGTGACCGCCACCAACCCCGGCCCCGCGCTTGCGACCAATGGAGTCAATTTCGTCAATGAAGACAATCGCGGGCGACTGCTTGCGGGCCGTGGCGAAGAGGTCGCGTACTCGACTCGCGCCAACTCCGACGAACATCTCCATGAAGTCCGAACCAGAGACGGAGAAGAACGGCACGCCCGCTTCGCCTGCCACCGCTCGCGCCAACATTGTCTTACCCGTGCCGGGAGGACCAACGAGCAAAATGCCCTTGGGAATCAACGCGCCGATGTCCTTGTAGCGTCCCGGCGTCTTTAGAAATTCCACGACTTCACTGATCTCTTGCTTGACGCCGAAATAACCTGCAACGTCATCGAAGGTGGTCTTCGGTCGGTCTTGATTGAACTGTTTGGCCTTAGAGCGACCGACCGACATCATGCCGTTCATCTGGCCTTTCGCCTGGCGACTCGCAAAGACCATGAACGCGCCTATCAGCAAAATCCAGATGAGGTACGGCAATAGCGTTCCGATCAGGCCCGACGACGTCGCGAAGGTGACCGTGACATTGTCGGTGGTACGAAGAGAGGTGATGTCGGCGTTGATCACCGGCACCGGTCCATTCGTGGTGTAATTCGTGCCGTTGGATAGCTGGCCGCTAATGACGCCCGATCCGCTATTTACCATTGCCGTGTTGACCTGTTGAAGGTGTGCGTCGGCGAGAAGCTTGGAGTACGACAGGGTGGTGGTGGACTTTGAATTAAAGAGTGATGGAATCACCACAATGCCGAGGATGAACGCGACGATGGCGATAGTTAGGATGCGCCGGCGTGACTCGGGGGCCATGGGCTTGTCGCCGTTGCCGCCGGGCAGGTATTTCTTAAGGCCATTCTTTTCTGGGGGTAGTGAACTCACCTACCTAGACTAGAGGCCAGTACTGACAAATCGTCTGGCGTGCCGCCAAATGCAACGCTTGTTAGCGTTAAGCCTTGTGGGTTCACTAATTGAGACTGAGTCAACGAGCGGACCTCGCACGGTGCCAATTCTCGTTGCGGCGTTCCTCGGATTCCTCGCCGGCCAGCTCGTGGCGTCGCTCTTAGAGGTAGTGGCCGTGGAAATAACGCATTTCCCCGGTGGGATGACCCAGCTCGCACACACCGCGACCCCGCCGTGGTGGTCGAGCGCGTTGGGCCTACTAGGACTCTGGGTCGGTTTTGGCTCGGCCATCTACTACGCCTATTTTTACGGAAACGTTAGGTCGCTACCGGACCAGTGGAAGCCTCGCGTCAGCGACATTGCCTACGTCGCGCTCGGCGTGGTCGCTCAGTTGTTAGTTGACGTGATCTACCGGCCCTTCCACTTCAAGCGGTTGAACCGACCGACCAATCACCTCTTTGGTGCGGCCCACGGCGTGACGTTCGTGGCGCTGATTGTCATGACCCTCGTGATCGCGCCACTCATGGAAGAGTGGCTCTTTCGTGGCGTGATATTTCGTGCCATCAGCGAAGGCGGTTCGCGGCCCGGGTCGCGCTCGTCCGTGGTGGTCGGCGTGGTCGTCAGTGCCGTGCTGTTTGGACTAGCGCACGGTGAGCCGCTGCAGTTTGTCGGTCTGGCGCTGCTCGGCGTAGTCCTGGCGGTGCTCGTCGTACGCACGAAACGGCTGATCCCGAGTGTCATCACCCACGTCTCGTTCAACGGCGTGGCGATCATTGCGCTCGTCGCCCAGCGGTCGGGCCACTGATGTGGTACCGCATTCGTAGTTTTTGGACTCCGTTGCGTCTCTTGGAGACCTCGGTGGTACTCGTCGTCATCGCGGTGACGCTCTGGGAGTTGCACCCCAATCTGTTGTTCTCGAATACTTTGATTACGGGCGGCGACACGGGGTCGCACGTCGTGTTTCCCGCCTACCTCAAGACCCAGGGCAATCTCTTCAATTTGACGCCGTGGTATCCGGGCTGGTTCGACGGGATGCCCGCCTACACCTACTACTTCGTGCTCCCCGACGTTCTCGCGACGCTCGCGAGCTACGTCATCAACTTTGCTGTGGCCTTCAAGCTCGCGACAGTGCTCGGATCGGTCCTCTTGCCCGTCGCGGCGTACTGCATGGCCCGACTCTTTCGTGCGCCGCGCCCAGTGCCCGCGGCGCTCGCGGTGGCGACGTTGCCGTTTCTCTTTGACGCGAGCTTCACGATCGATGGCGGCAATCTCTTTTCGTCAATGGCCGGCGAGTACGCGTTTTCGCTCGCCCTCGCACTAAGTCTGATCACGATTGGCCTCTTTGCACGCGGCGTGCGTACCGGCCGCGGCTACTGGTTCGCCGCCGTTCTCCTGAGCGTAACGTTGGCGGCCCACATCCTGCCGTGGCTCTTCACGATCGCGGCGGTGGGGGTGCTCGTAATGTTTGAGCTGTTGGCCCGTCGCGGTATTGGCGACCCGAAGGACGAACTCGTTCCGGGCGACTACGCCCGCCCACTTCGCTTCGCGCTGGGGGCGGGACTTCTCTCGGTGGCACTGTCGGCATGGTGGCTGCTCACATTCCTCACGACCCAGAACTTGACGAACTCCATGGGGTACACCAACGACAGCGTCAGTTCGCTGCGCGACGTCTTCACCCCGCTCGGGTGGTTTAACGCAACCGGTGGCGCGGCGGGTGACCGCTGGGTGATCGTGCTCGCCGCACTGGTGATACCGGTCGCGTTCGTGGTGCGCGACCGACTCGGTATGGTGCTCGCGACATTGACGGTGCTCTCGCTCGTGGCCTTCATTGTCGATCCCCAGAGCGTGATCTGGAACGAACGGCTGGTCCCGTTCTGGTTCATTACTACGCACCTCAGCGTGGGCTGGCTCTTCGGGTACGTCCTCTCGCGCTGGACGTCGCACGTGAGGCGCCGACCGCGACACGGCTACGTCGACCCTCGCCACCGCGAGGAGTTAACCAGTGACGTGCCCGTATTTCACGCACCCTTCGAAGAGGTGCTGCACGATCTGGCCCTCGAGGACCACGAGAGTTCGACCGTCAGGCTGGTGCCGAGCGGGTACGAACGTTACGACGCCTTCGAACAGAGGTCGCACCGAACGTTTCAAGCAACGGTGGCGGTGCTCCTACTCGGACTGTTGTCGACGTTGCCGGGCCTGATGCCGTCAGTCGCGTCAACTATTGGTCTGCACACGACGGGCAATCAGGTGTCGAGTTGGGCGCAGTGGAACTACTCGGGCTATCAGGCGAAGCCCGCGTGGTCCGAGTACCACAATCTGATGAACACGGTGAAGGGGGTCGCGAAGAGGTACGGATGCGGAAGCGCGATGTGGGAGTACAACAGCTCGGAGAATCGCTTCGGCACGCCCATGGCGCTGATGCTGTTGCCGTACTGGACCAACAACTGCGTGGGCTCAATGGAGGGCCTGTTCTTCGAGTCCTCGGCGACGACGCCCTACCATTTTCTTAATCAGGCCGAACTAAGTGCGTCGCCGAGTAATCCTCAGGTGAACCTTCGCTACGGACAACTCGACGTGGCTCTCGGCGTGCGTCACCTCCAGATGCTGGGTGTGAAGTACTACATTGCGTTCTCGCCGACCGTCATTCAACAGGCGAACACGGACTCGCAGTTGCGGTTGATCGCGTCGACCAGGGCGTGGCCCACTCCCGGCGTGCAGTGGCGGATCTACCTCATCAAGCACAGTCCGATGGTCGTGGCGTTGACGAGATTGCCCAACGTCGTGTCGGGCCTCTCGAGTCGCGTGGGCTGGCTGAACGCCAACGAGACATGGTGGTTGACGCCGTCGTTGTGGTCCACGGTCGCGGCGAGTAGTGGTCCATCGTCGTGGCCTCGTGCATCGTCGATTCGAACGATGAACGCCGGCACCACGTTGCCCACCAACCACGTGAGTCGCGTGGTTGTGGCAACGCAGGCAATTTCATTCCACGTGAGTCGAGTCGGCGTACCCGTGCTCGTCAAGATCTCCTATTTTCCGCGATGGAACGTCACGGGCGCGTCGGGCCCATTCCGGGTTAGTCCCAATCTCATGGTGGTCGTGCCGACGAGCCCGGACGTTCGAATGGTCTACGGCACGACGTCGGCGCTCACCGTGGGCAACGCCATTAGTGACCTCGCAACGATCGCGGCTCTGCTCACGCTCTACTTTGCCCTTAAGAGGCGTCGACGACGTCGCAACTAGAGTACGAAGTCGTGGATACGACCAAGATTTTCAAGGCCTACGACATCCGCGGCACGTATCCCGACCAGATCGACGAACGGCTCGCTCGCGCCGTCGGTTCCGCGTTTGCCACACATATTGGTGCCACGCGCATCGTTATTGCGCGCGACATGCGCCCCTCGGGCGTCGCGCTCTGTCAAAGCTTCGCTGAAGGTGCGCGGGCCGTCGGCACCGAGGTCGTCGATCTCGGTCTCGCGTCGACCGACTTCCTCTACTTCGCGTCCGGTTACCTCGACACGCCCGGCGCGATGTTCACTGCGTCGCACAATCCGGCGCAGTACAACGGCATCAAGCTCTGCCTCGCCGGCGCCAAACCAATTGGCGTCGAGACCGGTCTCGTCGAGATCGAAGCACTCACGAACAAGTTCTACGACGAACCAGCAACCGGCGCGCTCGCGAGCCTTACCGAGATGAACCTCATGGACGAGTGGGTGCAACACGTCCATTCATTCATTGACGTCAACGCGCTGCGCCCCCTGAAGATCGTCGCCGACACCGCTAACGGCATGGGTGGATTCATCGCCCCGAAGGTCTTCGCGGGGCTGCCCTTCGACGTCGAGATTATGTACCCCGAACTCGACGGGACCTTTCCTAATCACCCCGCGGACCCCCTCAACCCCGACAACATTGTCGACCTCCAACGTCGGGTGCTCGAGACCGGCGCCGACATCGGACTCGCCTTTGACGGCGACGCCGACCGAGTCTTTCTTATCGACGAGAAGGCCCAACCGGTCAGTGGATCAACGACGACCGCAATGGTCGCCGCGGTGATGCTTCGACGCCAACCCGGTTCGACCATTCTCTACAACCTCATCTGTTCCAAGGCCGTCCCCGAGGTCATCGCCGAAAATGGTGGGGTGGGTGTTCGCACCCGAGTGGGCCACAGTTACATCAAACAGGTCATGGCCGACACCGGCGCCATCTTCGGCGGCGAGCACTCGGGCCACTACTACTTTCGTGACAACTACCGCGCGGACTCGGGAATCATCACCGCCCTGGTCGTGCTCGAACTGCTCTGCGCATCGTCGGTGCCGCTTTCGGAACTGACCGCACCCTTCATTCGCTACGCGAATTCGGGCGAGATCAATACTCGCGTCGACAATCCCGCAGCGACCGTAGCCCGTATCACGACGTCCCTCGAACAGCGCGGCGTCAACGTGGACACGCTCGACGGTCTCACCGCCGATTACGGCGACTGGTGGTTCAATCTGCGTCCGTCCAATACCGAACCACTCCTTCGATTGAACGTCGAAGCCAAGAACCAAGAAGCGTGCGAGGCCCGAGTTAACGAGGTCGTCGCCATGATTGAAGGGAAGTAGAAAGTGGCACTCGACAGTTTCCTCCTCGCGTTGCTCGAAGACCCGGTTGACCACCAGGAACTTCTCTACATTGAGAAGCCGAATCTCCTCTACAACCCGCGTCGGCGCGTGGTGTACGAAGTTCGCGACTCCATCGCGGTCATGTTGCCCGACGAAGCGCGCGCCGCCACTCCCGCCGAGCACGAAGAATGGACGAGCGATCCCACCGTCGTGCGAACTGGCCAGCACTGATCCTTGCGTCGCGTTGGCGTCCAGAGTTCGGTAAGATTTTCGCCGCGCCGCAGAGGGCTATCGGAGATTTTCGCAGTGTCATCCGTTAACGCAGTGCGGTGTAAGTGGCACAACCACAGTGTTCAGGTTTTCCTTAAACGACGGAGAGATCTACGATCGATGGGCGGTGGTGAAGGTTCGTGAAATGATCAGAGAACTCGAGGATGACGGCTGGTTCGTGGATCGAAAAGGGGGGAGCCGTCGCCAGCTCCACCATCAGATCAAGCGTGGAACGGTGACGGTCCCGGGAAAACTGAGCGACGATGTGCAGGAACCCCTTGTCGCTGGCGTCGTAAAACCGGCTGAGTTGGAGAGGAGACCTCGATGACGGAGTACACGGTTGTGATCGAAAAGTCGGACCACAACTACGGAGCGTGGGTCCCTGACGTGGATGGATGCGTGGCCACGGGTGATTCGCTCGAAGAAGTAACCCTGAACATTCGTGAAGCCATCGAGTTCCACATTGAAGGAATCCGACTGCGCGGCGAGCGAATCCGTACCCCTTCGTCGTTCATCGTGACGACAGTTCAAGTTGCTTCATAGTTTCGAACTTTTAGCAAAGAGTGGAATACAATTATATCCAGACCAATTCCGAAGATCGCCGTGACACGCTCACCGTCATCGGAATCTCTCAATCGACTCGTCGCGATGTGTGAGGGACCAGATGTACCTCCACTTGGTCAGAACTTAACTTTGCGGAAGAGAGTGTTCCGCGCAGCGATCGCGCTTGATGAAGAGTTCAACATCATAAGATTCTGATCTGGACTGCTGGAAGCGGGAATGAATAATGCGAACTCTCTGCAAATTGGTGGTGGCCGCGGTTGCTCTGCTCATCGCGGCAGTTCCTCTCGGTGCCGCGTCAGCGAGCAACCGCGCCCTTGCTCAACGTTCGAGTCCGCTCTACTACGTTGCCCTCGGTGACTCGTACGCGGAGGGATACCAGCCCGGATTCGCCAACGGCTCTGAGACGCTGCACGGCTACACCAACCAAGTCGCGCCGTTGGTGGCGAAACGTCACGTCTTGATCTTGAAGAACTTTGGCTGTGGCGGGGCCACCAGTTCGTCCATCCTCTTGAGCATTCGGTGTCCGGCGGGCGCCCTGGCGAATAACGGTGTCGCGTATCCGACGACCACCCAAGCCGCGTCGGCGCTGGCATTCATTGCGACGCACCGGGGCAAAATTGGTCTGATAACAATCTCCATTGGCGGTAATGATTTTGACCTCTGTGGCCTTGCGCCCGTTCCCCAGATCTGTCTCGCCGCCGCTATGCCCGTCATGCAAGCCAACATCGAAACGTTGGTGGCAGAGCTGCGAACCGTCGCGGGTCCTAAGGTGGCGATGATCGCGACGTCCTACCCCGACGTTCTACTCGGCGAAGCAGTGGCGAATCCACCGAATCTCGGCCTCGCGCAGCTGTCGCTCCTTGCCTACGCAACCATCATCACGCCCACGCTCACCACGGCCTACGCAACCCAGCACGTGGACTTCATCGACGTGGCTACTGCCACCGGGGCCTTTACCCCGTTGGCGCAGACCACGACCCTCGCTCCTTACGGCGTTATCCCTGTAGCCGTGGCTGACGTTTGCACGATGACCTGGTTCTGCACTAAAGGCGACATACATCCCACCGCAGTGGGTTACTCCACCATTGCCCATCTCGTCGCCGGACAGTACCTGAAATTGACGAAATAGCGTCGTCCAGCAAACTGGCTTTACGTCGTGGGTCCGCTGAACACTTCGATACTCTTCGCACGATGGGCGAGGAGTTCCCCGTCAGTCAACGATTGGAATCCGAGTTAGTTCAGTCGTTCGACGATCATGGCCATTCCTTGACCGCCGCCGACACACATCGTCTCCATACCGAATCGCTGACCGGAGTCCTCGAGCGAATTCAACAGTGTGGTCATAATGCGCGCGCCGGTCATTCCGAAAGGGTGGCCCAGGGCAATGGCTCCACCGCGAATGTTCAGTTTCTCGAGGGGGATGCCGAGGTGCTTGGCGCTCGGTAGGACCTGCGCGGCGAACGCCTCATTGATTTCGACGAGGTCAATGTCGTCGATCGTCATGCCCGCTCGCTGCAACACCTGGCGACAGGCGTCAATGGGGCCCAGTCCCATAATCTCGGGATTGAGTGCGCTCACCGCGCTGGCGACGATTCGCGCGAGTGGCGTAATGCCGAGTTCCTTCGCACGAGTGTCACTCATCACAATGACTGCGGCCGCGCCGTCATTGAGCGGACAGGCGTTACCCGCGGTGATCGTGCCACCCTCACGAAAGACTGGCGCCAACGTGGAGAGCTTCTCGAGCGTGGTGCCCGCACGCGGACCGTCGTCACGCGTCATGACGGTGCCGTCGGGAAGCGTGACGGGGATGATTTCGCGCTCGAAGAATCCGTTCTCCTGGTGTGCAACGGCTAACTCTTGACTGCGCACGGCGAACTCGTCCATCTCGAGGCGCGATACGTTTTCGCATTCGGCAACATTCTCCGCCGTTTGGCCCATGGCGATGTAGACATCGGGTAGGCCGGCCTGTGGTGACCAGGGCGTCGTGACGCGCGTCGAGCGTTCTTGCGATCGGGCAACGGCGTCGGCGAAGAGCGGGTTAATGGCCTTGCCGCTGTCGGAAGCGCCACTGGCGAAGCGCGAAACCGTTTCGACACCGGCGGCGATGAATACGTCGCCCTCGCCGGCGCGAATGGCGTGGGCGGCCATGCGAATGGTTTGCAGTGACGACGAGCAGTAGCGATTGACCGTGACGCCCGGCACGTTCGGAAGACCGGCGAGGAGTGCGGCGACGCGAGCCACGTTAAACCCGGACTCACCGGCCGGCTGCCCACAGCCGACCATGAGGTCTTCGACACTTTGGGGGTCGAGGTTGGGTACCTTCTTGAGTACTTCGCGCACCACGAGGGCCGTGAGGTCGTCGGGTCGCATGTCGACGAGCGAACCCTTGAACGCCCTTCCAATAGGGGTGCGACCGGTGGCGACAATGACGGCTTCGGGCATAATTCCTCCTCGTTGTTACTGACAAGTAACTCCGGTGAGCATACCGAAGTTAGGCGATACCTGCGGTCTAGTGGTCGCCCACGTTCAACGGACCGGCGTCGTCGAACCCTTGGCGAATTCCCTGACCGGCCCGTCGACGTAGCTGTTCGGGATCGAAGAGCATCCAGTACGCGTTGCGCGCGTGTTGACGCGACCGGTTCTCGAACACCCTGGCCAAGACCTCGGGGTCGTCGGACTCGTCTTCGTGGACGAAGACCTCGAGGATCGGCGTCGACGTGAGCAGTTGGGCCTGCATGATGCCCTGGGCGGCCTCGTGGGCGCACTGCTTGTCGATCGGCGCGCTGCCGGGCATTCCGAGGGCGACGACAATTGAACAGTGGTCCTTTTCGATCAAATTCTTCGCGGCGACCGCGAGGTCTTTGAAGCCGGGCACCGTCTGGGCGACGATCGTGAACGAATCACCGTAACCGGGGCACTCGGCGAGCTCGGCGCGCGCGGCTCCGCCCATGTCGTAGCGGGCAAACATGGTGTCGACAACGCCGATTTTGATCTTCTTGGGTGATTTTGATTTCTTGCCCACGTGGCTCCTCCGTGCTCGGTACCAGTGTACGAGCGCGTCGTGGTCGCCCTCTCGAGTAGATATTCGTGGGGCGTAGAGTGGCATCAACGGAGAGGATGTCTATGGCGTGGGACTTTGAAACAGAACCGGAGTTTGAGGAACAACTCGCCTGGATGCGAACCTTCGTGCACGAAGAGATCATGCCCCTCGAGACGCTAAATCTCACCCACGAACAACTGGTCAACTTCATCAAACCACTGCAGGACCAAGTGCGCGCGAGGGGGCTGTGGGCCGCTCACCTACCCGCCGACCTCGGCGGCATGGGCTTTGGTCAAGTACGACTCGGACTCATGCACGAAATCCTCGGACAGAGCCCGTACGGCCCGGTGATCTTTGGCAACAACGCACCCGACAGCGGCAACGCCGAACTGCTGGCCGCCGGCATGGAGATGACCGGCCAGCACTATATTCGCGAGCGCTGGCTCACTCCGCTGCTCAACGGCACCATGCGCTCGGGTTTTTCCATGACCGAACCCGAGACCGCCGGCAGCGACCCACGTCTCTTGAAGACCCGCGCCGTCAAGGACGGCGACGAATGGGTGATCAACGGGCATAAGTGGTACACGACCAACGGATCGGTCGCGGACATTTTGGTCGTCATGGCCGTGACGAACCCCGACGTCCACCCCTACCAGGGCTCGTCGATGTTCGTGGTGCCCGTGACGACGCCCGGGGTCAACATCGTGCGCGACGTTGGTTCCATGGACGATCCCGAGATTCACTACGGCCGCTTCGGGAACCACGCCGAAATTCGCTACGAGGACGTGCGAATCCCGGGCGAGAACCTCATTGGACCAGAGGGCTCGGGCTTCTTGCTCGCCCAGGCGCGCCTCGGACCGGGTCGCATTCACCACTGCATGCGTTGGCTCGGTCAGTCCCAGCGCGCCTTTGACATGATGTGCGAACGGGCCCTCAGCCGCTACACGCACGGCTCGCTGCTCGCCGAAAAGCAGACCGTGCAGAACTGGATCGCCGACTCGCGCGCCGAGATGCACGCGGCGCGACTGATGACCCTGCACGCCGCGTGGAAGATGGACCAGGTCGGCGCGTCGGCGTCGCGTGACGAGATTGCGATGATCAAGTACTACGGCGCCACCGTCTTGCATAACGTGATTGACCGCGCCATTCAGACCTACGGCGCGCTCGGGTACTCGTCCGACATGCCCCTCGAAGCCATGTACCGCTGGGCGCGCGCGGCGCGCATCTACGACGGACCGGACGAAGTGCACCGCCAGACCGTGGCGCGCCACGCCTTAAAGGAGTACAGCGCGAGCGAGGTGCCCACCGAGTTCATCCCCGCGAGGACCGAGGCCGCCCGCGAAAAGTTCGCGGACCAACTCGAGTTTCTCGAGGCCGAGAAAGTCTAACGCGGCGCGAGGCCCTCGACCGCCGCGGTGAGGTCAACGCCGAAGGGCACGATCGCGATTGAGGGAATCTGCACGCCGGCGTCCACGTAGCGAGCCACGTGATCGCGGCACTCGTCGTAGGAGCCGTGAATGATTAGATCGTCGACGACCGAATCGGGAATCAGTTCGTTGGCCAGTTTGCGATCGCCCGCCCCCCACGCTTCCCACATGGGCTGAAGAATTTCGCCGCGACCCAGCCAGCGGTGGAACTCCGCGTAGGCCGTGACCGTCAGGTACGACGAAATCATTCGGCGACCGATAAAGCGTGCGGTGTCGGCGTCGTCGGTCGGAATAACGAAGAGCCGCGCCGCGATGGTCTTACCCTCACCGACCTCGGCCCGACACTGGGCGACGTCGGCGGCGGCGAGCCAGTTGAGAATTGCGCCATCGGCTTCGCGCCCGGCGAGGCGCAACATGCCCGGACGCAGCGCGCCGAGAAGGATGGGCGGGCGAGCGGCGACGGGACGCGAGAGTTTGAAGCCGTGGACTTCGAAGGTTTCGAAGACCTCGTCAATCTTCTCGCCGGCGAGCGCACGCTTCACGAAGCGCAACGTGTCGCGCGTTCGTGCGTACGGCTTTTCGTACTTGACGCCGTTCCAGCGCTGCACGACCGGTTCGCTCGACGCGCCGAGCCCCATCGTGAACCGGTCGCCCGCAATCTCGGCGAGTGCCGCGATCGACATCGCCAGCAGGCCCGCGCCCCTCGTGAAGACCGGCGTAACCGCAACTCCGAGATTGAGACTCGGCTCCCACACGGCGGCGAGAGTGAGCGGGGTAAAGCCGTCAACGCCGTCGACCTCGGACGACCAGACGTCGGTGTAACCGAGGTCAACCAATTTGTGGAACCACTCCTGGTGTTCGAGGAGGGTGA
>JBBQGY010000010.1:0-23758 GCA_038323435.1 Acidimicrobiales bacterium
GGTCAGCGAGCCGACGGCTTTTACGTCGACCTGGGTTCGATCTTTGACCTCGGTCTCTTGCGGCCATTCCATCCCGCCTTCCTCTTGAAGGGGGCGGCCGTTGCCGGCATCAACTCTTTCGCATCAACGAACGTGCACAGCATTGCGCTGCAAGTGCCGATCTCGGAGTTGACGAGGAAGCACAATGCCCCGACGAATTACAAGGCCTCCGACTCCACCATCGGTATTTGGACCACCGCCAGTCGTCCAAAGACAACCGTCTATGGGAAGAAGACGACGCACACTGGTCCATGGCACCAGATGTCGCGACTGGGTAATCCTTTGATCAACGAAGTCATTATCCCAATGGGTCACAAGGACCATGGAACTACCAAAGCCCGAATCACGATTCGCAGTACGGGGCGTTCTATGACCACCCGGGACTGGCGGCGCTGCTCAATGTGCTCTACCCCGGAGCGTTCCCGAATCTGGCGGCCTACTCGGCGAAGAGTACGAACCTGCGCCCGGACTTAGATGCCGTTCTTCTCACTGGCGTTCCTCCACTCTTCCCCGGATTCCAAAACTTCACGGGCAAGACGAACGCCGACATGTTGCGACTCAACGTGGCGATCGCGGCAACGCCCACGGCAACCGCCAGTATTCTTGGTGTGGTCGGTGGCGACGTCGCCGGCTATCCAAATGGTCGTCGGGTCTTTGATGACGTGACCAGCATTGCGTTGAAGGCCTTCGCCGGTGCCCTACTCGGAAAGGTTGTGCCGACGTTTACGCCCGACGCGGCCGCCGGGCAGTTATACGACGTTGGCGGACCCAGCAAAGAGCCATCAACGGTGGAAAGTCTTTCCGCCTTCGGACTTACGTTTAGTTCAACGTTCCCGTACCTGGCCGATCCATGGGACGGCTACGACAATCCATCGTCCCAGCCCATTGCGATGGCGGGCTAGGTCACTTAATTACGAGGAGTGGCACCCCCATAATGGAGAGCAACAACGGATTTCATTCTCACGGCGGAAGCAGCGAAGAGGAACCACACTCACACGCAGAGTCGCTTCCTCCGAGCTCGCCCAGTCGCGCAGTGGTCATTGACGCCGACAGCACAGCCGGAGCGCTCGTGTTGTCGTCGTCGGCCGACCACTGGGGTACGCAGATCGAGATTCATAACGTAATGGATCCATTAGCCAAGACGCACGTGTGAGTATTGCCGCGAGAAGGCAACGGCGAGATCCTGTACGCAGCAGTCTTCCCCCGGCTGCCCACGGGCGATTACGCGATTCTCGCCAGCAATGGGTCGGTGAAAGAGATCGTGACGATTCCACCCAATGAAGTGACTTTCGCCACCTGGCTGTAAGCCATACCGCCGAAAACCAAAATCTCAACCAGCGAATTTTCAGTAGGTGTCGGTATACGAGATTCGCCTCTTGTCACTCCGCGCATGTTGATCTGCCCAAGGGCATCGTTGCGTGGTCCCCTCCCCGCTGTCCCGACATCTCGAGAGAATGCGACCTTTTTTTAGCGAGTGACCTGACTCTCCCCTGTTCGTTCTCTTGAAGTGAAATGGGAGAAATATTCTGAGAGTCCCGCCCGCCCTCGCCCATCACTGTGATGACGGTCAGACCTTCCATCTGAATGTTTCTGCAGTTCAAGTCACCATGTGAAAAACGCGCTCCCCCGGCGTACTCCCATGAATTCGGAGCAGCCACTCTCCGAGGTTCACGCCTCGCGACAACGATTCGCTAATGAAAGTGGCCGATGTTCTTCGATTTATTTGACGTCACCGCGTGGGCACCGGACCACCGGGGAGTTCGTGCTCGACCGTTACCACGAGATTTCAATCCCTGTGGTGTTTCTGTGGAGGGGCACAGAGGGCTCACATGGTTTTCACAATTTCTACTTCAAAGATGGAAATTGTGCGGGAAATCTCCCCGGCGCGATTTGATCGAAAGGCTACGTATGCATAAGAACAGCGTGAAGAGTATTACCCGAGGTGCAGCATCGGCCGCGATTTGTGCGGCACTCGCACTTGGTACTGCAGGAATTGCGTCTGCTCATGACGGACAGCATTCCGACAAGAACGCGCGGACGTCACATCACGAGTCCACGTCGCACCACTCCGAGAGTCGAACAGACAACGACGAAGTAGGCGGCATCGTAACTGCCCTCGGTACCAACTCGATAACGATTCAGCACCACAACGCCACGCCCGTCGCGTACACGACGACGTCAGCGACTACGTACCGTTTGGGCACGACGCCCACGACTGTCGCCGCCCTCGCCGTGGGTGAAAATATTGACGTGGTGCTCAGTTCGACCACACCCACAATGGTGACCGCGGTCGACGTCGACCTCGCGAACGTCGAGGGCCACGTAACGGCTATTAGCGGCAACACGATCACCCTTGGTTCAGGTTCGGACACCCGCACGGTGACCGTGTCTTCGTCGACGACCTTCGTTCTCGGTGGCGTCGCGTCAACCTTCGGTGCCATCGTTGTTGGCAGCCACATTGAGGCCCGCGGTGTCGCGATGTCGAGTTCAGTTCTTGACGCGATGAGCGTGAAGATTGAGCCCGTTCGGCTTCACACGCACGCCGCCGGCATCGTAACTGCCCTCGGTACCAACTCGATAACGATTCAGCACCACAACGCCACGCCCGTCGCGTACACGACGACGTCAGCGACTACGTACCGTTTGGGCACGACGCCCACGACTGTCGCCGTCCTCGCCGTGGGTGAAAATATTGACGTGGTGCTCAGTTCGACCACACCCCCAATGGTGACCGCGGTCGACGTCGACCTCGCGAACGTCGAGGGCCACGTAACGGCTATTAGCGGCAACACGATCACCCTTGGTTCAGGTTCGGACACCCGTACCGTCACCGTTGGTACGGCGACGACGTACACCCTCGGTCACGTCGCGTCGGCACTTAGCGCGGTCGTTGTTGGCAGCCACATCGAAGCACGGGGAGTCGCCACATCGAGCACTGCACTCACCGCAACGAGCGTGAAGATTAACGTGGGCGACCACGACGACAAGTAGTGCGCGAGGGTTGAGGCGCCTAAGCGCCTAAACCTTCGTTGCCGTAGGAAATGTCGCACCCGTAATGGTGCGGCATTTCCTATTGTTGCGCGATTGGCGGACTAACCAAATACCGATTTGTAGGTCACGGTTGAGGTCGGCGCCACAGGACTGACCTTCTCGCCCCACTTGGAGTACGTCGTAATGCCCACACCCTTCAGGCTCGTAATTTTCTCGGTGACCGGAAGCGTTGACGCGCCCGACGAAAAGGTCATCACCGTCGAAGTCTTAGTTGACGTTGACGTAGCGGCGGTCTTCCACGACAGTACGTACTGTTTCGAACTTCCCGATCCAATCGTCGTCAATGACGTGCCCTTCACGACAGGCAGCATTGACGCAAAAACGGGCGTCGTCAGATTCGACTTCAGATTCGTGTACTGGGTCGTTCCGGACTTCATCGCCATGGCCTTAGAACCGATTTTCATCTGCTGGGCGGACGTGAGTCCCATTACCTGCGTGAGCCCGGTTGCGCTGCCACTGAGGTAGGCGTACTTCGGCGTGATGGTGATGGTGACAGTTTTGGCGCCCGACGTGATGGTCTCTTGACCGCCCCGAGAGCCGATATCCACGACGACCTTGCTCAATGTAGTGCCGGACTTAGAACGCACGACCACGTGCACACTGACCTCTTTCAGCATGGACACCTTGGCCGCGGTGATGACGGACGTCACCGTCGCACTGGTCGATGCGCCGGCCCCGAGGGGGGACAAAGTGGCGAATACGGCCGCTCCGAGGGCGAGCGAAAGGAGTTGAATACGACGAGTTTGTAAAAGTGACATGGTGACGAGCCTAGGTTGCATCGAGGTTCACCGATGTTCACCCCGATTTATTCCCGAGCCCGCGCCGAGATGCGTACTGTCAATTACCCTCTCCGGAGGAACGTATGCTCGAAAGAGGACGCTTCGTCCCTAGGAGATCTCATGTGCCCAGCGAGTGCGTTTGACAAGTGGCTCGCGGCGTTCAACGCCTCGCCCCGTCGCGACGCTACGTTCGAGACAATGTCCGGGGTTGCCCTCGAACCGGTCTACGGACCACGAGACGGTGAGTTCCCGGGACAGTTCCCCTATACCCGTGGACTCCACGCCTCAATGTATCGGTCGCGTCTCTGGACCATGCGAATGTTCGCCGGTTTTGGCACCGCCGTGGACACGAACCTTCGATTCAAGGACATAATCGGGGCCGGCGGGACTGGACTTTCGACCGCATTCGACATGCCCACGTTGCTCGGTCTCGACTCCGATGATCCAATGGCGCTCGGCGAAGTGGGGCGCTGCGGTGTCGCCATCGATTCGCTCGCCGATGTGCGCGACCTCTTCGACTCAATTGATCTCGCGACCATCAGCACGAGCATGACCATCAACTCACCGGCCGCGGTGATGCTGGCCCTGTTCGTCGCCCAGGCCGAAGAGTCGGGCGTCGCTCGCGCACGACTGGGTGGCACCCTGCAGAACGACATCTTGAAGGAGTACCAGGCGCAGAAGGAGTTCGTCTTTCCTCCGCGCCAGTCCATGCGTCTCGTGCGTGACACCATTGCATTTACCGCGGCGGAAATGCCTAAATGGAATTCAATTTCGGTCTCGGGTTACCACATCCGTGAGGCCGGTTCCACCGCCGCCGAAGAGTTGGCCTTCACGCTCGCCAACGGTTTCGCGTACGTCGAGCTCGCTCGACAGTCCGCACTAAGCGTCGACGAAGTTGCCCCACGACTCTCGTTCTTCTTCAACGCCCACATCGATTTCTTCGAAGAGATCGCCAAATACCGCGCGGCGCGACGTCTCTGGGCGAAGTGGATGCGTGGGCACTACCAAGCCTCCGACGAACGATCATGGCAGTTGCGATTCCACACTCAGACCGCCGGTGTCTCACTCACCGCCCAACAACCGGAGCTCAATATTGCCCGCACGGCGATTGAAGCACTGGCGGGGGTACTCGGCGGCACGCAGTCCCTGCACACCAACTCCATGGACGAAGCGCTCGCGCTGCCGTCGGAGAAGGCGGCTCGGATTGCCCTTCGCACCCAGCAGATCATCGCCTACGAGACCGGCGTCGTCCACGTCGCCGATCCACTCGGTGGTTCGTACTTCGTCGAAGAACTGACCAACGAAATGGAACGCCAGGCGGAGGAACTGTTCGATCACATTATGAAATTAGGCGATGGTTCAATGCTCGAGGGTTGTATTAAGGGCATTGAAGAGAACTGGTTCCAAGGTCGCATCGCCGATTCGGCCTATCAACTCGAGCGATCATTCAATCAAGGCCAACGAATCATCGTTGGCGTCAATGATTTTCTCGAAGGCAACGACGACCACGATCTCGAGATCTTGCGCATCACCAACGCCGACGAACGACGTCAGATCGGTCGCTTGAATGAAGTTCGCCAACTCCGTGACGACGACGCGGTTCGTGTCGCGCTCGAGAACCTCACCAAGGATGCGGTTGACCCGGAGATCAATTTGATGCCGGCACTCATCAACGCCTCGCACGCCTACGTAACGATTGGTGAAATGATGGGAGCGATGGAGGGCGTCTTCGGTCGCTACGTCGAGGTGCCCACGCTGTGACCATTCGAGTGCTCGTCGCCAAGGTCGGTCTGGACGGCCACGATCGCGGCATCAAAGTGGTGGCCCGTCTACTTCGCGACGCCGGAATGGAAGTCGTCTACACCGGACTCTTTCAAACGCCCGACACCGTGGCCATCGCCGCGATCCAAGAGGACGTCGACGTGGTCGGCCTCTCGATGCTGTCCGGCGCCCACCTCACGCTGGCGCCGCTCGTCGTGGATGCCCTGCGATCTCGGGGTTCGGAAATACCGGTGATCGTCGGCGGCATTGTGCCCACTAATGATCTCGACGATATGCGAGCGGCGGGCATCGCCGCGGTCTTTGGTCCCGGGGCCAGCGCCGACAACATGGTGAGTGAAATCAACCGGGTCATCGACGAAGCGGTGAATTCGTAAGGGTCGGCGAGCACTCGGGGGTGCGTCCGCAGCGATCTAGAGACAGTCCGCCAATTGAAAGAGGAACTGCTGGAGGGTCTGCACGTACGTGAGTACTTCGTCGTTCGACGCAGCCAACTGCTCATCGGTCAAGAGGCCCTTCGACTGCGCGGTCGAACGAAGCGCCACCTGAAGGGTTGTCAGCCACGACCACGCTTCGCCACTGTTCAAGAACTCTTCGCCTACGGTGAGCGACGCCAATTCGGCGTTCGTCGACGTCTCATTTTGGCGCGCCAACATTGACACCGGATTGTCGTGATCGAGGCTGGGATCGATTGGTCCCGACAGCGACACGTGCCACTCGTGGTTGGGATCACGTTCGGCCGCGAGGACGTTGGCGAAGGCGTCCCGGACGACCGAGCGGGCGTACTCGTTGAGCCGTACTTCAATGCGACCGTCGCGGCGGCGAATGAAGAGTTTCGATCCGGCCACTACGAATCCTGTTCGATAGTGCTCTGCAGCCCCGCGACTTGCAACTTGACGCAGTAGGACTCCGCGCGCTCTCGTTCGCCGGACCAGACGAGCGCGCGACCTTCGTGATGGACCAACAGCATCAACTGGGTGCACTTGTTATTCGAATAACCAAATATCTTCTTGAAAATCACGACGACGACCGTCATGGGAGTGACGGGGTCGTTCCAGACAATGACGTTCCATGGCTTCTTGGTCTCGACCGCGTCTTCGACGAGAACGGCGCCTTCAGTTGACGTAACGCGTAGCGGTTTGGTTGACGGCACTCGTCCAGTGTCGCAGACGACCGTCGCGAATGGTAGCGACGGGCCGTACTGTGGAGTGGGGGTACGGCTGAGGAGGCCACCGTGAAAGCCAATTTGGTCAGCAAAACAAGTAGTCGGCTACGCGAACGCACCAATGCCAGCATTCGACGGACCGTGGGACTCACCAAAGAGCCACCTCCTCGATGTGACGATCCCGCCGTGGCGTATTTCCCGGTTGACGGCATTGCCCGCGTCGTGCACGGTGATCTCGCATCAATGATTGTTGGCGGACTCGGATCTCTCTTTTTTCAGATGCTGCATCCCCACACCATGGCGGGGGTCGCGCAGCACTCGAGATACCAGGACGATCCACTCGGGCGACTACTGCAAACGGCGAACTTCATTGGCTTCACGACGTACGGTTCGAAGGAGACGGCCTACGGATCGATCGAACGAGTGCTCGCAGGGCACCAGGGGGTCCGTGGCGTGGCCGATGATGGGGTCGCGTACTACGCCAACGATCCCCACTTACTCGCGTGGGTGCACGCCGCCGAGATGTCAATGTTTCTGTCGAGCTATCGTCGATTCGGCAAACTACGGCTGAGTGACTACGACGCCGACCGCTACGTCGACGAAATGGCCCAGCTCGCGCGCGACTTCGGCATTACCGATCCACCCACCAACGTCGCCGAGCTCGATGAGACCATTGATAAATTCCGACCCGAGCTTCGCTTGAGCGCGGACGGCGCCGCCGCGCGCGATTTTGTGGCCAGTGGCCTCGTGAAGGGTTCACGTCAAAAATTGGCGTACTGGCTACTGGTGCAGAGTTCGTTCGCTCTGCTCACGCCGTGGGAACACGAACTCCTCGACGTTCCCACCAGAAAGTGGACGAATCGACTTTTCGTGCAACCGGCGACGCTGACGCTGTGTCGCATCATCCGCTACTTCGTACCGCCTACGGAACGTCAGTTCGTCAGCGACAGGCCGCCGTCGACCACGACAACCTGACCGGTCACGTACGGGGTGTCGGCGAGCGCGACGATCACGTCGGCTACGTCCTCGGGCACGCCGCTTCGCTTCAGGGGCGTGACCGCTCGTACGAATCCACGCTCCGCGTCCCAGTCCGCGGTCCAGGGCGTATCGATGAGGCCCGGAGCGACGGCATTGACGCGTACTCCGGGGCCGACCACCTTCGCCAGTAACGCGGTCATGTGGTTGAGTGCAGCTTTCGAAGCGGCGTAGGGAATGGATGAACCGGTTGGTCGCACTCCGGCGACCGACGAGACGTTGACGATGGACCCATTCGTCGCACGCAGCGCGTCCATCGCCGCGACGCACAGACTCCACGTCCCAAAAACGTTGACCTCGAAGATGTGACGCCACACGTCAATGGACGCCGCCGCGAGATCGTGGTGCGCAATCACCTTCGTGGTGCCGGCATTATTCACGAGGACGTCGAGGCGGCCGTAGTGCGCGATCACTTCTTCGATCAGACGAGTGCAATCAAGTGGTTGGGCCACGTCGGCCTGGACGTAGATCGAACCGGGCGTCGCGCGAGAAACATGTTCCCCCGCCTCCACGCTCTGAACTGAATTGAAGATGACGGAGTCGCCTCGTGCGGCGAACCGCAGCGCCGTCGCTTCACCAATGCCGCTCGTGGAGCCGGTAACCAGGACAATTTTGTTCACGACCGTCACCTCCGCCGCAGTCGCCATGATCCGGCCCAGTGCTGACCGGGTTCGAGCACCACGACGTCCTTGCCACTTCGTAGGGCGTCGGGCGGACAGGTCATTGGTTCGACGGCGACCGACGTGCGCCGTCGACCTCGTTCGAGGGTGTCGCCAGTAAAAACTTGGAGGTAGGGGAAATTTCGATCAACACTCAACTCAATCTCACCTCCGTTGGCGTCAGCGAGCACGACCGTCGCGAGACCCGAGTCGTCACGCAGCAGTTCAGTGAACGTGACGTCGAGTTCGTGGCCACTAACGGACTTTCGCTTGGTGAAATCCAAATTTTGGCTAATGACGGGCAGGATCTCCCCGGTGGGCAGTTGACGATCATTCACCGCGACGTAGGCCGCCGCGGGCACTTCGAGCTCGGCCCCTTCGATCGTCGGGGTCGTGACCGACAGATACGGGTGAAAGCCCACGCCGAAGGGAATCAGCACGTCGTCGCGATTGGTCACCGTCGTCGTCACCGTCAGACCCAATTTGCCCAAGTGATACGTGACGTTAATCTCGCTGAGAAATGGATACTCGGGCATCGGGTGCAACAACAACGTGAGCGAACACCGATTCTGGTTGACGGTGTCGATGTGAAAGGGACGCCAGCGCACGAGGCCGTGAATCGCCGTTGAGTGGGTGGCGTCGTCAATCTTGGGTACCGCCACCCGATCGGAGAATGTCCATTGCCCGTTGCCGACTCGATTCGGCCACGGGTAGAGAACCTGACCGCGCGCACCGGTCGGTACTTCCTCGCCCGCGAACCCTTCGACGACACTCAGTCCACCCTTCACGAACGTACGAAGGGTCGCACCGACCTCAGTAATCACCGCGCGCTCGTCGCCGTGCGCAATCGCTATCTGTTCACCTGATGGAAGCATCGGCGCTTTTCCTTCCAAGCACTGACCTGTAACTTACGCCAGTTAACCTTCAACGTATGCGAATACTGATCACCAACGACGATGGCATCCTCGCGCCCGGAATCGCCGTCCTCGCGCAACACGTGGCCGCCTGGATTGACCGGTGCCCCGAAGAGGAGGTGCGAGAGGCAATTATTGCGGCGCCGTCGACCAATTATTCGGGCATGTCATCGGCCGTGGGCGACGTCTTTGACCATCCGAGCGTCAACTATCGCCGCCACGTCATCAAGGGAGCCGAGTCAATCACCGCCTACGGGCTGGACGCCCCTCCGGCACTGTGCGCCATCATTGGCGCCACGGGAAGCCTCGATTTCGAGCCCGATCTGATCCTGTCGGGGATCAACGCCGGCGCCAACGTCGGACGTAGTGTCCTGCACTCGGGCACCGTCGGTGCGATCCTCACCGGCGCCCAACTCGGTCTTTCGGGACTCGCCGTGTCGGTCCAGTGGAGCGACGGCGTGCACCACTTCGACACCGCCGGCGCACTCGCGATCCAAGTCCTCCAAGAGTTCCTCAACGCGCCGTCGCGCACGCTGTTGAACCTCAACGTACCGAATCTTCCGGCGAGCCAACTCAAAGGGGTGCGCCGTGGTCGAATTTCGACGGCCGGCATTGTGAACTCGGCGGGACCGAACGCGGGCGGCGAACCACTGAGCGACGAAGGCACGCTGCCGCTTCGTCTGGGTGCCGCAACCCCCGAGGTCGGCGACGTGAGTGACGAAGCGGCCGACGAGGATGGCGCACTTTTGACCAACGGCTACGCCTCACTCACGGCGCTCAAGGGTCCCCACGAGGACGCCGACGTGGCGCTCGACACCCTGATGTACTCGGCACTCGCGACGATCCAACGCCACCTCGAAACCTTGCGTTAGTCGTCGCGCGGAGGGCGTCGCTGTTCCTTCACCCGGCTACGAGCCTTCTTCTCATCAACCCGACGAATCTTCGAACCCTTCGTGGGCTTGGTCGCGCGACGCGGCGGTTGACGGGTGATAGCGACGAGAATTTTCTGGGCCAACTGTTCGAGCGCGGCGCTGCGATTTTGACCCTGGGACCGGAAGCGACTCGCACTTGACTGAACGACCGTACCAATTTTTCTTAGCAAGAGCGCACGATCGGCCTCTGACAACACGGTGGAGTCCTCGATGCGAAATGAGGCCACGACCCTCGTCAGCGACCGGTTGGCATGCTGGCCGCCCGGACCGCCTGAAGTCGTGACGCGTAGTTCAATCTCGTCGCTCGGAATTTCGAGGTTGGTTCGAATATAGAGCGATCCGTCATCGTTGACGTGCGCGTCGCCCGCGGACATAACTAATGGGTGCTCGGAAATCGGACCATGGCAATCTGGGTCGACGACGCGACCAACTCCTCACGGTCGTCAAAAAGTTCGCACCGTTCGTCGACCAATCCGTCGGCGATAACGACGCACCACTGGCGAACTCGCAACCATTCGCCGACGGGAATCCGACGCACGTAGGACGTGAGTTGCAGTGTGGGTACCCATCCCGACGAGCCCAACGGAAACGTACCGGGCACCATAGCGTCGGACGCGAGCAGGAGACTCCACGCGCTCCACGACGCGTCACCATCGTTGAGTCGCAGCCAACCCTTCACCTCGCCACGCTCGCTCACCTCACCGCTCACCCACTTCGCAATCGACGGATCGAGGCGACATTCGAGTACGTGGCTCATCGCTGACTCGCGGCCCGAACTAATCTCCCGACACTGGTCAAGCGACGCGACGTCGGGAGGTGACGCGTCCATGTAGCGAAGTGCCGAGTCGTCATGCAGGGTACCCAGGGTGGCGAGCGATTCGGTGACGGTCTGGCCACCCTGGACTAACGAAAGGTGCACGAAGGAAACTCTCCGACCAATCCGACGTACGTCACAGTGCAACTCAGCGGGGCCCGTGGTAAGTCCGCCAATGTAATTGGTCGACACCGACGTCGCGTGCAAGTGTGGTGATCCTTCGGCACTCGCCGCGGCGAGGGCTGCGTTGGCCATCACGCACTGGAGATAACCGCCGTTCGGGTAGCCACCGGGGATCGTGTACTCCGGGGAAATGGTGACACCGTAACGGCCCGGGCCGAGTGGCTCCACGGCGGCGGCGTCACGCAATGCTCGACTAACTTCGGCGCCGTCCATTCGCCAACCTTAAGGGAATTCCTATCAAGTCCAGTAGATTAGCGACGATGAAAGAGGTCGTAATGCGCACTATTCCACACTTCTTGAAGGGTAAGACCGTCGAGGGCGCTGACGACCTTCAGGTCTTCAACCCCGCGACCGGTGAGGTCACCGCTCACGCGCCGATCGCGCACGCGGCCCTGATTGACGAGACCGTCGCGGACGCCCGCGCGGCCTCGCTGTCGTGGCGCACCTCATCACTCTCACTGCGCACGAACATTCTCTTCACGTTTCGTCAACTCCTCGTCGAACACGCCGACGAATTGGCGAGCATCGTTACCGAAGAGCACGGCAAGACCCTCACCGACGCCCGCGGTGAACTAGCCCGCGGGCTCGAAAACGTCGAGTACGCGTGCGGACTCATCGAACACCTGAAGGGTGACTTCTCGAACCAGGTCGCCGATGGGGTCGACGTCCACTCGGTTCGTGAACCGGTCGGCGTCGTCGCGGCGATCACGCCGTTCAACTTCCCGGTAATGGTGCCACTGTGGATGACCGCCAACGCCATCGCGAGCGGCAACGTCGTGATCCTTAAGCCCTCCGAGCGCGATCCGTCGGCCTCGGTGTTGCTGGGTGAACTGTTGACTGAGGCCGGTCTGCCCGAGGGCGTCTTCAGCGTCCTGCACGGGAACGCGGCGACCGTCAACCGCTTGATCGAACATCGCGATATTGACGCGATCAGTTTCGTGGGATCGACGCCGGTCGCTCGTCACATTTACGAAACGGGGACGGCGAACGGAAAGCGAGTGCAGGCACTCGGGGGCGCCAAGAACCACATGGTCGTGCTGGCCGACGCCGATCTCGACATCGCCGCGGACGCCGCCATTAACGCGGGCTACGGCTCGGCCGGCGAGCGGTGCATGGCAATCAGCGTGGTGGTTGCCGTGGGTGACATCGCCGAACCGTTGATCGAAAAAATCACCGAGCGCATCGATCGGCTGAAGGTCGGTCCCGGCACCGACCCCTCGAGCGATTTTGGACCGGTCATCACGAAAGAGAGCCGAGACCGAATCGTGAACTACATCACCACCGCCCCCGACGACCACATCAAGGTGGTGCGCGACGGTACGGCGCTGGCCGCCGGCGCCGGATTCTTCGTCGGACCCTGTCTGCTCGATGGCGTGCGTCCCGGCACGAGGGCCTACGACGACGAGATCTTCGGTCCGGTACTCGGCGTCGCGCGAGTGGCGAACTACGCCGAGGCGGTAGCGATGGTGAACGCCAATCAGTACGGCAACGGCGTGGCCATCTGCACGCGTGCCGGCAACGCCGCGCGGCTGTTCTCGCGCGAGGTCGCCGTGGGCATGATCGGCGTCAACGTGCCGATCCCCGTACCCGTCGCCTCCTACTCATTTGGCGGCTGGAAGAGTTCGCTCTTTGGCCACTCGCACATCTACGGTCCCGAAGGCTTTGCCTTTTATACGCGCGCGAAAGTCATCACGACGCGGTGGCCCCAGCCGTCCGATTCACAGATCGACCTGGGTTTTCCACGAACTCGCTAGGAACCACGCGCTGGCACCGTGTCACACCGACGCGGCGAGCGGCGCCATGGCCTAGAATTTCACTAGCGGAAATGGTCGCGACGTCTTTCGCCAACACCCCGACACTGCTTCGAACCAATTGAGGACGTTCAGTATTTATGAGTAAGCAGCACACCAGCGTCCGCTCCTACGGCGTCTTGCTCGTGGACGACCAGGTTGCACTCGTTCGCTCGTCGAATCCCCGCCACGACCCACCGTTGTGGTGGTTACCGGGTGGCGGCATCGACTTCGGCGAAGGACCCGAAGACACCCTGATGCGCGAATTTTTCGAAGAGACCGGTCTTCACGTTCACCAGCCCCGCTTGATCGGCGTAACGAGCGACGTACGACGGCGCGACAATGGCGACCGAATTCACACGGTGCGGATTCTTTACACGGTCGATTTAGCCGGGGGCGAACTTCGCCACGAAATTCACGGCACGACCGATCACGCCGGTTGGTTCACGCTCGCCGACCTCGCGGCGTTGAACCTCGCGGACTACGCGCGAATTGCCATCGACAGCGCTCAGGCGAAGTAGCGTGCCGGCATATCGCGCTTCAGAAACTTACCCGCCGCATTGCGCGGAAGCGATTCGTGGGTAAAGACCACGTGCGTCGGGATCTTGAAGTTAGCGAGACGCGACGTGAGGTGCGCGTGCAACTCGTCGTACGTCAGTGTCATTGCGTCGCGCAACATCACGACGGCCGCAACTTCTTCGCCGAGGCGCTCATCGGGTAGTCCGATTACTGCGGCTTCGTACACGGCGGGGTGCTCGTAAATCGCCGCTTCAACTTCAGCGCAGTAGACGTTCTCGCCCGCCCGCAGGATCATGTCCTTCAACCGGTCCTCAATGTAGAGAAAGCCGTCGTCGTCGATACGTCCGAGGTCACCGGTGCGCAACCATCCGTCAACGATCATTTCGGCGGTCGCTTCCGGCTTCTCCCAGAAACCGCGAATCAACGTGGGTGACTTCATCCAGATCTCTCCGCTCGAATTAGTCCCGAGCGTGCGTAACTCTTCGTCACGAATTTCCACGTCCATCACAATGGTGGGCACGCGACCGGTGGACAGCGGATGAGCCACGTAGTCCTCCCCATAGTTGCTAGGACCGTACGCGTTGGTCTCGGTCATACCGTAGCCAAGGGTTGGATGGCCGCGCTTAAAGGAACTTTCCACTCTCGCGACCAGTGTCGGTGGTGCCGGAGCACCGCCGCCACCGATTGCGGCGAGCGACGACGTGTCGTACTGGTCGAACGTGGGGTTTTCTAGGAGATCCCACGCCTGGGTCGGTACACCCACGAAGTTCGTGACCTGGTGACGCTCAATGAGTTGGAGCGCACGCTCGGGCTCCCAGCGGTACATCATCACGAGTTTCAGGTGCACCGTGAAGCACGACAACATCACCGGAATGCAGCCCGTCACGTGGAACAGCGGCACGATCAATATGAAGCACGGGGCGAGAGTGGAGACTTCGTCGTCGGGGTTTCGACGTGCCGATTGAATCGCGCCGCCCGACGAAAAGGCCATGATCGTTTGGCAAATGGTGCCGTGCGTCGACACCGCGCCCTTGGGGAATCCGGTGGTGCCCGAGGTGTACAGGATCGTGGCGTCAGTGTCCTCATCGATGTCGACGTCGGGCATGGCGACTCCCCGCACGACGACGTCGTGCCAGTGGTCGACTCCGTTTTCGAGTGGTTCGAGTTCGTCCAGATGCACCCCCAGCAGCGCGACACCCGCTTCACGACAGAGCCGCGCCGCACGTCGCACCCGTTCACTGTCGGCAATCAGGACCGCAAGTCCCGCGTCGTTGATTGCGTACTCGAGCTCTTCTTCGGTCCACCAGGCGTTGAGCGAGACTGATATTGCGCCGATCGAGGTGATGGCCGCGAACGAGACGATCCATTCGGGATAGTTGCGCATGGCAATGCCAACCCGGTCGCCCTTTTTCACCCCGTAGTGGTGTACGAGCGCGTACCCGAGCGCGTCGACCTCCTCCATGGTCTGCGTGAAGCTCCATTCCTCGTCTTCGTAGACCATAAAGGTGTCGGAAACGCCGCGCGCGGTGTCAAATATCTGACGCAGCGTCGAAGGAGAGTTCTTGAACGCTCGCCCGGCAGTGCCGTTACGAGACTCCTCGATGACTTCGAAGAACTGGCCCGGTGCCGACACTGCCGCAATTGCTTGTTGAATACTTAACGCCACGAATTCCTCCCAATCGTTCTCAGATCCTACGCAGAACGCCACGGTGCAACGTTTCATTGGTAGAACGGGAATGTGCACACGCCACGTTTCAACTTCCGCCGACTACCTCAATGATTCGTTTTAGCGTCCACGTGCACCCCGGGTCTAAGCACGACGACGTGGGCGGATCGTACGACGGAGCGCTCATTGTTCACGTTCGAGGTCGAGCCGTGAACGGATTGGCGACGCGCGGTGTACTCAGTTCGCTCGCGGGGGCATTTAGTGTGCGCCCCAGTGCCGTGACGCTCGTGCGAGGTGCGACGTCACGCACCAAGGTCGTCGACATTCGAGGAAATGACGCGCAACTACAGGCGCGACTTAACGAACTGCTCGAGAGGTAAATAGCGGCAAATGGCGCCCGTCGCGATCAAGTGTCGTGGGGCATCGCCCACGCGAAGCCGCGGAGTTCACCGTTACGAGACGGGCAACACCGCCGCCGCCCGTTGGCTCATTCGCTCGACGGTGACGCCCATCTTTTCAATGAAATCACTCAGTTCTTGGCGCGCTCGCTCTGCGTCGGCGCTCAAACCCACGAGGTAGTTGACATCCCAGAGGCTGAGGACCGGATCGAGGACGTCTTTTAAGAATTGGCTGAGTCCGTAAATGCCTTCGCGAGCAATGCGCACGGCGTGGCGGGTAAAACTCGGAATTCCGGTCCCGGGCATCGCGAAATTCCTGACTTCATTCGCGGTAGCGATCATCATCGTCGAAGGATCGATGGCGAAGGCGGCCAGTGCGAGGTCGCGGTAAAAGAGGTAGTGCTTGGTTTCATCCCCGGCGATGAGGGCTAATACGTTGCGGCCGATCTTGTCGTCTTTGGGCAATTTTGCACCAGTGTTGCGGTGAGCAATTTGGGTAGCGCGCTCTTGAAACGACACGTACGTAATAAGTTCGGCGAAAGACGCTGGATTCGGAACCTCGCCCTTGTGCATCTGGACGCGACGTCCCTCTTCGAGCAGTGTGGGGTCAATGCATCGACTGATGTGGACCCAGTCACGCATCACCATGGCGTGACGGTTCTCTTCCATGGTCCATTGATGATTCCAATCGAGGATCGGATGACCCTTAGGTGCATGGGAGAGCAACGTATGGGTGTAGTAGGGCAAGTTATCTTCGGTAAGGAGATTCACGTAGATGGCGCTGCGCACCCCATCGCTGAGGGGGTAGTCCTCTTTCGACCACGGACGCTTGATGAAGCTCTCACCCTCTCCCCAATTGAGCTGTTCGTGGGGGAACCAGAGACGAGGAGCCTCGAGGTGTCGATTGTAGAGTTGCTCCACGGCGGGAGCGATCTCACTCAAGAGATCACAACTGCTATTCGGTAATCTTTTGAGGACCATGCGTTGCCTTTCACTCGCCACGAGGCGAGGCACTCCTTTAATCGTAACGCCGACCAAGTATTCACAATCTGCAATCTTGTGATTACACGCACAAGCACCTGAACGGGCTCGATCGCCTCGTGAATTGCCGCGACTCCCCGGTTCCTCCAGATTCTTAACAATGCCTCAACTGTCCCTTACGCGATTATTGGCCTGGTTCATTCCACAGCAGGTCAACGACATCGCGCACAACGCGAGAGTGGCAGCGCCGGAGAGTGATGGGGCCCTGTCACTCAAAGTTACCGTCGGAATAGGTTGTGCCATCCGTGCAAAATTGTTCGCACGTGACTAGTCTCGCAATCGAACACTGTTGGTGTTCGAAAACACTGGGGGGACGATGATCATTTTCGGAGTAATTCTCATCATCATTGGTGTGGTCGCTAACATTCCGATCCTCTACACGATCGGCGTCATATTGCTACTGATCGGTCTGGTTCTGTGGATCGCGGGAGCGATGGGCCACGCCGTTGGTGGACGACGACACTTCTTCTAACAAGTGGTCAACCTCACGCGGCGGTGATCGTCACTGATCAGTGCAGTCCTTACGTTCGCCGCACGAGCAGGACACTCATTACTGGGCGTAGTGCGGTGTGTCCGACTAGTTAACAATGAACGCTGGCTACTCGAACACGCTCCTCGTGAAAAAACTCGGCGTCAAAGAAGGGCACACGCTGGTGCTCATCAATGCGCCACCGGGCTGGCGAGTCGATGAACTCCCCGCGGGAGTTCAGAGCACGCGCACGGCGAAGCGCCGCAGCGCTGATGTGGTCATTGCTTTCGTACGCGACGTGGCGTCGCTCGAGCGCACTGTTAGATCCGTGTCGTCGATGATCCAGCCCGACGGTTCGCTCTGGCTGGCGTGGCCGAGGAAGGCGAGCGGGCACGCGAGCGATATCAACGACAACGAGATTCGCCGCATAGTCCTACGCCTCGGGCTAGTGGATGTCAAAGTTGCCGCGCTCGACGGCGACTGGTCGGGACTCAAGATGGTGTGGCGAAAAGAGCTTCGGTCCACTCTCGTTTTACGGCGCGGTGATTGAGTGACAGTTACGGTCCGGGAGTGCCGTGAGGACCGCACGAGCGGGGGTCCCAGGGCGCCAAAACCTGAGTAACGGCCGACGGGGCCGACAGCGACTTGTCGACTTTTACGAGCGTGGGGTCCACCACGGTGACCTGCGTTACCGGCGCGGTGGTAGTGGTCGGGCCGGTGTGCTTCGCGCCGGAGGTCGTCGTGTGCTTCTTCGTGGAGAGCGGAGGAAGAATCGTAAGGTCAGAACCGGTCAGCACCGTGACGAGCGCTCCGCCGGTTGTTGGTCCAAGGGCCATGACCGCGGGACCGGAAATCGTGTGGAGTACCACTTGTGCGGCGCTCAGTGAGGCCGCAGAGTTTGACGCGTGATAGACCACCGTTTCTTCGCGTACACCGAACGGAGTTGCCGAACCGAGCGCGCGAATGCGGAAACCATCTCGCGTGAGACTTCCGGCCACGGTGGCCGCTTGATTGGTTACACCAGTGCCGTTGACGACCGACACGGTGAACGTCGAAGCTTTAGGCAGTGGGGCCCCGTCCATCGTGTTGGTTGCAGCACTGACCCCGAGGAACTTCTCTATGGTCTGCTGGACCCCCTGTTGAATGGGGAACTCGACGTCGCCGTAGTAGTAGCCCTGGTAGAGGTAACTCCCGGTCTGGACGAGCGCGACCGGCATCGTGAGTTGTAGCACGCCGCCCACGGACACTCCCTTGAAGTGCTCGACAAGGCTCAGGATGTGACTCGTCGACATCGCCGAGTCCACCGTGAGATACGGTGCAACCGCGGTGGCGAGTCGTTGATCGGTAATCGGATTCGAGATGCCCTTGGCCTTCACGGCCAATCCCAGTACCTTCAAAAACTCATGGTCGCGGCGAATGCGCGCGAGGTCCGAGAGCGCTTCTTGGGGCCACGTCGAGCGGCTGGGTCCGTAACCGGCTTGGCGGATCTGCAGATGGCGTGCGCGCACCACCTGTAAGGCGTGGAAGCCGTCGAGGTGCACGCAACCGGGGTGGGAAATTGTGAGTCCCGAGAAAGCGTCAAAGACATCCATCGGGAAGTACATGTTGATGCCGCCGAGCACGTCGACGACCGACGCGAACGTATCGAAGTTCAGCTCCACGTAGTGATTAATTGGAATTCCAAAGTCCTCTTGGATCGCGGCCACCAACTGCGACGGGCCGTTGTACAAAGCGGCATCAATTTTGTTGGCCCCGGTGGTGCGAGCGTTCGGAACGAAGAGGTCGCGTGGAATTGAAAGAATGGACACTTTGTTCGTGGTGAGGTTGAGGTGCAAAATCATGACCACGTCACTATTGACGCCGGTCACGCCCTGGGAGCACAGTCCGTACGCGGCGTTCTGGGTCTTGAGGCCGCACCGGGTGGTCGATCCCACGAGCAGAACGTTCTCGGTGTTGTTGTAGGTCGCCGTTTCGTTTCTGACGTCGACGCGGTGCACGAGGCCGTTGAGATAGAGATAGTCCGCCACGACGGCCGCGACCAGAATTGCGACAACCACGCCGAGGCTCAGCACAATTTTACGACGTCGTGATCGCTTCGGCCGCTTGTGACGGTCAGGACCATTGGTCCGTTCGTCGATCGCACGCCCCAGGGCTTCGAGTCTCGACGTATTCGAAACAGCGGGATTCGACGAATCAGAGTGCGACACGTCGCAATTTTACTTGATGCCCGTCGCTAGCTTCGAAGTGCCATCAGTCATAGGGTTTCTCGCCACCGGTCGCTTACGAGCGCTGGCACTCCACCAATGGACTTTCAGTATTTTCTCAGACCGACAACAATCGCTTCTCGATCAACGTCGTCCAGCGAGTAGGGAACGTAGAGACTGAACCGATGAATGACGTCACCAAAACGCGTCATCACTCGACCGGCGACCTCGTCCACGGGGGCCACCACGCTCAGCGCATCGAGGACATCGTCGTCAATGAGTTTCGCCATGGTCGCCCACTCACCTGTTCTCGAAAGAGCATTTAGTTCACTCTGTAGATCTCCCCAACCGTGCAGTTCAAGCACGCCTCGATACGCGGGGGTCGATCCGTAGAACGCCACCTGACCGCGCACGGCATTCTTCGCCGACTCCAGCTCTTCGGGAGTGCGACCGGTCGCCACGAGACCCGAATACGAAATTTGAAACTCCTTGATGCTGCGACCGGACTTCGCTAGTCCCCGCTCCAACGCCGGCAGCGTCACCTTTCGCAGATAACGTTCGGTGGTGAAGGGATGAACCAAGAGCCCGTCCGCGACTTCGCCCGCGACTTCGGTCATCAATTCACCAACGGCCGCCAGAAAAATCTTGGGCGGTCCGTACTCATTGGGACCGGGATCAAAAAATGGCGTCATGAGGGTGTGTTTATAGAATTCGCCTCGAAAATTGAGTGGGGTCCCGTCGTGCCAACTCGACCAGATTGCTCGCATGGCGAGAATATATTCGCGCATGCGCGCCGCCGGCTGGGACCACGGCATCGAATAACGCTTTTCAATGTGGGGCTTGATCTGCGAGCCGAGGCCCAGTAGCAGACGTCCCTTGGAGAGCAACTGCACGTCGTTCGCCATCATCGCAGTGATCATCGGACTTCTCCCGAAGGCCACGACAATGCCCGTTCCGAGCTCGAGCGTGGTGGTCGCCGGCGCCGCGCCCGCCAAAATGAGCAGTGGATCATGTCCGACCTCGGCCGCCCACGCGCCGTCGTAGCCAATGAGTTCGACGTCACGGGCTTGGCGGGCGAAGTCCCCGATACCAAAGGAGAGATCGCTATCAATCTTGAGTGAGCTCATCGGTCGACCTGCTTTCTACCGAAAGAGAGTACCCCCGTCACCGCCGAACGTCTCGCGGTGGATGTTGAGTCAATGATGCGTTGACCGCCCCACGACGGTCAACGCATCTTCGAATCCAATAGTGAAGGGTTCTAGGAGCAGCCGCTCGTGGCGCCACACGTGGAGCACACGTAGCACGAACCGGCGCGCTGCATCGTGTTGCCACACTGGTAACACATTGGTGCATCGCGCTGCTCGGATCGGCGGACCAACCGTGGCTCGTCCGCCGGCTCGTCGCCGACGTCGATGAGCGTGGGTTGCACGCTCGTGTTGACTGACGGGGTTGCCTGCTCGACGACCTCGGGCAGCGTTGGTTGGATGCGCTCGCTCGTCGACAGTACGCCGAGCTCTTCGCGCTCGCTCGGGTTGAGGTAGTCGAGGGCCAAACGACGGAAGATGTAGTCCACAAGTGAGGTCGCGATACGCAGGTCAGCGTCGTCGGTCATACCCGAGGGCTCGAACTTCATGTTCACGTACTTGCGCACGTAGGTCGCCAGCGGCACGCCGTGCTGAAGCCCCAAACTGATCGAGATCGAAAAGGCGTCCATGATGCCCGCGAGCGTCGAACCCTGCTTCGAGACCTTGATGAATACTTCCCCGGGTCGCCCATCTTCGTACTCGCCGACCGTGACGTAACCCTCGCAGTCCGCGACGCGAAAGGAGAACGTGGCCGACTCACGACGTCGTGGCATGCGCTCGCGAACGGCGCCGATCAGCACGTGCGAACCTTCGCTCTTCGCTAATTCGAGGGCCGCTTCGAGCTTGTGAATCTTCGTGAAGAGCTCCGCCGCTACCGAGTCGGTCGCGGTCACTGAGGACGTTGACTCGTCGCCGTCCTTCTTCGCCGTCGACAGTGGCTGACCCACCTTGCAGTTGTCACGGTAGATCGCCACGGCTTTCACGCCGAGCTTCCAGGCGTCCATGTGCAAGTTCGCCACGTCTTCAATGGTGACGTCCTCGGGCATGTTCACGGTCTTAGAGATTGCTCCCGAGATGAACGGCTGTACCGCACCCATCATCTTCACGTGGCCGAGGTAGTGAATCGTGTTGTCACCCATCGAACAGGCGAAGATCGGCAGGTGCTCGGACTTCAACGCCGGGGCGCCGACGATCGACTTGTGCTCGTCAATGTAGGCCTCAATCGCCGCCACTTCATCGTCGCTGTACCCGAGCTTGGTGAGTGCGCGTGGCACGGTTTGGTTGACGATTGACATGTTGCCGCCACCCACGAGCTTCTTGAACTTCACCAGACCGAGGTCGGGCTCGATGCCGGTCGTGTCGCAGTCCATCAAGAGACCGATCGTGCCCGTGGGTGCCAGCACCGACGCCTGGGCGTTACGCACGCCGTGACGCACGCCGAGGTCGACGGCCTCCTCCCACGCCTGCTGGGCCGCTTCGAGGATCTCGGCCGGTGCGAGTGCCTGGTCCACCTGGTACGACGCGTCGCGGTGCATCCTCAGCACGTTGAGCATCGGCTCGGCGTTCTCAGCGAAGCCTTCGTGAGGCCCCATCCGTCCGGCGGTGCGAGCACTCGTCGCATAGGCGTGACCGGTCATGAGCGCGGTGATGGCGCCGGCCCACGCGCGACCTTCGTCGGAGTCGTAGGCGAGACCTGAAGCCATCAACAGCGCACCGAGGTTGGCGTAGCCGAGGCCGAGCTGGCGGAACTTGCGCGAATTCTCGCCAATCTTCTCCGTCGGGTAGTCGGCGGCGCCCACAATGATCTCTTGGGCGGTGAAGAGAACTTCGATGGCGTTCTTGAAGGCGTCCACGTCGAACTGACCGTTGTCCTGGAGGAACTTCATCAAGTTGAGGCTCGCGAGGTTGCACGCCGAGTTGTCAATGTGCATGTACTCCGAGCAGGGATTCGATCCGTTGATGCGGTCGGTGGTGGACGACGTGTGCCACTTATTAATCGTGGTATCGAACTGCAGGCCGGGGTCCGCGCACTCCCACGCGGCGCGCGCAATGTTGCGCCACAGTTCGCGGGCCTTCACGGTCTGGATCGTGCGACCACCGTGACGGGCCGTGAGGTTCCAGTCACTATCGGCGATCACGGCCTGCATGAAGTCGTCGGACACCCGCACCGAGTTGTTCGCGTTCTGGTACTGAATTGAGTGAATGTCCTTGCCGTCGAGGTCCATGTCGAAGCCGGCGTCGCGCAGTACGCGGGCCTTCTTCTCCTCGTTGGCCTTGCACCAGATGAACTCTTCGATGTCGGGGTGATCGGCGTCAAGGATTACCATTTTCGCCGCACGACGAGTCTTGCCACCGGACTTGATAGTGCCCGCCGACGCGTCGGCGCCGCGCATGAACGACACCGGACCACTGGCGGTGCCGCCGCCTTCGAGCATCTCGGCACTCGAGCGGATCTTGGAGAGGTTGACGCCCGCGCCCGAGCCGCCCTTGAAAATGATGCCTTCTTCGGTGTACCAGTTGAGGATCGAACGCATCGAGTCTTCCACCGCCAAGATGAAGCACGCGCTGCCCTGTTGGGGCACGCCCTTCACGCCAATGTTGAACCACACCGGCGAGTTGAACGCGGCCCTTTGGGTAATGAGCAGGTGCTTCAGTTCGTCGCAAAAGGTTTCGGCCTCTTCGTCGTCGACGAAGTAGTCGCGCTCGACGCCCCAGGTGGTCACGGTGTCGACAATGCGGTCAACGACTTGCTTCAGGCTGGTCTCACGCTCGGGAGTGCCGAGAGTGCCGCGAAAGTACTTCTGCGCGAGAATGTTGGTGGCGTTGAACGACCAACTCGACGGCACTTCGACGTTCAACTGCTCGAAGGCCACCGAACCGTCACGGAAGTTCGAGATGCGCGCATCGCGTCGATCCCATATCACTTCGTCGTAGGGGTGACGGTCATCGGTCGTGAAATAACGACGAAGTCCAATTCCGAGTCGCTGAGGTGCGATAGCCATAATATTTTCTCTCTTCTTTCCGATTCCGACAGCGCGTTCATTGCGTCTCACGCCGATAAGGTCGGGAAGTCGAGGATAGTGCGTCTCGGCCCCCCAGCCACAAGATGTAGTGGTAGGCCCACTTCTCGTCGCAAGATGCTGTGTCATTACAGCACTGTAATTACACCCGCGTCAACTCTATTTTACACTTTTTTTGAAGATTTCTCTTCCCAGAAATGACGATCCCCGAAACGA
>JBBQGY010000011.1:0-22472 GCA_038323435.1 Acidimicrobiales bacterium
AGCTCCAGCACGGCAGTGCGACCACCCGCGTCACGATTCCCTTAGCGGCCAGTTGATCACACGCGTCAAGACAATGACCCAGTTCAGAACCGGTGCCGACGAGCGTGAAGACCGCGTCGTCGCGTTCACGCACCACGTAGCCACCCTTGCGAGCGCCCTCTTTTGACGCCGCAGCATCGAGCGTATTGAACACGGGCATGTCTTGACGCGAAAGAATCAACGCGGTGGGATGGGGTCGTTCGTCAGCGAGGAACTGTTCGACAAGATCAATAGTCTCATTGGCGTCCGATGGCCGCACGACGTGCAGCGACGGCATGGCTCGCAGGGCCATGAGGTGTTCCACGGGTTCGTGGGTGGGGCCGTCTTCACCAACGCCCACCGAGTCGTGAGTGAAGACGAACAGTACGCCCGCGCCACTGAGTGCGGCCAGACGGATGGCCGGTCGCATGTAGTCACTAAAGACAAAGAACGTCGAGCCCGCTGGTCGTAGCCCACCGTGCTTGGCCTGCCCCACGAGCACCGTGGCCATAGCGAACTCGCGAATGCCGTAGTGGATCTGGCGCCCGCGGGGATTCGCGGCGCCCTGCGCCGTCGAGGACTTCAAAATTACGCCGGTGTTGTCCGTCAAGTCCGCGGAGCCGGCCGTAAGTCCCGAGGTCTGCGGCGCGAAGGTGTCCATCGCTCGCTGCATGGCTTTACGCGTGGCGACCGACGAGCCCGATTCGTAAGGATCCGGTCTCGACGTCACCTTCGCGGCGCCGTCAGTGTGTAACTGCTCGAGCAGTTGCACCCCCTTGGGGCCGGCGGCACTCACGCGCGATTCCCACTCGGTGCGAGCTGCACGCTGCGCGGTAAGGGCGGCAACCGTCTCACGCGGGATGTTGACATCGATGTCGAAGGGTTTGTCCGTTACGCCAAGAATCGCTTTCGCTTCGGTGATCGCCGCGGGGCTGAAGGGTGACCCGTGGGCTTCGCGTCGGTCCATCATCGTGGGCGAGGGAAAGCCAATGTGCGAACGAATGACGATGAGAGACGGTCGAGTGGTCTCGGCGAAGGCCGCGCGCGTCGCGGCTTCAAGCGCGTCGAGGTCGTTGGCCTGCTCGCCGAGGTTGATGACGTGCCATCCGTACGCCTCGAACCTCTCGGGGGCGTTGTCGTGGAGGGCGAGTTCCGTGGGTCCGTCGATTGTGATGTGGTTATCGTCGTAAAAGACGGTGAGTCGATCGAGACCGAGCGAGCCGGCGAGCGACGCGGCCTCGTGACTAATGCCTTCTTCAATGCAACCGTCGCTCGCGATGACCCACGTGCGGTGATTTACGAGTTCAGACCCGTAGTCCTCACGAAGGATTCGTTCGGCGATCGCCATACCCACACCGTTGCCAATGCCCTGACCGAGGGGACCGGTCGTGACCTCAACGGTGGGGGTGTGGCCCGCCTCCGGGTGCCCGGGGGTACGCGAGTGGAGTTGGCGAAACTTCTTGAGGTCGTCAACTTGCACGTCGTAACCGAACGCGTGAGCGAGCCCGTACTGCAGAATTGATGCGTGCCCGCAACTGAGGATGAATCGGTCACGGTCGCTCCAACCTGGTTCGGTCGGATCGTGACGAAGGATCCGCGACCACAGCATGACGCCGAGAGGCGCCATGGCCATCGCCGTGCCGCTGTGTCCCGAATTGGCCGCCGCGGGGGCGTCGAGGGCAATCGACGAAACCTGTCGGATTACCCGACCCTCGAGTTCGTTGGCTCCTGGAAAAAGTGTGTCTGCCATGACTATGACAGTAGTGAATCGCCACAGTTTCGGCGCACGCCAACGGTAACCTTCGACCATGGCCCTACAGATCCCCCCGAACTGTGATCTCACGCTCGGTCTCACCTGCGTAGATAAGTCGGTGCCGGGCACGACCGTCTGGCGAATGAAAGTTGACGACCGGTTTCTCAATCCCGCGGGCATCGTCCAGGGGGGGTTCCTGTCAGCGATGATGGATTCAGCCATGGGTGCGTCGGCGGTGTCGGTTCTCACTGGACGAAAAGCGAACGTGGCCAACACTGAAATGAAGTCGTCGTTTTTGCGTTCGGCGAGCGTCGGCGACGTCCTGACGTGTACCGCGATCGTGCTGAAGCCCGGATCGGTCGTCTCGTTCGTGGCCGCTCGCATTGTCGATGCCCAAGATCGGCTGATCGCGACCGCCAGTTCGACCTACCTGATCAAAGATCGCAATGAGTAGAGTGGAGTCGTGAAAAGTCCACCGTGGCGTAAGTTTCTTCGTGCATCGTCGATGCAGCGTGACTTTGAAGAGATTCGCGCCCTCGCGGTCAAGTACATCAAGGAAGAGACTGTTCAGCCCATTAAAGAATTGGGCCGCTTCGTCGCCTACGGCACACTAGGCAGTGTCTTCGTCGGTTTTGGTGTGACGCTATTACTGCTCGGAGCACTCCGCTTTCTCCAAGAACAGTTCAAGGTACTCGACGGCAGCCTCTCGTGGCTTCCGTACCTCATCGTGGTCGCACTGGCGGCGGTGGTGGTTGGTTTCACGGCGTGGCGAATAGTTGGTGGCGCCGCCAAGCGACGTCTAAAGAAGGTCGAGTGAACGAGCAGTCCGCCACCCGTCGCGAGCTCGAGGCCTCCATTCGCGCGCTCGTGCCGTCACGCGGCGCGCTTCCGAGTCTCGAAGCCGGCGAACAGTCGACACTCGCCTCAGTAGGAGTCGGCGCGGTCATCACCGGCTACCTGTGGGGCCGAATTCGTGGTCGCCAGGTTCGAAAGCGCAAACGGCGTTGATCATTAGTCGCTTACTGCGAATTGCCCTAGCCTCGTCGCTCGGTCGGGCCTGGAGGTTGAAATCAAGGAGGTGGCTGACGGTCGCCGTCACGTTGGCCCTCTTTCGCGCCTACGAGCGCCACACGGTTCGACGAAACAACCGGGCTGCGCGCAAGCCTCACGCGTGAGCACCGCCGAGCTGAAGCTGGGCGAGCGGGTGATGCTGATTGACGCCAAGGATCGCCACTACCTCATAACGTTGCGCGAAGGCGCCGCCTTTCATACCCACGCGGGCATTGTCCAACACGACGACGTCATTGGTGCCCTCGAGGGTTCGCTCATTCGAGGCAGCACCGAACGAAGCTTCCTGGTCCTTCGTCCCACTCTCTCGGACGTCGTACTAAAGATGCCGCGTGGTGCTCAAGTCATCTACCCCAAAGATCTCGGCGCAATTCTCTTACAGGCGGACGTCGGTCCGGGCATGCGAGTCCTCGAAGCCGGCATTGGTTCGGGCGCGCTGTCGATGACCCTTTTGCGCGCCGGTGCGATCATTACCGGCTACGAAATTCGTGAGGACTTTGCCCAACAGGCGATTAAGAACGTACACGACATGCTCGGGGCCGACGTCGCCTACGACATCCAGATTCGCGACGTGACGCTGGGAATCGACGAAGAGGACCTCGACCGGATAATCCTCGATATGCCCGAACCGTGGGACGTCGTCACCCACGCGGAAAAGGCGCTTCGACCTGGCGGTATCTTGCTCGCGTACTTGCCAACCATTAACCAGACCCAACTCTTGCGCGAGACATTGCGACGACATTCGTTCGGTCTCGAAGAGACGGTTGAGATCCTGCGCAGGACTTGGCATATTGACGGGCGATCGGTACGTCCCGACCATCGAATGGTGGCGCACACTGGCTTTTTAACGTCAGCCCGACGGCTGGTGCGCCGTGTAGAGGGCGATTAGCCCAATTCGATGAAAATACACTCGCCGGGGCACTCCTCGGAGGCCTCGGTCACCGCGTCTTCCATTCCCGCCGGTACCAGCGCCAATCCTTCGGCACCGCCAGGTGAGCTGAAAACCTCGTCGCCCTGCTTCACGTAAGCAAGGCCGTCGTCGAGCAGAGTAAACACCGAGGGACAAATCTCTTCGCAGAGTCCGTCACCCGTGCATAGATCTTGGTCGATCCAAACCTTCATTTACCTGTCCTCCGTGGCACTTTGTGTCAAGCCACTCTAGCGGGGTTGCCCTCTACGGGTGACCACTGCCCATCCGTGTCGCTCACTAGGGTGAGGTTATGGAACGCTCAGGACCCTTCGATAATCACGACGGTGAAGAGCACGACGACCAAATTGTCCTCAGTTCGCCGCGTGGTTCGGTGGCGAACGATGTCGAGCAGGCCAATCGACGAATTGAAATGCTCGAAGAGAAGCTGCTCGAAGCACGGGGCCAACTCGCCCAGACTCGATCGAACAACGAGAAACTCACCATCACCATTCAACAGACGCGCGATCAGATTGCGGCGTTACGCGACGAAGTAGAGAAGTTAACCCAGCCGCCCGCGGTCTACGGGACGTTCATTGACTTCAACGACGACGGCACCGTCGACATCTTCGCGTCGGGTCGCAAAATGCGCGTGGCGTTGCACCCGGGACTTGATCCGGGCCAGATTGACCGTGGAAATGAAGTGGTGCTCAATGAATCGTTCACGATCATTGGCGTGCGCGAATCCGACGGCCAAGGTGAGGTGGTGACCGTCAAGGAAGTGCTCGACGAGCGCCGCGTACTCGTCTACGGGCGCGCGGACGAAGAACGGGTGGTCGAACTCGCCGACTCACTGCGCCACGTGAAACTTCGCAGCGGCGACGCTCTCGTGCTCGACCTTCGCTCAAATTTACTCACCGAGAAACTCCTTCGCCAAGATGCCGAAGAGCTCGTACTCGAAGAGGTTCCGGACGTTACCTACGCCGACGTTGGTGGGCTCGACAGCCAGATTGAAGCGATCACCGACGCGGTGGAACTGCCGTATCTCCACCGCGCACTCTTCAATGACTACGACCTTCCCGCGCCGAAGGGCATTCTCCTCTATGGACCTCCGGGGTGTGGCAAGACTCTCATCGCGAAGGCCGTCGCAAACTCGCTCTCGCAAAAGGTCGCAGAACTGACCGGTAATCGCAATGTGCGTTCATATTTCCTGAACATCAAGGGACCCGAACTCCTGAACAAGTACGTGGGCGAGACCGAGCGACAGATTCGCGTGGTGTTCCAACGCGCCCGCGAGAAGGCTGAAGAGGGTGTGCCGGTCATTATTTTCTTCGACGAGATGGACTCACTCTTTCGCACCCGTGGTACCGGCATCAGTTCGGACATGGAGTCGACCGTTGTTCCCCAACTCCTCGCCGAGATTGACGGTGTCGAGTCGTTGCGTGACGTCATTGTTATTGGCGCAACGAACCGAGAAGATCTGATCGACCCCGCAATTCTGCGACCGGGCCGACTCGACGTGAAAATCAAGATTGAGCGCCCGAACGAGGACGCTGCGACACAGATATTTCAGCGTTACTTGCACACCGAACTACCCATCGATGAGTCGACCGTGCGCGATCTGGGTGGGGGCGATCGAGCGAAGGCAATTACGGCGATGATTGAAGAGACCGTCGCTGACATGTACCGCGTGCACGACGAAAACCGCTTTCTCGAAGTTACGTATCAGGGCGGCGACAAGGAGGTCTTGTACTTCAAGGACTTCGCGTCGGGCGCCATGATTGAGAACGTCGTCCGTCGCGCCAAGAAACTGGCTGTCAAGCGAGAGATCGCCGATAAGGGACGTGGGCTGCGAGGCGACGACCTGCTGCAATCGATTCGTCAAGAGTTTCGTGAAAACGAAGACCTACCCAACACCACGAACCCCGACGACTGGGCTCGCGTGTCGGGTAAGAAGGGTGAACGAATCATTTTCATCCGCACGCTCATCAATCGCGAGGAGAAGGCCGAAGAAGGCGGCCGCTCTATTCAGCACGTCGGCACGGGTCAGTACCTTTAGTTAATGCCCATCGCAAAGGTTCTCGGAATTGAGACCGAGTACGGGATTGCCGGCGGACCGGATCTTGATCCGATAGTTGCGTCGAGCATCATCGTGAATGCCTACGCGCAACAAGGTCGCACCCGCATTAATTGGGACTTCGAGGGTGAGACTCCTGGCGTCGACGCGAGGGGACTGGCTACTCTCATGTCGTTCGCCCCGGTCGTCGAAACCCATCTCGCGAATACGGTGCTGTCCAACGGTGCACGGCTCTACGTCGATCACGCCCACCCCGAATACTCCTCACCCGAGTGTCGCACACCGATGGAGGCCACGCTCTTTGACGTCGCCGGCGAAGAGGTCATGCGCCGAGCCCAACACGTCGCCAATCAGTCTCTCGAAGTGCATCAGGCCATCTCACTCTATAAAAACAATTCCGACGGCAAAGGAAATTCGTACGGTACGCACGAGAACTACCTCGTCGACCGCGACGTCGAGTTCTCGAAGATCGTGCGCGCCCTGGTGCCCCACTTCGTGTCGCGTCAAATCGTGGTCGGGGCGGGCAAAGTCGGCGCCGAAACCGAGTCGGGGATTGAATCGAATCCGGCATTCCAGCTCAGTCAACGGGCCGAATTCTTTGAAGAAGTGGTCGGTCTCGAGACCACACTAAAGCGACCAATTATCAATACGCGCGACGAACCGCACGCCGACGCCGAACGGTTCCGTCGACTGCACGTGATCATTGGTGACGCCAATCTCAGCCAGACCGCCACATTCGTCAAACTCGGATCAACGGCGCTGCTCTTAACCGTGCTCGAGGGTCGTGGCGTCGGCGGATTCCCGAGTCCGCCGCGCCACGCGGTACAGGCGGTTCGCTCATTTTCGCTCGACACGACACTCCAACACGCAGTCCTCTGTGAGGACGACCGGAGGCGCACGGCGTGGGATTTCCAAGATCAGCTATGGCACTTGGCGCGCGACTTCGCCTCGGTGGAGAACACCGAGGCCGTCGCCGCCATCGAAGAGGTAGAACTCATACTCACGCAGTGGCGCGAGATGCTCGACGGGGTCCGTGACGATAGTGACTCGGTCGCTGACCGTGTTGATTGGGTGGCGAAACTTCGAATTGTCAATGGCTACCGCGATCGATACTCACTCGGTCTCCACGACGCGCACCTACGCGCCATTGACCTTCAATATCACGACGTGCGTCCAGAGCGCTCACTCGCTCAACGCGTAGGGCTACGCGAACTCCATTCGAGTGAGGCTATTCGTGAAGCGATTCACAATCCACCACCATCGACGCGAGCCTATTTTCGAGGTCAGTGCGTCGCGCGTTATCCCGACCAGATCGTGGCGGCGAATTGGGATTCGGTCGTCTTTGATCTCGGAGAGGGACCGCTGCGACGAGTCCCTATGCTCGATCCGCTGAGGGGTACGCAACTTCTCACCGCGGACTTGCTAGAAACGAGTGCGACGGCAGTTGACCTCTTAGAGGCGCTAGACAGGTAGAACAGAAACCATGAGTGAACAAGAGAGAATTCAAAAACAGCGCACCGAGCGTGCCAGTGAAACCGCGTCTGACGTTTCGGTTGATGCGACCAAGGGTGACCAGTTGAAGGCCGACCTCGATGACTTACTCGACGAAATCGACGAAGTTCTCGAAGAGAACGCCGAGGAGTTCGTTCGCAATTACGTCCAAAAGGGCGGCGAGTAGGAATGGGTCTTCCGCTGTTTCGCGCTCACGACGATCCTGGGCCATCCTTCTTCCACTACGCCGAGACGGCCCGATTAACGGTCGCGCAGAACTCTTCTGACACTTCGTCGCGTCACGCGACGACTGTCATTGCCGTTCGTTACGACCGAGGAGTGGTCATGGTCGGCGACCGTCAGGCAACGGGTCACTACATCGCAAGCCGCGATGTACGAAAGATTGAAGCTGCCGATCGTTATACGGCGCTCGCAATTTCGGGCACCGCCGCGCGCGGGATGGAGTTCATCCGAATGGCGCAACTGTCCTTCGAGCATTACGAAAAGATGACCGACTCCGCCCTCAGCCTCGAAGGCAAGGCCAACTACCTTTCGCCCATCATTCAGCGCAACAACCTCTCGACTCCGCTCCTGGTATTGCCGTTACTCGCCGGTTGGGATCTCAGCCATCGCACGGGACGTATTTTCGAATACGACGGCGCTGGTGGATGCTACGAACGTTTTGATTTTTCCACGATTGGATCTGGTTCGCCGTTCGCCGAGAACACGCTACGACTCGGGTACCGCGCCGACCTCGACCTCGAAGCAGCGCTCGACCTCGGCGCGCTCGCCATCTACGAAGCGGGCGATAACGATCCGAGTACCGGTGGCCCCGATTTCGTGCGCAACCTCTACCCCATGATGGTCACCATCTCGGCCAACGGCTTTCAGGAGTTGGCGCCCGATGATATCGAGAGCCGCTTTCGTGTAATCAATCAGCGTCGCACGGAGTCCGGTGGGGTCGCGGGCGGATCACTGCGATGACCAACTATTTTTACGTCGCCCCCGAGCAACTCATTCGTGATCGAGCCGAGTTTGCTCAAAAGGGCATCGCCCGGGGCCGATCCATCGTCGCGGCGATTTACGATGCGGGCGTGATTATGGTCGCAGAGAATCCCTCCGCGTCGCTCAACAAGATTTCCGAGGTCTACGACCGCATTGCGTTTGCGGGCGTGGGCAAGTACAACGAATTCGATCGCCTTCGTGAGGCGGGTATTCGCTGGGCCGATGGAACGGGCTTTACGTACTCGAGGAGTGATGTCGACGCGCGCGCGCTCGCCAACTACTACGCCCAGCATCTCGGCGACATGTTCACCGAGGGTCAAAAGCCACTCGAAGTTGAGATTCTCGTCGCCCAACTCGGTAACCGAGTTCGTCCCACGAAGCTCTACCGCATCGCCTACGAGGGCACCATTTCCGACGAGCCGCGTTTCGCAGTACTCGGAGGTGACGCCGAAACGATTAAGTCGCGATTCGAGGCATCAGAGGACTCGCTCGAATCACTCGCGACCACGTTAAAGAATGCGGTGGGCGCACTTGCCGGACCCGACCGCACCATCGGCGCGAACGAACTCGAAGTTGGCATCCTCGAAGACCGCGGCGACCGACGAACGTTCCAGCGGCTCAGTGACGATCAAGTGAGCGAGCTCCTGCGCTGAGCGATCAGCAAGGGTCAGACGATGTTACGACGCATCTACGGGATCGAAACTGAATACGGCATCACCTTCTCACTGAAGGGCCAACGTCGTCTCAGTCCCGATGAAGTGTCGCGGTTCCTCTTTCGCAAGGTTGTCGCCTGGGGTCGGTCGAGCAACGTGTTTCTCGAGAATGGCAGCCGGCTCTACCTCGACGTCGGCAGTCACCCCGAATACGCCACCGCCGAGTGCGACTCACTGAGTGACGTCGTGGCCCAGGACAAGGCCGGTGAGTCAATCCTGCGCGAACTGGTCGAATACGCGCAGGGTCAGTTGAGCGACGAAGGAATTCGTGGTGAGATCTACCTCTTTAAGAACAACACCGATTCGACGGGCAATTCGTACGGCTGTCACGAGAATTACTGCATCGAGCGAATCGACGATCTGACTCGTCTCGAGCAAGTCTTCATTCCCTTTCTCATCAGTCGTCAGATTTTTACTGGCGCCGGCAAAGTGGTCACCAACGCCAAGGGCACCGCGTACTCCATGAGCCAACGCGCCGAGCACATCTGGGAAGCTATCTCGTCGGCGACAACGCGCAGCCGCCCAATCATTAATACGCGTGACGAGCCGCACGCCGACCCCGAGAAGTACCGGCGATTGCACGTCATAGTGGGCGACTCCAACATGAGCGAGTTTGCGACGTACTTAAAACTCGGCACGTCCGCGGTGGTCCTCGCCATGATCGAAGACCGCAACACGGTCTTACGTGATTACAACATGGCGTCACCCATTAACGCACTTCGCGATATCTCGTACGATCTCTGGAGCAAAGAGCCCGTAAAACTGGCGAACGGACGTGACCTCACCGCGCTCGAAATTCAAGACGACTTGTGCGAACGTGCCGAAACTTTCGTCGAGAGCCACAGCCTGCCCGACGATCAAGTACACGCCGTGCGCCTCTGGCGCGAAGTGATTGAGCAGTATCGAAATGATCCCATGGGTCTGGCCGATCGCGTCGACTGGATTGCCAAATTACAAATCATCGAACGCGAACGCGAACGCAGCGGCGTCGAACTGAGCGACCCGAAGATTGCCCTCATCGATCTTCTATACCACGACACCAGTTTCGAACGAGGGCTGTATTACCGACGTCAGATGCGTGACCACTATCGTCGCGTCGTGACCGACGATCAGATCGCGACCGCGACCCACACGCCACCAGCGACCACGCGCGCGCACATGCGTGGCACGTTTATCAAGGCCGCCAAAGAGTGGCGCCGCGACTATACGGTGGACTGGGTGCACCTTAAGTTGAATGACGAAATGCAACGAACCGTACTGTTGAAAGATCCATTCAAAAGTACCGACGATCGATTCCAGAAGCTGCTGGCCTCTCTCGAGCGTCACGGATGGCCCGAGTAGCCTTGCATGGTGTCTGAAGATTCCCCCGCAGAGCCCGCCCTCGTCACCACGCTCGAAGAGGAGCCATCGCGAAATGTCACAACAGTGAATCGACCTCGCCGACGACGCGTTCTCCTCGAATGGGTCGTTATTATTATTGCGGCGGTCGTAGTCTCATTCGTCCTACGCACTTTCGCCTTTCAGACATTCTTTATTCCGTCGGCGTCCATGGAGCCAACGTTGCAAATTGGCGACCGCATCATCGTGAACAAACTGAGCGTGAATTTTGGTACCGTGAACCGCGGCGACGTGCTCGTCTTTAAAGCCCCGCCGACCGAGAACTGTGGGGATCCGGTGACCGACCTAGTTAAGCGGGTCATCGGGCTGCCGGGCGATCGCCTTAGCTCAAAGGGCAACACGATTTTCGTCAACGGAGTTGCGTTCAACGAAAATTGGACGCACACCGAGCCCCTCGGTCAGGCGATCACGCCCGTCACGATTGCCCGCAATCACTTCTTCATGATGGGCGATAACCACTCAAATTCGTGCGACAGCCGAATGTGGGGGACTATCACCAGATCGGACATTATTGGCAAGGCCTTCATTCGAATTTGGCCCTTAAACCGCATCGGTGTCCTCTAGTCGACACCCATAGAATGGGTTGATGTTCGGCGTCAATCCAATCAAGATCATGATCATTGTTGTCGTGATCTTGTTGTTACTAGGACCCGACAAATTGCCCGAAGTGGCGCACAAATTAGGAACAAGTTGGCGTGCGATGAAACGGCTGCAGGAACGAGTCGAATCCGAAGTTCGTGAAGCGTTGCCCGATCTGCCGAGCACCGGCGACATTGCGCGAATGGCCCGAAGCCCGATAAATCTTCTCAACCAACTCGCCGACCAGGCCGAAGCGCGTGACTCGCCCGTACCGGGACCGGGACTCACGGGGCCGATTGGCGTCGAATCAGTACCTCCCTCAGGGCCGCCATTACTACGACCACCACCATCGCGATCAACGCAACGAGCGGATCGTGCGGCACCCCCCGATCCGTCGATGAACTAAGGCGAGAATGTCCCGATTCGAAAAGGCCGCAACCGGCATGACGCTCGCCGAACACCTCGGAGAAGCCCGACGGAGATTTCTAATTTGTGCCGCGACCGTCGTCATCTTGGGCGTCGTCGCATTCGCGATCTACCCCCAGATCCTTCATATTTTACAAAGGCCGTACTGCGCGGCTACCCCGGGTCACTGCAAATTCCTCGTGACCAACCCCCTCGACGGTCTGTCGTTACGTATCAAGATTGGTTTCTTCGGCGGCCTGATCTTCTCGTCTCCCGTGTTGTTTTGGCAGGCGTGGAGGTTCGTGACGCCCGGGCTCAGGACTAGGGAACGTAAGTACGCCATTCCCTTCGTAGCCTTTTCACTCTTCTTCTTCGCCGCCGGCATCACGGTGGCGTATTTCTCTTTCGGCCACGCGATCGCGTTTCTTGAGTCAATTGGTGGCAAGTCGCTCATCACCGAGTACAACCCCAATCAATACCTCACGCTCTTTCTTCTCATGATGTTTATTTTCGGTATCACGTTCGAGTTTCCCGTGGTACTCGTGGCGTTGGAGCTCGTCGGCGCCGTCACGCCACGACAGCTGTTACGGGCGTGGCGCTACGCGCTGGTCGCGATCACGATTGTGTCCGCGGTTGTCACGCCCAGTGGCGATCCACTCTCGATGCTGGCCCTTGCGGTGCCACTTACCGTCTTTTATTTCTTCGCCATTGGTATAGGCAAACTGTTCCGTAAATGACCGTGACCGACTATCGGAGCCGATTCACTGACGGGCTCGGTTTTGGACTCGATCCATTCCAGGTCAACGCCATCAACGCGATCGACGAGAACGTTAACGTTCTCGCCAGCGCGCCAACCGGTTCGGGAAAGACGCTCATCGCCAACTACGCGATCGGCCGAGTGCTCGAACGAGGGGAGCGGGCCTTTTACACGACCCCCCTGAAAGCCCTCTCCAATCAGAAGTACAACGAGCTCAGTGCGATCTTCGGCGCTCAGCGCGTGGGCCTCTTAACCGGCGATACCTCTCTCAATCACGGTGCGGACGTGATTGTGATGACGACCGAAGTACTTCGCAACATGTTGCTCACTGAGTCCAACCAGCTAGTAACGCTCGGTCTGGTCATCCTCGACGAGGTGCACTACCTCCAGGACCCATTTCGAGGAGGGGTCTGGGAGGAAGTCATTATTCTGACGCCGTCGGCGGTGCGATTCGTGGCGCTGTCGGCGACGATTGGCAACGCCGATTTCATCGGCGAATGGTTCAGCGAAGTTCGCGGGCCGACCGCGATCGTCGTGGAAAAGACCCGTCCAATCCAGTTGCACAACCACCTCGCCATCGTTCGTCGTGGTCAGCCGGGTGCCGAGATTCTTGATCTGCTCGACGGGCAACGGCTCTCGGACGAGTCGCGACGTATTGACAACATGATGAAGGCGACACGTAAATTCCGACCCGGCCCCAAGTGGAAGGGTCCAAAGACCAGTGCTCCGCCGCCGCCCTTTCGCGCACCGCGGCGAAGCGAGCTGCTTATCGCCCTCGAACATCACGACCTACTGCCGGTTATTGTCTTCATCTTTTCGCGTGCAGCCTGTGATGACGCAATGCACCAGTGCCGTCGCGACGGTCTACTTTTCACGTCGCCTGACGAGCGAAGGGAGATCGAGCGAATCGCTCAGTCCCGACTCTCCGGATTCTCCGACGACGACCTTAAGGCGCTCGAGTACACCGACTTTATTGATTGCGTACGTCGAGGGATCGCCGCGCACCACGCCGGCATGGTGCCCGCGTTTCGCGAGATTGTGGAGGCCTGCTTCGAGTTGAACCTGCTCGCCGTGGTTTTCGCAACCGAAACCCTCGCACTCGGCGTGAACATGCCAGCGCGTTCCGTCGCACTGGAACGATTCTCCAAATACTCCGACGCCGGACGTCGATTTCTCACGAGTGCGGAGTTCTCACAGATGACCGGCCGAGCCGGACGTCGCGGCCTCGATGACGAAGGACACGCCATCGTCTGCTTCGCCACCGAAGTGGCGCTGCACGACATTGGACGCGTCGCACTCGCACCACCGTCGGACCTCCACTCGTCGTTTCGTCCTACCTATAACTTCACCGCCAATTTGATCAACCATTTCGAATTTGATACCGCGCTCGAAGTAGTCCAACGGTCCTACGCCCAGTTCGAAGCCGATCACCGCCCGACGGGATCCAAGAGGCCTCTCGGTGAGCAGATGGTAGCGCGACACCACGTTCTCGAAGAGCTCGGCTACGCCGATGGATGGCGACTCACGCCGAACGGACAACTGTTGCGTTCCATTTATCACGAATGTGACTTGCTCATCGCCGAGTCGATAAGCGCAGGAGTTTTCGAAGATCTCGAAGCGGCCCAACTCGCCGGACTCTTGTCGTGCTTCGTGTTTGAATCCAAGCGAAGTACTCGCGCGCCTAACGCCGCGAAACATGTCACCACGAAGAAGAAGCGTTCACTCAACGACCGCCTCGGTCAGGAACGGCGAGTCAACATCAACGACCGATTGGCCGAAATCACCTTGATTGGCGTACGGATCAGAGAGGTCGAGAGTCGATTCAAGGTTCCGACGGCAAAAGAACCGGACGGAAAATTCGCTACGACGATTGCGGCATGGGCCAGGGGAGCGTCGCTCAGTACGGTCCTCGACCTCGCGGACGTGGAAATTGGCCAGACGTCGCCCGGCGACTTTGTGCGCAACGCGAAACAGGTGGCCGACCTCTGTGAGCAATTGGCCCGAATGAACCACCTCTCTGCGGTGGCTGAGGTGGCTGGTGAGGCCCGCGACGCGGTACTGCGCAGTGTCGTCGCGGGTGCGTCCAGCGTCCACCCTTCCAGCTGATTTCGCCTCTAACCTCATTAACCCATGCACTCCTACGTCGAAGAAGAGTTCACCGAATCCGAAACCGCCATCCTTCGCCGCTACGTGACGAATTTAGAAGGTCCCGTGTTCGCACTGGTGAATTTGCCCGAAGTGGTGAAGGGCGCACTTTTCGCGCGATACTCGCGATCCTCCAAGAGCCTGCGTCGACTGTTCCTCGATGAATTCGTGGGTGACCTGGACCTGAGTGGCGACGCCACCGTCGACGCCACCGTGGGCGTGGATCGCGCCGACGAGCTCTACCAGCGCATTTTCTACGAGTACGGCGACGACTCGGTCGCACAACTCGGTGGTGTCCATTTGGCCTGCGAGCAGGCGAGCAACATACTGACCAAAGTCCTCGAGTGGGGTCGACTCATGAGTTACCTGGAACAGTCAACGCGGTACCTCGGCTACGACCGACGACTGGGCAACGGTCATTACCGTTTCTACCGCGACCACGACGTTCTCGAGTCGCGTTTTGGGGCTCGTTACGTGGGTGAGATGGATCGGATGTTCGACACGTACGCCGAACTTTTGCCGGTCCTCACCGAATGGCTGGGCAGGAAGTTTCCCAAAACACCCGAGGACACCGACTTCGTCTATCGCCAGGCAATCCGTGCGAAGGCCCTCGACGCCATGCGGGGCCTGCTGCCCGCGAGCGCCCTCTCGAACCTCGGGATCTACGCATCGGGGCAGGCCTACGAGTCGCTGTTAATGCACATGCGCGCGCACCGGCTGCCCGAGGTACGCCACTACGCCGAACTGATGCTGGTCGAACTATCCAAAGTCGTACCATCTTTTCTGAAGCGAATTGACGTCGCCGAACGAGGTGTGGCGTGGACGAATTACATGGCCGAGACCAGCGGATCGACCAAGGCACTAATTGCGTCGATGTGGGAGACCGTCGAACAGAGCGAACCCGACGAACAGGTGCGACTCATTGATTTCGATCCCGACGGCGAACAACGCGTGCTCGAAGCAATCGTCTTTGGGAACTCGAACGTGTCCCACGACGAAGCCGGGCGCCGGGTCACTGCAATGAACGCGCAGGAGCGACTGGCCCTCATGACGACCTATGTTGGCGAGCGGAAGAACCGCCGTCATCGTCCGGGGCGCGCATTCGAACGCACCGACTACCGGTTCGAACTCGTGACCGATTACGGAGCATTTCGCGATCTGCAGCGTCACCGACTTCTCACGATTGAGTTCCAACCACTCACCGTGGAACTCGGCTACGACGTCCCCGAGGTAGTGCGTGAAGCAGGCCTCGCTGAACGGTACGAGGAGTCGCTCGGTCGGTCCGCCGATCTCTACTACGACATGCGCGCCGAGTTTCCCGAGCAGGCGCAGTACTCGGTAGCGCTCGCATTTCGAATCCGCTACGTCATGCAAATGAACGCTCGAGAGGCAATGCACCTCATCGAACTGCGATCGAGCCCCCAGGGGCACCCCAGCTACCGTCGTGTGGCCCAGGAGATGGCGCGACTGATAAGAGAGCGGGCCGGGCACCGAACCATTGCCGACTCCATGAGCTACGTGGATTTCTCTGATACTGACCTCGAAAGGCTAGAAGCCGAGCGAGCGGCCGAAAGAAACCAAAAAAATCGTTAGATAATTCAGGCATTATGCATTCTTTATGTTAAAACGCGTCATCGCTTCGTAAAAAGGCTCTACACTTCCAGCGCTACAGAAGAGGAATTTATGTCTAGCGACGCTGAAACAGAAGAGGTTTTCGACGAGGAAGAGCTCGCCGAAGGTTTCGATGAGGAAATCGTCCCTGACGACGAAATTGAAGATGGCGACGACGTTGTCGACGGCGAAGACGTGGAGGACGTTGTTGACGTGGACGATGTCGAAGACGTCGAGGATGATGAAGTAGTGCCCGAAGTCGTCGTCGTGGAAGACGACGATGTCGTCGACGACGCCGATATTGAACTCGCTCTCGACGAAGTGCTCGCCGAAACAATTCGTCGTACCTCAACGCCCGAAGACGATGACGAGGTACCGGGCGAAGTAGACACGTTGGTCGATCCCGCCGAAACGATTCTTCCCAAGCAGGAAGATGAGTTCCGCTGCGGTTCGTGTCGTCTGTTGAAGAAGACGAGCCAACTGGCCGACCGGCCGCACATGCTCTGTCGTGACTGTGTATGACCATCCGGTGCTCGTAGTCGCGGCGCACTAAGCAACGACTGACTATGAACGTTCACGTGGCCCGCACGAGTTCACCAGAACTTTTGGCCCTAATGGTTGTGGCCGAAAAGGGGCTTCGTGCTCATCGGGGTGGTACTCAGTTACTCGCGACCATGCAGGGCGGCCGTACGACGGACGAATACCTTGATCACTTGATCGAGGAACGCGCACTGTGGATCCTCGACGACGACGGTGTCGCCCAGGGATTCGCGATCCACCGCGGTGAACTGATCGAGGCGCTGTACGTGGTGCCATCGGCGCGGCGCGGCGGCTGTGCCAAATTGATGTTACGCACTCTGTTGGCCCTCGAGAATCCTCCCAAGGACGCGTACGCGCTCCCGGGGGATCGAGGCACGAAGTCAATCTATGAGTCGATTGGCTGGAAGGCCCGACTCCTTACGATGCGCGGCGACTAACTGGCCGACGCACTATCCGCGTTGGCGGTGGTGGCGGAGGCACTCGCATGCCCAGCAACTTCGCCAACTCGGGGATCGCCCCCGCGTTGTGGATGGCCACCGCTTTGCACGACTCATCGTTGGGGATACCCAGTGGCTTCACGTTGCGACGGATCGAGGTATCGACAGTCAATGTGACGATCTCTTTCCACAGCGTCGGGTCCTGATCCGCCGTGAGCGCCTCAGAGGTGATCGCCACCACTTTGGCGGCCATATCGGCGCTTACCCTCGTTGACATGTCCGGTGGTCGAGCAACGAGGCTCAGCGCCTCTTTCACGTTCTTTGCGGCAACCGCTGTTTCGAGTCGTTCGTTCCACTGAGTGCGAAGGTGCTCGAGACGAGCGGTCAGCGCGACCTGAAGTTCCTTCAACTGAACTCGGGCATCATCATCGAGTGACACCGTCTTGGCCGACGTCACGACCGCGCGCAAATCGCGCAGACGCAGTTCACGTCCGGCGCCGACGGCACCAGTAGCGCGATCCTTCCAGAGGGCCAGATTCGTCTTACCTAGTAGATCTTCGGCGATGCGATCAATGGTGACGGGATCAATTGTCGGACGTCCCTGGGCTGCAGCGTTTTGATTCTGTTCGGCGACGGCTGTGCGTACTGCGGGCATGCCGCCTCGCAACAGTTGTTCAGCCACGGGAAGTTGTTCGGGGGAGAGTGTGGCGAGCAGTGCGTTGCGATGGATCGTCGACATCGGCGCCGGTTGGGGACCGGTGGGGCGTGCGGGACGGCTCGGGCGTGACGTGCGCTCGGTACGTGGACCACGGGGAACTCGATCTGCGCCGGTGTCAGCTCCACGTTCTTTGGATTGAGTTGGACGACTCGAAGGACGCTTTGACGCGTCACTACGGCCTTCAACGCTCTCGCGCTGTTCGCTCCCTGGACGACGGCCGGGTCCACCTTCGCGACGGCCGGGTCCACCTTCGCGTCCTTCAGAGCCTTCACGGCGACCGGGGCCGCCTTCGCGACGACTGGGAGCGCCATCGCGACGACTGGGAGCGCCATCGCGACGACTGGGACCGGCGTCACGACCACCCTCGCGTCGAGCGCCGCCGCGGCCCTTGGGCGCGTAAGTAACGACGACGTCGGGTCCCTGCTTCGCTGACGGAATCAACTGAACGCGCTCGTTACGTGGATCAACGGGCGACGCGGTCTTGGGCGCCATCACCGAGAGGACTTCAATGCCCTCCATGTACTGCTCGACGTCAGCCCGGTAGACGTTGCCCACAACGGGACCGCCGGGTACGAGAGCGGCACTCAACACACCTTTGGGTTGCTTTGCTCCCGCGGCGCGCCAAGTGGCCACGTCGCCATTCAAGCTAGTTATTTCAATCTCAATGCGACGCGACATAGGCAATCCAATCTAGCCGCTCACGATTACGCAAACATTTCACTCGGACTTAAACCAATTTTAGAAACTAGTGCCTAGCATGGCGCTGTGAGCGATCTCCCCTTTGGAACACCCGAACCAGATTCGACGCAGAGTGCCTCCGGTGAGGCGGTGGTCGAAAACACCGGCCCGATGGTCGAGAATCCCGAGCCATTCGCGCCACCGCATTCTGACGCCACGCGCTACGTCGCCCCACCCATCGTCGACGAGGCACCACTCGCGTCCCAGGACCGGACCAAGCGGACCCTGTGGTCGAGTCGTATCTCGTTGCTCCTGGTGGCAGCCCTCGTTGGGGGATTGGCGGGACATTTCGCCTCGTCGTCATCGTCGGTTACCGGATCGATTCCCGTGCGCACGAATAACAACTCTCCCGGTGCGGCGGTGTTGCCGACCGGCCTCACGATTCCTTCACTCGTCCAAAAGGTCGAGCCGTCCATTGTCTCGATTGACGTGAAGGGTCAGGGATCCGAAGACCAGGGCACGGGGATGATCATCTCGTCCAAGGGTTACGTGATCACCAATAACCACGTCATCGCCGCCGCCGTGCACGGGGGCACCATCACGGTGACGCCGACCGGCTCGACGAAAAGCCTCCCCGCAACTCTCATCGGCACCAACGCGATTGACGACGTGGCTCTGATCAAAGTCAACAATGCGTCGGGCCTGCCGGCCGTCACCTTCGGAAATTCAACGTCGTTGGTAGTAGGTGATGCGGTGGTCGCAATTGGAAACGCGCTAGGACTCGCCGCGGGCACCCCCACGGTCACTCAAGGCATTGTGTCGGCTCTCGGCCGTACCGTGACCGCCGGTTCTAGCTCCTCATCGGAGACACTTAACAACATGATCCAGACCGACGCCGCGATTAATCCCGGCAACTCGGGCGGGCCATTGCTCGATTCGCACGGCGATGTCATTGGCATGAACACCGCGGTCGCGGGCTCCCTCCCCGATGGAACGAGCGCCCAGAACATTGGCTTCGCGATTCCGGTGGCGACTATCGAGTCGCTCTTGAAGCAACTCGAAGCCGGTCAGAGCGTCGTCAGTCACGGAGCGTTTATTGGGGTCGAGATTATGTCGATGAGTCCCTCACTGCAATCCCAGTACGGCTTCACCGTGTCGACGGGTGCCGTTGTCACGAGCGTCATTGCCGGTACCGGCGCTGCGTCGGCCGGACTCAAGCAAGGCGACATTATTGTCGGCATCAACGCGATCAAAATTGCGAGTGCCCAAGACGTCAGCAGCGTCATTTCAGCGCTCAAGCCCGGTGACACGATCAAGCTGCATATCGTGCGCGGCAAGAAGCACGTCAGCATCGGTGTGACGCTGGGCACGAAGCCGTCGGCTTAAGCCAGGGTTGCTATTCCTCCATCAACGGGCAGTATCACGCCCGTGATGTAACTGGCGGCCGGCGATGCAAGGAAGATCGCCGCGCCGGCCATGTCCGACGGCTTGCCAATTCGCTTCATCGGTGCGGCGTCGGCGATCGCGTCACCAAACGCGTCGAGCGTTGAGCGCATCATCTTGGATTCAAACGGACCGGGTGCAATTGCGTTCACCGTGACGTTGGGTGCCAAGAACTTCGCGAGGTGACGAGTCAACTGGTGCACGGCGGCCTTCGAGGCGGAATAGGCAAAAGTCTCCATTGCCGGCACGTGCAAACCATCGATGGAACCAATATTGATCACCCGTGACGGATTGTTCGCGGTGCCGTTCATTTCGAGCAGTGTTCGCAGAAATTTCGTGATGTGGAAGATGCCCTTGACGTTGAGCGCGAGGACGCGCTCCCACGCCGCTTCGTCGTAGTCAGCCATGGGCGCACCCCAGGTGGCGCCGGCGTTGTTGACCAGAACGTCAAGATGATGTTCGCGCGACGTGAGTTCGTTCGCGAGACCTTGGCAACCGGCTTCGGTGGAGAGGTCCGCCGGGAGCGACGTGCACGAACCGAACTGCGACAACTCCTTGGCGAGAGCGTCACCGACGTCGGCTTTTCGCGACGAAATGTATACCTTGGCGCCAGCCTCGACGAAACCCCGTGCGATCATCGCTCCAATACCGCGACTGCCACCGGTGACGAGTACGACCTTGCCCTGCACATCAAATAATGAGTCCATTCGACGAAGTGTAGGACACCCGCGTGTTCCGGCGAGGCGAAGGTACGAGGAGGAGCAGGGGAGCCACACGTTCAACCAGTTGGTGACTCGAACTTGAACGTTAGGAAACTCCAGGGGCCAGCGAACTGACTACTTTGCGTTAATTACCTACGCGTAAGTTTGTTACTGCTGTAGAAACAACATCGGCGTTGGGGACAACCTGGTACTGCGCGTGAATTGCCCACACGCCCGTTGCGGTGAAATTGAACGAACATTCAACTTGCTTCTGGTCAATCCATTGAAACTTACACACGACGTTGGCGACGTTGGCTTCGCTCGGCGCGACCGCCACCATACGAATGAGTCCCGAGCTGTGCACTGGCAGCACGTCGACAATGACGTTGAACAGACCAGTACTGGCCGACGCGGGCGCCGCGTTGTCGCTGTAGTCAAACGACATGGACAATCTGTTAGGAATTGGATCGGCGTAGGCGGGTAGCACGGTAGCGCCCATGAGCGTACCTACCACTAGCGCTGCACAAAGTAGCCGTCTCATGCGGGAAAGTATATCAGGAGGTTGAACCTTGTTCGCCGATAATGTACGTTATGTAAAGTGAATGAGAAAACGCCCATGTCGGTTAGTTTGCGCCCTCTCCCACCATTTTAGGTGTCACCACCCGATCCGCGCCCAAAGTAGGTTCGTGGTACCCATGCGTCCAAACACCTCGCTCAGCCCACGACAACTTCTCTTCGCAATTCTGACGGTGGCGGGCGGCGGCGGCGTGGGAACGCTGTTGCGCGATTTGTTATTAAAAATTAATGACCCACGGTGCCCGGCGAATGGCTGGTGTGGCTACGCTCCGCTTCAAAATTCTGCACCTAAATTTTCCGACTACATACCGTGGGTGCTGCTGGCCATTAATTTTGTTGGCGTCATTGCCGTGACGCGCCTGTTGCGAGGTTCTCTGAAAGGGCACGATCCGAACGATCTGGCACGATTGCTCATAATTACTGGGTTCTTCGGTGGACTGACGTCCTATTCGGGCCTCTTCGTCGATTTTGACGTCTTGTGGCACCGGTCCATTGCTGGGTGCCTTTTAGTGGCGGCAATGGCAATCCTCAGTGGCTTCTTCGGGGCGTGGCTCGGATTAAGGCGGTGGTCGCGATGACGCTTCTCTTCGTCACGGTTGCTGGAGCATTTGGATGCGTCATTCGCTTTCTGATGGAATACGTCGTTCGACGCCGTCATCCAACGTCGAGACCCTGGGCAACCGTTCTCGCGAATGTCGTCGGAACAGGTATCGCCGGCTACGTCGCGTATCGCCTCGTGAGTGTGAGCGACGTTCAATGGAGGTCGGTGCTACTGACTGGATTTTGTGGGGGATTGACGACATTCTCTTCCGCCTTCGCTATCCCAGCGGTGATGCAACGCGAGCATCACTGGCGTTATTCACTTACTTTGGTCCTCACTACCCCACTCTTGTGCGCTGGCGCGTTCGTCGTCGGCACTTCTTTTGCGCATTGACGATCGTCGAACACCTGTCGATCTGTGATTTTCGATCATCGGTGCGAGACTTCACTTCGTGAGCACGATCCTCGTTTGTTCCGAGTGCTTTGAAGAGAACCCCAAAGGTTTCGTGCGTTGTTCGCGATGCGGTAGCCAACTGACGGCGCCTTCACTTTGGCGTGCGGCTCGGTCCGCCTCCCCGCTTTCTATTGGCGGATTACCAATCAATCCTGAAGCGATGCGCGCGTTAGGGAACCGATCGGGACCTCGGCGAATCACGATGTGGGGCGTACTCGCCGTCGTGGCGATCTTGATTATTGTCCTGCAGCTCTCCGCCACCCTCAAGCGTGCGCCCAATCCGATCAGCGATCTTCACGCCACTCTCATCACGGCACATTCAATTGACGTTACGTGGACGTCGATCGACGGCTATTCCAATGGACTTCAATTCTTCGCGCTTCGGATGGCGCCAAATTCGGGTACTAAACCTAAGCGTGAATCGCGCTACGTAGTGAGTAATCAAGCAGGTATAACCG